>NZ_JBJNOF010000003.1:0-78102 GCF_052166775.1 Serratia sp. CY74737
GATGTACCTGGCTTCCGCCGTGCTGAAACGCTTTGACGACGAAGGCCGTCAGAAAGAAGATCTGCCGCTGGTGCATTGGGGCGTGCAAGACAGCCTGCAGCGCCGCACAAAAATCCCGCTGTTTTGATCGCGCTACGTAAAATCTGCAAGAAATCACCACCCTGGATACTGCGCTTTTAACGCTCGACTGCTTATATTCATCACAAATTTTGTGTATATAACCGCTATAGGACTTAAGGTGGTGAATAGATGAAAATAAGCCGCTATTTTCTATTTATGTTATTAATCGGAAATTCACCTTAATAATAAATGCATTAAAGAAGCAGCCAAAGGAAAGCAGAAAAGGATTTTTACGCAATGTTAAAGAAATGTTGTTTTTTGCCGGCAAAACCAACGGTCAACAAATCAACAACATATTGATGAGCCTAAGAAAAAACTAAACAATTCAAAACAAAATCGGCTATTGAGTCCCAGGCGAAAAAGCCATATATTGGTCGCGCTTTTCACAAGGCAGTTACTTTTCTAATTCATTAATTCAATCGTTGCGTCTTGAGACCTTCGGTTGTAGGAGAGATATGATGACGGATAAAGTCCGTATTGATACTTTAGTTGCAAACTCATTAAACGGAAACAATGAAACCTATTTGGCGCGTCAAGCCGAATTTGAGTCGAATGTTAGGAGTTATCCGCGCAAATTGCCGTTGGCAATTGCGAAAGCCCAGGGCGTTTGGATCACTGATGTTGAGAATAATCAATATCTTGATTGCCTGGCCGGGGCGGGAACGTTGGCTCTTGGACATAATCACCCCGACGTCCTGCAAAGCATCCAAAATGTCATTACCAGCGGCTTGCCGTTACATACTCTCGATCTCACGACCCCGTTGAAAGATCGTTTCTCCGACTACCTGCTCTCTCTGTTGCCGGGCGAAGGCAAAGGGTACTGCCTGCAGTTCTGCGGCCCGTCCGGCGCCGATGCGGTGGAAGCCGCGCTGAAGCTGGCGAAAAAACACACTGGCCGTTCCGGCGTGATCAGCTTCTCCGGCGGCTACCACGGCATGACCCACGGCGCGCTGTCGGTCACCGGCAACCTGTCGCCGAAAGCGGCCATCAACGGCATGATGCCGGAAGTGCAATTCATGCCTTACCCGCATGAATACCGCTGCCCGCTGGGCATCGGCGGCGAAGCCGGCGTCAAGGCGCTGACCTACTACTTCGATAATCTGATTAACGACGTGGAAAGCGGCGTGCGTAAACCGGCGGCGGTGATCCTGGAAGCCGTTCAGGGCGAAGGCGGGGTTAACCCGGCCCCGGCCGAGTGGCTGCAGCGCATTCGCAAAGTGACGCAGGAACACGGCATTCTGCTGATCATCGACGAAGTTCAGGCCGGTTTCGCCCGTACGGGCAAGCTGTTCGCCTTCGAACACGCCGGCATCGAGCCGGACATCATCGTGATGTCGAAAGCGGTCGGCGGCGGCTTGCCGCTCGCGGTGCTGGGCATCAAAAAAGAGTTCGACGCCTGGGAACCGGGCCACCACACCGGCACCTTCCGCGGCAACCAGCTGGCGATGGCCACCGGCCTGACCACTCTGCAGTACCTGAAGGAGCATAAGGTCGCCGACAAAGTGGCCGCTCAGGGCGAATGGCTCAAAGGCAAGCTGGCCGAGCTGCAGAAACGTTATCCGGTGATCGGCCACGTCCGCGGTCTGGGCCTGATGATCGGCATCGAGATCGTCAAGCCGAACGAAGCGCAGGATCACATGGGCTGCTACCCGGCCGATGGCGAGCTGTCCGCGCTGCTGCAGAAAAAATGCTTCGAATCCGGCTTGATCCTGGAGCGCGGCGGGCGCAACGGCTGCGTGCTCCGTCTGTTGCCTTCCCTGCTGATCACCAATGATGAGCTGGGTATTTTCCTGGATAAATTTGAGCAGGCGCTGTTGGCCGCCGGCGTCAAGCCAGTCTGATTGGAGCGAATGACCGCGATGTCCAAGTTAAACCCGATTCTGGCTTCCTCGGCGCACAGCGCCGAGGCTTACCGCCAGGCGATCGCACAGAGCAGTGAAGCCGTCGTGCAGTGGCTGCAACAGCCCGAGATGTATCAGGGCAAAAGCGTTGCCGAACTGCGCGAACGCATCCAGCTCGACTTTACCCCGCAAGGCCTGGGCAACCAGGCGGCGATCGAGCGCGCCATCGAGTACTTTTTGAAAGACAGCCTGTCGGTGCACCACCCGCAGTGCGTGGCGCACCTGCACTGCCCGAGCCTGGTGATTAGCCAGGCCGCTGAAGTGCTGATCAACGCCACCAACCAGAGCATGGACTCCTGGGATCAGAGCCCGTCGGCCACGCTGATCGAAATGAAGCTGATCGAGTGGCTGCGCGCCCAGGTCGGTTACCAGCCCGGCGACGCCGGGGTGTTCACCAGCGGCGGCACCCAGAGCAACCTGATGGGGCTGATGCTGGCGCGCGATGCATTCTTCGCGCGTCAGGGCCACTCCGTGCAGCAGGACGGTCTGGTGGGCGATCTGCGCAAGCTGAAAGTGTTCTGTTCTGAAAACGCCCACTTCTCGGTGCAGAAGAACATGGCGCTGATGGGCCTTGGCTACCAGTCCGTCACGCTGGTGAAAACCGATCGCTTCGCCCGCATGGACGTGAACGATCTGGCGCAAAAACTGGCGCAGGCCAAGGCTAACGGCGAGCAGGTGATGGCGATCGTCGCCACCGCCGGCACCACCGATGCCGGTGCCATTGACCCGCTGCGCGATATCGCGCGGCTGGCGGCGGAGCAGAAAATTTGGGTGCACGTGGATGCGGCCTGGGGCGGCGCGCTGCTGCTCTCCGAGCAGTACCGCGACTACCTGGACGGCCTGGAGCTGGTGGACTCCATCACCCTGGACTTCCATAAGCAGTTCTTCCAGACCATCAGCTGCGGCGCCTTCCTGTTGAAAGACGAGCGCCACTACGAGCTGATGCGCTATCAGGCGGCCTACCTGAACTCCGAATTTGACGAAGCGCAAGGCGTGCCGAACCTGGTCTCCAAATCGCTGCAGACCACCCGCCGCTTCGATGCGTTGAAGCTGTGGATGGGGCTGGAAGCGCTGGGGCAGAAGCAGTATGCCGAGATCATCGATCATGGCGTCTCGCTGGCGCAACAGGTGGCGCGTTACATCGCCGACCAGGAATCGCTGGAACTGGTGATGCAGCCGCAGCTGGCCAGCGTGCTGTTCCGCTACCTTCCGGCGCCGCTGGCGGCAAAAGGCGACGCGGCCGTCGCGCTGTTCAACCAGCGCATCGGTGACGCCTTGCTGGAGTCGGGCCGCGCCAACGTCGGCGTGACCGAGTTCGATGGCGTGACCTGCCTGAAGATGACGCTGCTTAACCCGATCGTGACGCTGGAAGACATCAAGCTGCTGCTGGCGCTGGTCGAGAAAACCGCGCAGCAGCTGCCGGTGTAACCCTCCGCCACTGCGCATTAAAAGCCGATACCCCCCAGGTTATCGGCTTTTTTATTGCCCATCAGAGCGCAAGTGACGCAGCGCTTACGCTGATATACTGCAGTAAACGCCTTCTCTTATTTCCGGCGCCACAGGATAAATGCATGACCGACCCTGATTTCAACCTGCTGACCGCGCTCGACGCGCTGCTGTCGACGGGCAGCGTAGCTGGCGCGGCGCGACGTCTCGGTTTAAGCGCCTCGGCGATGAGCCGCACCCTCAGCCGACTGCGCACGGCCACCGGCGATCCGCTGTTGGTGCGCGCCGGGCGTCATATGGTGCTGACGCCTTATGCCGAAACGCTGCGCGAACGGGTGCGAAACGCGGCATTCGAAGCTCGGGCGCTGCTGCGTCCAACGCCGAACGCGCTGGATCCCGCCACGCTCGACCGGACCTTTACGCTGCGCGCCAACGACGGCTTCGTCGAGGCCTTCGGCCCGGCGCTGATCGCCGCCGCTGCGCAACAGGCGCCACGGGCGCGGCTGCGCTTTGCGCCCAAGCCCGAGAAAAGCGACCGCCCCCTGCGTGAGGGCCTGGTCGATCTGGAGATTGGCGTGCTGGGCGAAATGGGGCCGGAAATCCGCCTGCAGGCGCTGTTTCGCGACCGCTTCGTCGGCGTGATGAGAAGCGCGCATCCACTGGCGCAGCGGCCCAGGATAGGCGCCGCCGAGTACGCCGCCTGCGGCCACGTGGTGGCCTCGC
Organism: Serratia sp. CY74737; assembly: GCF_052166775.1. Classification (NCBI taxonomy): domain Bacteria; kingdom Pseudomonadati; phylum Pseudomonadota; class Gammaproteobacteria; order Enterobacterales; family Yersiniaceae; genus Serratia; species Serratia sp. CY74737. The sequence goes on from NZ_JBJNOF010000003.1 coordinate 4,191, forward strand.
GCAGCGGGCGCATTCTCGGGCCGGTAGACGCCGCGTTGGCGGAGCTGGGGCTGATGCGCCAGATTGCCGCCGTGGTGCCGAGCTTTCCGGCCGCGCTGGCGGTAGCGCAAGCCTCAGACCTGCTGGCGCTGTTGCCCGCCTCCTTTGTGCATGCTCATCCGGACGACGGCCCGCTGCGCATGTTCGAGCTGCCGGTGAAAACGCCGCCCATTACCGTCTCGCAAATGTGGCACCCGCGCCTGGACGCTGAAGCGGAGCACCGCTGGCTGCGGCAGTTGGTGTTGGCCGTCTGCCGCCAACGGGCGTAGGCACCGTGCTCATCAAGTGACAATGTCACTAAACATTCCCTTACGGCGCCGCTCGCCCGTTTAAATCGGCCAGATAGGCGCAAAACATGTCCGCCATCGCGTCGGCATAAGCCACAATCTCCGCATCGCTGCGCGGCGTTTCGGAGAATTGCTTGCCCGCCGCCCCCAGCGTGCCGACGATCAGCTCGCCTGCCAACGTACGGACGCCTTCCGCCGCATCGGGCAACGCTTCGCCCATAAACACCTGCACGATGTCTTTGCCGGTGGCCTTCGCCGCCTGCGCCTCTGGCGCATCGCGGTACAACGGCGCCGCATCGTTCAGCGCCACGCGCATCTGCGCCTCTTCACATTCCGAACGGATAAATGTCTGCACCAGCAACCGCAAACGCTCGAACGGCGCAGTCTCTCGATCGGCCAGAATGCCGCTCAGCATGGCGGTGGTCTGCCGCCATTCGTCGCTTTGCAAACGGAACAGGATCGCCGCTTTGTTGGGAAAATACTGATAAAGCGAACCGATACTGACGCCGGCGCGTTCAGCCACTCTGGCGGTAGTGAAACGCGCGGCGCCCTCCTGCGCCAAAACCTGAATAGCGGCGGTCAAAATGGCGGAGACCAATTCGGCGGATCGCGCCTGTTGCGGTTGTTTTCTCGAGGAAATTTGCTTACTGCGGCGTTCAATCATAGCGGGCGGCCAATGCGAATAGAGAAATGCGAATAGTTCGTCATATTATAGCGGCACGCGCTTTCGCGCTCACTTTTTCTACGGGAGTTTTGCCATGAGTACCCTGACCACCGCGCCGTTGGCGCCGCTGCTAAGCACCCTGTTCCAGCAGGCCGCCGGCCGTTCACCGGCGCTCGCCTCCCTGTTCCGCGACGTGCCTGACGAAGAGCAAAATCGACTGATGCAGAGTAAAACCGACTATCGTGAACTCTACCATCGCCTGAAGGATTTCCCCCTGGCGGTGTCGCCGGAAACCGGCGCATTGCTGTACATGCTGGCGCGCGGTTGTCGGGCGCAAAACATCGTCGAATTCGGCACGTCGTTCGGTATTTCAACGCTGCACCTGGCCGCCGCGCTGCGCGACAACGGCGGCGGCCGGTTGATCACCTGCGAATTTGAACCGAGCAAAGCGGCGCAGGCGCGCCACAACCTGACCAAAGGCGGCGTCGTCGATCTGGTGGAGATCCGCGTGGGCGATGCCCTGGAAACGCTGCGCGACGATCTGCCGGCCACTGTCGACCTGCTGTTGCTGGACGGCGCCAAGGGGCTTTACCCCGATATCCTCGCGCTGCTGGAAAATCGTCTGCGCCCCGGCGCGCTGATCGTCGCCGACAACGCCGATTACAGCCCGGATTATCTGACGCGCGTGCGTTCTCCGGCGTCGGGTTATCTCTCCACGCCGTTCGCGGATGACGTCGAGCTGTCGATACGCCTTTAACTCCCTCATCGCGCGGGGGTTGTTCCCCCTCGCGCGATCGTACAACATAGCGTGCATGATGCCTGACACAGTGAAACGCCCATGACGCTTCCCCCTCTTTGGCCGGTGTTCGACGGCCATAACGACCTGCTGCTCAACCTGTGGCTGCAGCACGATGACGATCCGGTCAGCGCCTTTTATTCGCACGTCACGCCGGGCCACCTCGACTTTCCACGTATGCGGCGCGGCGGATTCTGCGGCGGGCTGTTCGCGGTGTTTATTCCTCCGGTCAGCTATATCGCCCAGATGCGTAATCAAACGCTGGAGGACGCGCAGGCCGCGTTCGATCCGCTGGCGATAGCCGAACGGCAGATAGCCATCCTGCACCAGTTGGAACGCGCCTCTCAGGGGCAGTTGCGCCTCTGCCGCACGGCTACCGAGATAGAACAGTGCCGCCTCGACGGGCAAATCGCCGCGGTGCTGCATATCGAAGGCGCCGGCATGATCGACGCGGCGCTGACGCAGCTGGCGGCCTTCTATCGGCTGGGCGTGCGCAGCATCGGGCCGTTCTGGAATCTGCCGAACGCCTTCGGCACCGGCGTCAGCGGGCCATTCCCCGGCTCACCCGATACCGGCCCCGGCCTGACGCCGGCCGGTGAAGCGCTGATCCGCGCCTGCAACCAGCGCCGCATCATGATTGACGTCTCGCACATGAACGAGAAAACCTTCTGGCAAACCGCCGCGTTGAGCACCGCACCGCTGGTCGCCACCCACTCCAATGCCCACGCCCTCTGCCCGCAGCCGCGCAACCTGACCGATACGCAGCTGGACGCTATCGCCCAGAGCGACGGTATGGTCGGCGTCAATTTCGGCACCGCCTTCCTGCGGGCTGACGGAAAACGTGACAGTGCAACGACAGGCTTAACAGAAATTGTTAAACACGTTGAGTATTTGATCGCTAAACTTGGTGAAGATCGCGTGGGATTTGGCTCAGATTTTGACGGGGTTAACGTACCGCAACCGTTGGAGGACGCCGCAGGCCTGCCGCGCCTGACGCAAGCGCTCAAGCAGGCGGGGTTTGACGACCGGCTGCTGGAGAAGCTGACCTGGCGCAACTGGCTGAACGTGCTCTCCGCCACCTGGGGTGAATAACCCGGTTACGCTTTAACGGTTGCGATCTCCGTCACATTTCGTCAACATTGAGCCAGCCGAATGCGAATTTTTCTCATTGGCTTCGAACTATCACGATGCATGCAAAGGAGCACCGCTATGACTACCTGGACCAAACCTGAGTTTGTTGACCTGCGTCTGGGGCTGGAAGTGACACTGTACATTTCCAACCGTTAATCGCCTGTCTGCCCGCCTTTCGCGCGGGCATTTCTTTCCTTCTTTTTCTGGTTCAGACATGCAGATAAAAGTTCTCGGCTCGGCAGCGGGCGGCGGCTTTCCCCAGTGGAATTGCAACTGCGACAACTGCCGGGGCGTTCGCAGCTACAGCATCAACGCCACGCGCCGCACGCAGTCTTCCATCGCCGTCAGCGACGACGGTAAAAACTGGGTGCTGTGCAACGTTTCCCCGGACATTTGCCATCAGCTGCTGGCCTCGCCCGAATTGAACAATCCCGACGTGCTGCGCGGCACCGGCATCGGCGCGATCGTGCTGACCGACAGCCAGATCGATCACAGCGCGGGCTTGCTCAATTTGCGTGAGGGCTGCCCGCATCAGGTCTGGTGCACCCCCGAAGTGCACGACGATCTCAGCACCGGTTTCCCGGTGTTTCCCATGCTCTCTCACTGGAACGGCGGGTTGATCCATCACCCGGTGACGCCCGGCGAGCCGTTCCACACGGCGGTCTGCCCAAACGTGCGCTTCACCGCCATTCCGCTGCTCAGCAACGCGCCGCCCTATTCGCCGTACCGCGATCGCCCGCTGCCGGGCCACAACGTGGCGCTGTTTATCGAAGATACCGCGCGCGGGGTCGGTCTGCTGTACGCGCCGGGCCTGGGTGAGCCGGACGAGGCTTTGATGCCCTGGCTGCGCCGGGCGGATTGTCTGCTGATCGACGGCACGCTCTGGCGCGACAACGAGCTGGCCAACGCCGGCGTGGGGCGCAATACCGGCAAAGACATGGGGCACCTGGCGCTGGCGGAAGAGCACGGGCTGGCTGCCCTGCTCAGCACCTTGCCCGCCAAACGCAAGATCTTGATCCACATTAACAATACCAACCCGATCCTCAATGAAGACTCCGCGGAACGGCAGAGCCTGAGCGCCGCCGGCATCGAAGTGAGCTGGGACGGCATGAATATCGAACTGTAGGGAATCGCCATGACGCAACCACTCCCCCTGACTCCGCAGGCATTTGAAGCGGCGCTGCGCGCCAAAGGCGCTTATTATCATATCCATCACCCGTATCACATCGCGATGCACAACGGCGAAGCGACCCGTGAGCAGATCCAGGGCTGGGTGGCCAACCGTTTCTACTATCAGACCAGCATTCCGATCAAGGATGCGGCGATCATGGCCAACTGCCCGCAGCCGGAAACCCGTCGCAAATGGGTGCAGCGCATTCTGGATCACGACGGTTACGGCGGCAGCGAAGGCGGCATCGAGGCCTGGCTGCGCCTGGGCGAGGCGGTTGGGCTGCAGCGCGACGCCCTGCTATCCGAGCAGCTGGTGCTGCCCGGCGTGCGTTTCGCGGTGGATGCCTACGTCAACTTCGCGCGCCGCGCCTGTTGGCAGGAAGCGGCCTGCAGCTCGCTGACCGAGCTGTTCGCGCCGCAGATCCACCAGTCGCGCCTCGACAGCTGGCCGCAGCACTACCCGTGGATCGACGCCGCCGGCTACGACTATTTCCGCAGTCGCCTCGGCCAGGCCAACCGCGACGTGGAGCACGGACTGGCGCTGGCGCTGGACTATTGCGATACCGTTGAAAAACAGCAGCGCATGCTGGAAATCCTGCAGTTCAAGCTGGATATTTTGTGGAGCATGCTGGACGCCATGAGCATGGCCTATACCCTGAACCGCCCGCCTTACCACAGCGTGACCGCCGCGCGGGTCTGGCACAATCAGAGGCTGGTGTAATGACACTGAATCCTGAACACACCCCCGTCTTCCGCCGCGGCTACCGCCTGCAATGGGAGCAGGTGCAAAACAGCCACGTGATCCTCTACCCGGAAGGCATGGCCAAACTGAACGACAGCGCCGCCGCCATCCTGCAGCTGGTTGACGGCAACACCACGCTGAACGGCATCATCGCGCAGCTGAACGCCCGCTTCCCCGGCGCCGAGGGGCTGGCGGACGACGTGCTGGCGTTTTTCCAGCGCGCCTACGAACAAAAATGGGTGACCTTCCGTGACTGAGCCACGCGCGCCGGCGGTAAATCCGCCGCTCTGGCTGCTGGCGGAGCTGACCTATCGCTGCCCGCTGCAGTGCCCCTATTGCTCCAACCCGCTCGACTTTGCCGCGCAGGAAAAAGAGCTGACGACCGAGCAATGGATCGCGGTGTTTCGCCAGGCGCGGGCGATGGGCAGCGTACAGCTCGGTTTCTCCGGCGGCGAGCCGTTGGTGCGTAAAGACCTGCCCGAGCTGATCGCCGCCGCGCGCGATCTCGGGTTTTACACCAACCTGATCACCTCCGGCATCGGCCTGACCGAGAAAAAGCTGCAGACCTTCGCCGACGCCGGGCTGGATCATATTCAGATCAGTTTTCAGGCCAGCGATGAAACGCTGAACGCTGCACTGGCGGGCTCCGCCAAGGCGTTTCAGCAGAAGCTGGCGATGGCCAAGGCGGTCAAGGCGCTCGGCTATCCGATGGTGCTTAACTTCGTCTTGCATCGCCATAATATCGGCCAGATCGACCGCATCATCGAACTGGCGATCCAGCTGGATGCCGACGACGTCGAGCTGGCGACCTGCCAGTTCTACGGCTGGGCGCACCTGAACCGTGAAGGCCTGCTGCCGACCCGCGAACAGATCGCCGAGGCGGAAGCCGTGGTGAAACGCTATCGCGAACGCATGGCTGCCGACGGCAAGCTGGCCAACCTGCTGTTCGTCACGCCGGATTACTATGAGGAACGCCCCAAAGGCTGCATGGGCGGTTGGGGGGCTATTTTCATGAGCGTGACGCCGGAAGGCATGGCGTTACCCTGTCACAGCGCCCGTCAGTTACCGATCGCCTTTCCGTCGGTGCTGGAGCACGATCTGCAGCATATCTGGTATCACTCCTTCGGCTTTAACCGCTATCGCGGCTATGACTGGATGCCTGAGCCCTGCCGTTCCTGTTCGGAGAAAGAGAAAGACTACGGCGGCTGCCGCTGCCAGGCGTTCATGCTGACCGGCGACGCCGACAACGCCGATCCGGTGTGCGGCAAGTCGCCGCACCATGGCACCATTCTGGCGGCGCGTGAAGCGGCGAATAGCTCGCAGATCGGCATCGATCAGCTGCGTTTTCGCAATCAGACCAACTCCCGATTGATCTTCAAGGGCTGACGATGACACTCGCCGCCTCGTGGCAGCTCGATAACGGTTTGGCCGTCAGGGCGATTAGCACCCCTGACGCCGAGGCCGCCGCCGCGCTGGTGCGCATCGAGGCGGGCAGCTTTCAAGCGCCTGCCGCCTGGCCGGGCCTGGCGCATCTGCTGGAGCATATGCTGTTTCGCGGCAGCGTGAACTTTAGCGCGCAGGATGGGCTGATGGGCTGGACGCCGGCGGTCGGCGGCCGGTTAAACGCCACGACCCAGGCCACGCAAACCGCGTTTTTCTTTGAGGTGGGCGCCGAACAGCTGGCGGAGGGGTTGGCCAGGCTGATCGATATGCTCGCCATCCCACAGCTGGCGGCTGAGGCAATCGCCCAGGAGATCGAGGTCATCGACGCCGAATATCGCCTGCTGCGCGCCGACGGTGAAACCCGCTGCGAAGCGGCGCAGCGGCAGATGTTCAGCGGCATTGACGCGTTGCACCGCTTTCATATCGGCAGCCGCGCCGCTTTCGGCAGCGATATTCCCGCGTTGCAGCGGGTGCTGCGGCAGTTTCACCACCACTATTACCGCGCGCCGAACATCACGCTGTGGCTGCAAGGCCCGCAATCGCTCGAGCAGTTGCATGCGCTGGCGCAGCGCTACGGCGGCGCCTTGCCGCCGGGCAGCGTCGCGCCGCCCGAGGCATTGCCGCCGCTGGCCGCCGGGCAAGATTACACGCTGTCTCTGCCCGGCGCGCCGCAGCTGCGGTTGGTGTTTGCCCTGCCGCACTCCCGTTCACGCGGCTGGCTGCGGCGGCTGGAGCGTTTATTGCTGGACGAAGCCCCTGGCGGGCTGCTGGCACGGCTGCGCGCTCACGCGTGGGCCGACGCCGTTAGGCTGGATTACGCCCGCTGCGCTGAAAACAGCGCCCTGCTGAGTTTTATTTTTACCGTCAATCACGGCTCGGCGTCTGAAGCCGCCCACATCGAAAGCGCCTTGCTGGCCTGGTTGCAGGCGCTGATCGCGCTGACACCGGCTCAGCTTGCGCATTTCGGGCAACTGGCAAACCGCGATTTCCACCGTTTGGCGCCGCTCGATCAGTTGCGCGCCAGAGCATTTGGGCTGCCGCCGGTGGAGCCGAACGACGATTGGCCACGGCATATTTCGGCGCTGATTAGCGCGCCGCATCGCCGTCTGGCCGTGCTGCCCGAGGGAGGCGGTGAAACGCGTGAAATTCAAGGGCTGCCGTTGGCGCTCGCGCCCTTCGTCCGCACCGTGCCGACGCCCACAATAGATCCTTTCCGCTTTTTCTCCACCTCGGCGGCGCTGCCGATCCCGCCCCTGCCGGCCGGCCAGGCGCCGCTGCGGCATCTGCACCCCGACGAAGCGCAGCCGGTGCTGCTGCTGCGCCCATCGCCGCATGGCGCTCTCAGCGAAGAACAGGCCTGTGGTTTGCAGGCGGCATTGCGCCCTGGAGCGGCCGAGTTAGCGCATCGGGAGGGACATTTAAGCTTCGAGCGCCACCAGGGCGTGTGGTTGTTACAGCTGGCGGGCAGCGCAGCGCTGCTCTGCCACGGCCTGAACGTCGTGAATCGGGCCCTGGCGGCGCTGCCGCCGGCCGTCATCAACGAGGCGGCGAGAAACCTGCGCCACGCGCAGCTCAAAGCGCAAAACGATATCGCCATTCGCCGCCTGTTAGCCCAATTGCCGGCGGCGTTGAGCGTATCAACGGCAACGGACCCACTCTGGCACGCCACCCTGGTCGGCGGCGACGGCGAGTTAAAACGGCGGCTGTCGCATTTGCTGTATGACTTTCCTTTTCCCATAACCGACGAGGTTAAGCGTCCGACGCCTCTGCATCACCACCCCGTCACCCTGACGGAAAGCGGCGCAGAACACGCCTTGCTGCAATTTTACCCGCTGCCAAACGACGAAGCCGAAGGGCGTTGGGCGCTGCGCGTGCTGGCCCGGCTTTACGCGCCGCGTTACTTCCAGCAGTTGCGCGTCGAGCGTAACGTGGGTTACGTGGTGCAATGCGCCTTTCATCGCAGCGCCGATGCCGAAGGCCTGCTGTTTGCGCTGCAATCCCCGACGTTCGCCGTTGAGCAGCTGCGGCAGTTAACCGACGAATTCTTGCTGCAGATGCGCCATGAACTGGCGCACCTCGGCGCCGGCGAACTGGAGCTGGCGCAACAGGCGCTGCGGCAAAGCGTGCAGCGCCTCAGCGCCGAGCCGCTACAGCGCGCCCGGGAAATCGCCCTGGAAAATCGCCACCGGGTGGCGCAGGTTGCCTCTCTGACTGCCGCGCAGCTCGTACACTGGCAGAAACGGATATTCCTCTAAGCCAAACCGAGGTTGTGCCGATAACGTCGGCTTTTCCCTCATAAAAACAGTTACATATCCTTAACAAGCGCACCTCCATCAATGTTACAATAGTCGCCAATAACGACCTTTTCACCTTTAAGAATCAGTATGTTATCGGAGATTATTCAATGTCAGATGCCAATGCACGTTCGGGCATAAAACTTACGCTGTGGTGTTGCCTGTTGGGCATCATCCTGGCCGCCACCGGCCTGTTCTTCACCGTCGCCGGCGGCAAACTGCTCACGCTGGGCGGCAGCGCCTACTTCCTGATTGCCGGCCTCGTCATCCTGCTGTCGGCCATTCAGTTTTTCCGCCGCAAGTCCTCAGCGGTTTGGCTGTTCCTGGCGGTGTTCATCGGCACCGTCATTTGGGCGCCGTTGGACGCCGGTTTTGATTTCTGGCCGTTGATTTCCCGCCTGATGGTGCCGACCGGCCTGATGCTGCTGGCCTTCCTCACCTGGCCGGCGCTGCGCAAGCGCGAAGGCAAAGCGCCGTTGGCCAAGCCGGCTTACCTGCTCTCCGCCTTGCTGGCGGTCGGCATGATCGGCGCCTTTATCCAAATGTTCCAGCCGCATCCCACCGTTGCCTTCAGCGGCCAGCCGCTGCCGCTGATCCCGGTTGATAAAGCGCAACAGCAGAAGGATTGGGATAACTACGGCAATACGCCGGGCGGCAGCCGTTTCGTCGCGCTGGATCAGATCACCCGCGATAACGTGCGGGAGCTGAAAGTCGCCTGGACGTTCCATACGGGTGACATCCCTATCAGCCCAGATGGCAACGGCGCGGAAGATCAGCAAACGCCGCTGCAGATCGGCAACCGCATTTTCCTGTGCACGCCGCATAACAATGTGATCGCCGTCGACGCCGACAGCGGCGAAGAAATTTGGCGGCGAGAAGTCAACGCCAAGTCGCAGGTATGGAACCGCTGTCGCGGCCTGGCCTACTTCGACGTCAACAAGCCGTTGCCCGCGCCGAGCGTGCCGGGTTCAACCCCCGCCGCGCCCGTCGCGCTGGCGGCCGGCGACAGCTGCCAACGGCGCATATTGATGAACACCATCGACGCGCGCCTGATGGCGATTAACGCCGACAACGGCGAATTCTGCCAACACTTCGGCAACCAGGGCGTGGTGGACCTGAAGGCCGGTCTGGGCGACGCCGCCGATCCGAAATATCAACTGACGTCGGCGCCGACGCTGGCCGGTACCACCGTGGTGGTCGGCGGACGCGTTGCCGATAACGTGCAAACCGATATGCCCGGCGGCGTGTTGCGCGGCTTCAACGTGATCACCGGCGAAATGCGCTGGGCGTTTGACCCGGGCAATCCGCAGCCGAACGCTGCCCTGAAACCGGATCAACACTTCGTGCGCAGCACCCCGAACTCCTGGGCGCCGATGTCGTACGATCCGGCGATGAACACAGTCTTCCTGCCGATGGGCAGCTCCTCCGTCGATCTGTGGGGCGCCAACCGCAACGCGCTGGATCACCGATACGGCGCCTCGGTGCTGGCGCTCGACGCGACCACCGGCAAAGAGAAATGGGTCTATCAGACCGTGCATAACGATCTGTGGGACTTCGATCTGCCGATGCAGCCCAGCCTGCTCGATTTCCCGATGCAGGACGGCACCACCCGCCCTGCGCTGGTTATCGGCACCAAAAGCGGGCAGATCTTCGTGCTGGATCGCCATACCGGCAAACCGCTGACCGAAGTGAAGGAACTGCCGGTGAAGACCCGCACCATTCCGGGCGAGCAATATTCCGCCACGCAGCCGTTCTCCGTCGGCATGCCGCAGATTGGCGCGCAGAAGCTCAGCGAGTCCGACATGTGGGGCGCTACGCCATTCGATCAATTGATGTGCCGCATCAGCTTTAAATCGATGCGTTATGACGGCCTGTTCACCGCGCCGGACACCGACGTTTCCCTCAGCTTCCCCGGCTCGCTGGGCGGCATGAACTGGGGCGGTCTCTCTACCGACCCGAACAACCGTTATATTTTCGCCAACGATATGCGTCTGGGCCTGTGGGTGCAGATGATCCCGCAGAAAGCCGACGCAGGCGCGCCGGCCGGCAACGGCGGTGAGGCCGTGAATACCGGCATGGGCGCCGTCCCGCTCAAAGGCACGCCGTATGCCGTCAATAAGAATCGCTTCATGTCGCCGCTGGGCATTCCTTGCCAAAAACCGCCGTTCGGCACCCTCTCCGCCATCGATTTGCAGACGCGCAAAGTGGTGTGGCAGGTTCCGGTAGGAACGGTGCAGGATACCGGGCCGTTCGGCATCAAAATGCGCGCGCAGATGCCGGTCGGCATGCCGACGCTGGGCGGCACGCTGGCGACTCAAGGCGGCCTGGTGTTTATCGCCGGTACGCAGGATTATTATCTGCGCGCCTTTGATTCGTCCACCGGGCAAGAGCTGTGGAAAGCGCGCTTGCCGGTCGGCAGCGGCGGCACGCCGATGAGTTACGTCTCGCCGACCACCGGTAAGCAGTATGTCGTCATTTCCGCCGGCGGCGCACGTCAGTCGCCGGATCGCGGTGATTACGTCATCGCCTACGCGCTGGATAAATAATCGCCGGAACGCCGGTTAAATAAAGCGGCGAACCGCGCTCAATGGGCATTTAGAGGGAGACGTTGCATGACGTCCCCTTTTTTTTGGGTTTATTGCCTGAACAGCAGAATATTAACCATCCGTTTCATTTTCATGCCTTTTCCTCTTTTCATTAGAAACATCCTGTTCTAACGCGCCTTTATCCTGTGAAGACACCGCCGCCCGGCCTGTCACTTCCGCGCGCCCCATAAAAAACCCCCATCGTTGCGATGGGGGCTGAGTAGCGTGAAACGGATCAACGGCTATCAGAAGCGCCAGGTCAGACCGGCATTGACGCTGTTGTCCTGATGGTTGGACGACAATTGCCCGCCGTAACCGAGGGACAACACGGCGTTTTTGTTAACCCAAACATCGACGCCCGCCTTCAGAACCGCCCCGTCACGGGAAACGGGGACGCTGTTCACGTCGAACGCCGCATCGCTGCGTTTGAACATCAGCTGTGTTTTACGCTCCAGCTTGCCGTACTGATGTTGCCAACCCAGCTCGCCGCGCAGCGCGATCGCCACGCTGTCGGTCTGCCATTGCGTATCGGCGCGCAGGCCCAGCGTCGAAGCGGTGGCGGACTGACTTTGCTTATCGCCGCGCAGCGCCGCCGCCCCGCCTTGCTCGTTGATCCCCTCGTTGCGATAGTGGGTGTACGCCAGGTTGGCGAACGGCTCAAGATTGACCACGTCGTTGCTCCAATCGTAACCGCTTTCGATAAACAGCTGACCGGTGCGCGCGTTATAGCGGGCCTTTTCGCGATCCGCCTGCACGCCGTAGTTTACCGAGCGCGACGTGTCGATGCGATGCCAGGTATAGGTGCCGCCCGCTCGCAGCGCCAACGCGCCGAAACGTTTGTCGCCGTACAGCCCCAGATGGTAGTTGTCGCTGTGAGCATCTGACTGATAGCCGCCATCCAGCGACGTGCGGGTATACCCGGTCATCACGCCCAGACGGCCGTCGTCAAACAGTTCGCTGTCCAGACCCAACAGCACGCCATAGGTGGATGTCTGGTAACCGGTGGCGTTGTCGTTGCCGGAAGCATGCCCCCAATTGCCCAGCAGTTTCGCCCAGGCGCCATTATCATCCGCTTTGATATCGGAAGCGGTGCGGCGGCCTTCAGCCTGGCGCAAGCGCTCGGTGGCGGTATCGCGCAGATTACGGCTTTCGTTGATCTGGGCGGAAGCCATATCCGCGTGGATCTGGCCGGACAGTTGACGGGTCGCCTGCTGCAATTCTCTGGCCGAAGTGAAGCCGAGGAAGCTTTCATAAACCGGATGGCCGGCCACGGGGCTGGTCGCTTCGGTAACGGCTGTCGCCTCGCCTTCAACGCCCTGCAGGGCGGTTAGCGCTTCAGCGGTAGGCGCCGCGACGCTGCGTTTGGCCGTTTCCGTGACCGGTTCCGTGGCGTTGAGCGTTTCCACCGCGCGGGCGACCGCTTTCTCGTTTTCGGTGCTGGCCAGGCTGTCAAAACGGGCGGCGGTGCGCGTGATCCCAAGGCCGACGTCATTGCCCTGATAGTCCAGCGTCACGTTGACAAACGGATACGAAGGATTGGCATTTTCGAAGCGGCCGGTCACGCCATCCGTCGTCGTCAGGATGGTGTATTTGTTGCCCAGCAGGCTTTGCGCCTCATTTTGCGACAGCAGGTTTTTGCTGTGCTCCAGGCTGACGTTCACACTGCCGCCGTAGAGGAAAGCGCGCCGCGCTTCGATTTTATCGCTGCGGCCATTGTCTGCGACCTCGACGTTATACTGCGAACCGCGATCAAACACGGCGTCATGCAACACGTGCAGCGTACCTATGCCATTTCCCGGCGTCACGCTGCCGCCCCGAACCGCTCTGAACGCCCCCACCGTGCCGTCGCCGGCCAGCGTGCCGCTATTTTCGATATAGACATTGGACGCCACCGAACCGTTGATCGCCAGCACGCCCTGTTTCACCCAGGTGTTACCACTGTATGTATTATTGCCTAACAGCGCCAGCGTACCGGCGCCCGTTTTGGTCAACCCGCCGTGGCCGCGGATGTCATTGCTCCACGAATCGAAGTCGCATTCGCCCGACGTGCAACGCCGCTCAACCGGGGTTCCGGCTTCGACGATATTCCCAAGACCGGGGATATTCACCACAAACTGTTTTTCACTGTTGGAACCCGGCACATAGAATTCCTGCGGAATATCCTCTTGGGTGATAAACATCTTCGGCCCGTTGATCGCATCGCGTAAATTGACGCGGCCCCAACCGAATAAATGATCAATGCCGGCCTCGCCTAAATCGGTGGCAGTGGTTTTGATGACCGCGGATATTTGAGCTGCGCTCATATAAGGGAAGCGCTGCATCAATACGGCGGCAAATCCGGTGACGTGTGGCGCCGCCATGGAGGTGCCCGACATATTTCCGTAATCGGGTTTAACCGTCAGCTCGCCCTTATTATAGGCTTCGCGGTTCACCGCCCCGCCGGTATTGGAAACCAGCTCTCCTACGCTGCTGTAAATACTGCTGCCCGGCGCTGACACGCAAAAACTGGCCGTATGTCCGCAGCTGGTTGAGGAAACGCTTAACTTATCGTTATTACTCAGATTGGTCACGATCAGATAATTGTTTAATACCTCAGGGAAAGCATAGGGCAGTGACTTTTGCGCCTCAGGAATATTGTAGTTATTGTAATTGCCGGCCGAGAAAACGATCAGCTTGCCATGCTTGGCGGCGCGCAGCAGCGTCGCCATGGCGCTGTGCCCGCCGGTGGGCACGGGTTGCTCGCTGCCCCATTCCAGGTTGGACTTATTGCGCATCACTTCATTGATGACGTCGGTTTTCACCCACGCCACATAGTCAGGCCGCCCGTTCGGCAGCCAAATGGTGTTGCCATTGGCATCCTTTCTGACCGCCGGTGGGATCCCCCAGCTGTTATTGATAACCCGGGCTGGGCTCTGGATCAGTTCTTCGCGGCCGTTGCGATTGCCGAAGTCGTTCAACTTGGCGCCGATAATGTCCGCGTCGTAGGCGACGCCATGCATACCGGAGCCGTCTCTTTTGGCGGCTGCAATACCGGCGACATGCGTGCCATGCGTGCCGAATGACATATTATCTTGTTTATCATACGAGAAATTATAGCTGCCGTTATCCAGCCGCGTCAGTTTACCGGCAAATTCCGGATGAGAGAGAATGGCATCATCAATAACGCCAATCGTCACGCCTTTTCCGGTATAGCCTCTGGCATAGGCGAACTCGGCGGAAATAGCCTCAAGCCCCCATTGGCGATTAAATTCTGCGGTTTTCCAACTGTCGGGCGAACCTAATTGTCCTGGTTCCCGATAAGCAGCAAGAGATGAATGAAGAGACAAGCCATAACAACCAAGAAACACGCAATACGCTAACTTCAATTTTTTATTAAGTATCATTTTACGCTCCATGTTTATTTATACCCAGAAGAAAACTGACGTTTTAACTGCGCTGAAACCTCCTATGATCGTGAAACGACAGATAACGCATGCCTGCCCGACGCGGGCCGCATAAAACAGGCTGAGTGATAAGAATTCGGGCGTGCGGACATGAAGATGTCACCACGCCATACGCTTAGGGCGCAGAAGTGCAGACAGGTGGCGAATGTACGTTTGCCGGCGATAAACCCGGCGCCGTTATACCGGCACGGCTCGGCCATCCGGCCGAAGCGCGAGAATCAGGCTGTGAGTGCATCCCGCTCAATCATCCAGTTTTGTTAATGATTTTCATTCGCGAGGCTATCTTATACGTAAGCAAAGTGTCAACAGATGAAACAAAACATTTCTTGATTTGCATCATAACTTTCACCGCAAACGTCGGCGACAAGTGCGTCGGCCACCGCTGAGCCGGGCATAACATGGCACTTTTTACCGCCCGACATGCGGATTTTGTCAGTCATGATGCATAAGAGAGGCGGTATGACGAGTGAAAGAGCAGCAGAAAGACTGAACATTTCCTCAAAAAGAAACATCAGGTTTGATTACTTTTTTGCGGTTATTAAACCGCCTGGTCGGAGCACTTATTTTTCGATGCAATATAAGAGGGGCTTATAAATAACAGGAGTATTCCTAATGCGTTCTTGCGTAATCTATTTCATGCTACCAGGCCGATTTTTAGCCGCGCCCGCTGGCTATTCCCATTTTCATTGGCAAGACTATATTGAAAGAGGCTCTGCTATAGAGCAAGAATATGGGTAATTTTCCGAGGAAATACCGCATGAGCCTGTTGCCCGAGCAGACTAATAACAAAAATCCGATCGACCTCTACAGCGAAATCGTAGACGACTTGCCGGGTCTGATCTGTTTCGGCAACCGCCTTGGCGGTTACTTCAACAAGCAGTGGCGCGACTATACCGGCGCAATCGCCGGTGAGCACGGCGCCGCAGACTGGCTCGAGGCCCTGCACCCTGACGATCGCGAACGCCTGGCCGCGCAATGGCGCCAGGCCATCGTTGCCCTCTCCTCGTTCGCCGGCGAAGCCCGTCTGCGCGAGCGCAGCGGCGCCTACCGGTGGTTTATGCTGGCGTTTAACGCCCGCCAGGACGGCAAGGCGCTGGAGCCCAGCTGGTACCTCACCGCTACCGACATCCATCCGCAAATGCTGCAACGCCAGCAAAACGTTCAGGCGCTCTCTATCCAGCAAGACATGCTGGACGCCAGCGTCGACTGCATCAAAGTGATCAATCGCGACGGCACGCTGCGCCACATGAACCGCTCCGGCAGCCTGGCGCTCGGCCTCGATCCGGCGCAAAAAGAGTTTGGCATGCCCTGGCTGGGGCTGTTGTCGCCCGAAGTTCGCCGCCGCGGCAGCAAAGCGTTGCGCAGCGTCAAAGCCGGTAAGAATGCGCGTTTCGCGGGATTGAGCGTGACGCCGCAGGGCAAAAAACAGCATTGGGACAACATCCTCTCTCCCGTCAGCGATGAGCACGGCGCCGTAGCCGAGATCTTGTGCGTCTCACGGGATGTGACGTCGCAGCGCGTGATGGAGCAACGCCTGCTGTTTGCCAGCGAGTATGACGAACTGACCGGCCTGCCCAACCGGCGCCTCTTCAAGAAAAAGCTGAAGCAAGAGATGAAGCGTGCCCTGCACGGCAACAAGTCGCTCGGGCTGATGCTGCTGGATCTTGACCATTTCAAACTGGTGAACGATACGCTGGGCCACGCGGCGGGCGATCATCTGCTGCGGGTGCTGGGCAAAAGGCTCAGCGCCTGCATGAATACTCATTCGTTCGTCTCTCGCCTCGGCGGCGACGAGTTCGCCGTCGTGATCAGCGACGTCGAAAACGAGCAGGATATTTTCCGCATCGCCAACAAGTTTCTGCTGCAGCTGGAGACGCCGATCACCCACGGCGGCAAGACGTTGCATTGCGGCATGAGCATCGGTGGCGCCATCTATCCCAAAGATGCCCGCGATGCGTCAGAGCTGATGAAGTGCGCCGATACCGCGCTGTATGAACTGAAAGAAGGCGGCCGCGGCGGCGTCTACATGTTCGACAGCAAGATGATGGACAAAGCCCGCGCCCGCGCCAGTCAGCTCAACTACGCGCGCCAGATCGTGCGCGATAATTGCATTCGCCCCAACTACCAGCCGAAGGTCAGCCTCGCCGATGGCAGCATCGTCGGCTTCGAAGCGCTGCTGCGCTGGCATTGCCCGCAAAACGGCATACAGCTGCCGGCGACGGTCAGCGAGGCCTTCAACGACTACGAACTGGCGACCAAAATCAGCGAAGCCATGCAGCTGAAAGTCTTCGCCGATATCGCCCGCTGGCGCGCGGCCGGCGTGGCAGTGCGGCCCGTTTCGCTGAACGTGTCGCCGATCGAGTTTTTACGCGACAACTACGCCGAAACCTTCCTGCAACGCCTGCTGAAGTTCCACATTCCCCACCACCTGATCGAACTGGAAGTGACCGAACACGCGTTCAACAAGCACGGTTCGAAATACGTACTGCGCGCGCTGCACATGCTCAAAGAGATGGGTATCCGTATCGCGCTGGACGACTTCGGCACTGGCCACTCCTCGTTCAGCCATATCATGGACTACCCGCTGGACTGCATTAAGCTGGACTGCGACTTCATTCAACGCATGAACACCGAACCGGCGATCCTGGCGATCGTGGAAAGCATCGGCATTCTCGGTCAAAAGCTGTCGATCGATATCATCGCCGAAGGCGTGGAAACCGAGCAGCAGCGCCAAACGCTGTGCGAAGCCGGTTTCCATATCGGCCAGGGGTTTTTGTTCAGCCCGGCGGTGGGATCCCAGCAGGTGCCGACGCTGCTGCAGGCGATACTTCAGCCTACCGAAGGCGGCATGGCGAATCGTTAAATCGGCATCGCATGCCCCACATTCGGGGGGCTTGGTCCCCCCTCTTTTCCTCTGCTTGTTTCACGCCTCCCGCACCGGAAGATTTGTGAGAGCCCTCACAAAGCATAAACGTATCTTTACATTTTTGAACGGTTAAGCTTCCGTTCTGTCAGATTTGAGTGTATTCCAGAGCGTCAAAACGATTCTTTTTCCACTCAATTGGGAACGTTACCGGAGACTTGTTAAGAAATAGTTAATTTAAATCAATGCACTACAAATAATAGCAGGAGGTACTGCGATGCACGAAAGGCAAGAGAAGAATGCAATGTTCATTTCGTTCGATGCCGTCTCGGTCTCGGGGATCACGGTGGAAGCAATGAAGATTGCCAAACGACTGCAAGCCTGTGGATTTCGCTCTTATCTTGATTTGGGATACGACATCAAGATTGATAAGGGAAACTTTAATAAACCCTATCAGTATGAGCATGACATCTACCGCGATGTCTTTACGCTGGTCCGCCTGGACGACATCACGTCGATTCCAGATTACCACCCCGCCTTTCTCGACTACGCGCACGCGGCGTTGATCGGCCAGAAAACGCCCATTGACGAGCAAGAAAAAGCCGCTTTGTTGCATACCATCGCGTTGACGGCGCGGCAGCTGGCGGATCGCCTCATCGCCCAATGGGAAGCGCTCGCAATCAGCCATGTGGTGGTGGAAAACGGCACGCTGCCGGAAAACATCATCTATACCAAAGCGCTGTATCTGGCGATCGAAGATTATGGCCGACGTTATCGACTGACGCGTTTCGTCATCTGGCGCGATCATGACCTGATGTGGAACAGCGAAAAAAAGGTGCTCAAATACGGCCCGCCGCCTTATTCTCACGCCATCAAACCAATCCCTTCAAAATACATTACCTATGTCACGCTCAATCACGATCTGAAGCAAAAGCTGGAGGCCTGGTGCAATCATGATGTCCATGTCGAGGTAAAGAAAAATACCTATGACTTCTCGGACAGTCACGAAAGAACGAATGTCAGAAAGCAGATGAATATTCGCGATAATGATCTTCTCATTGCCAGAACCACCCGCATCATCCCTCAGAAAAGATTGGATCGCGATATTATACTGATCAGCCGGCTTAACGATTTATTTATCCGCGACCACAACACGCGACGCGCCTATTTGGCGATCGCCGGCAATGAATATGAAAATCCGTCATGTTATCTGCAACTCGCTAAATTGGCGCAGGAACTGAATGTTCTCCCCTATGTCAAATTCGTCGGCATGCTTCCTCATGTCGATATGCGCTCGGAAAACGACGCGTTTTGCATAGAGGACCTCTATCACTCTTGCGACCTGGTCTCTTTTCTCACCTCGTATGATTATGATAGCTATGGCAATCCTATCGGCGAAGCGATCAGTTGCCGCCGTTGCTATATCACCACTCGCTACGAATATTATCACGAAGTCTACGGCCGGCATGGGTTTGAAGCGCCCGTCATGCCGATCTCCGAGTTACAGGATGGGCCGCCGAACGACGAATTCATCCAGGAAGTCTACCGGTTCATTAATAACAAGGAGAAGATGAAGCGCGTGGCGGAAAAGAATTACGCGCTGGGCAAGCGGATTTTATCCAACAACGTCATGGAGTTCTTAAATATCAGCTAATCATCGAATGACGTGACATTTCATTTTCAGACAAGCCATTTCTAACTGTGGACTTTCATTAGCCCTTGGAGGATCTATGCGTGATACTGTTTTTGTGTCTGTCGTACTGCCCGTTTATAATGAAAGCGACCGTATTGAGGCGGTTTTACTTTCGCTGTTCAATCAGCACACCAAGAATGAATTAATCACCCACGACACTTACGAACTGATTGTCGTTGATAACAACTCCACCGATGATTCCGTCGCTAAAATAAACGCGTTTAGTGAAAGGCATCCGGCTATGGCCATTCATGTTATCGCCGAAACGGTGCAGGGTGTCTCCTCGGCCAGAAAACGCGGCATGGACTATGCGTCGCTGCGTTCTAAAGCCCGCGACAGCCGGCTGGGAAATAAACGCAAGCACTATATCGTTTCCGCCGATGCCGATTGCACCGTGGATGCATTTTGGCTTTACGAGCTGGTGAATACCATGATCGAGCAACAAGGCGACCTGGGCACCTGCAACTATTACTACCCTCCCGCAGAGTTTGAGCACCGCCCCAACCTGTTCCGCGAGATCCAAAAAACGCTGCGTCTGCGCGAATTTTCGTTCTCCCTGTTCGGCGGCTTCCCCGACGGCAAAGGGTTCGGGGTGGAGCGCAGCCTGTATGACGCGGTAGGCGGCATCGAAATCTTCTACCAGCTCAACCATGGCCGCTTTGTCGAACACCTGTCCGACGACTGGGACTTCGGCATTAAGGTCATCGCCTACGGCGGCAAGCCGGTTTACGCTCGCCATGCTTACGTTGAGATCAACAGCCGCCGGGTGGACACCATTCTCGATGAGGTGATTAACGGCATCGCCTACGGCAAGGACGGCATCATTATCATGAAGGACGTCCGGCCGGACGTTGAGCGGCAGAAAACCGCGCTGGCGGACGCCACGCCGGCGGAGGCGAAACTGGCCTGGGACTACTCGGTCAAGGACTACACGCCAAAAAATATCTTACTGCCGGTGCTGCTCAATCCGTATCTGCTGTTGGAAAACAGCGAAGTGCGCGATTTCTTCTCCTGCCCGCTGGCCGACAGCCTCTACCGTCGCATTCACGAGCTGAAACACGAGATGCGCCTCATCGATTTCAAACCGATCCATGCCTACAAAACCCCCGCCTATCGGCTCTACCTCGAATTTCGCGATGCGTTGTTTGCCGCCATGCGGCGTGCCGTCGGTGACGATATCGGCTTCCCGCCCGCATTGCCGGCCTGCTTCGATACGATCAAAGACGAGGATTTCACCCGCTTTGTTTATTACTTCTGTGAAGACCGCGAGTCCGGCGAAGCCCACAACTATTTCGGCAACGGAGGGGTATTCTGATGAACGACGAAGCCTTGCACTCATTGCTGGATATCGATGAAAACTATCCCACGCCGCGGGTGAACGCGTTCCTGGCGCAACCGGAAAACCGGGCCTTTCTGGAGTACGTCCATAAGGATCCGTTCGGCTGTCACGTGTTCCCCGGCGATCTCGTCGATTACCCGCTGGCCGCGTTTTTTGCCGATATGGAGGCCGACATTCGCCAGGCGGGCAAAATCCACCTCTGGGCCTATATCCCGACCTGCCGCTATCGCTGCCATTTTTGTCAGTACCCCACGGTGATCCTCAATCCCAAGGCGCCCACCTCTCAGGCGGTATTCCGCGATTTGGTCGATTTCAACATCAAGGAGGCGCAAATGTGGCTGGCGCGCGTGCCCAGCCTGGCCGAAGTGGAAATCGGCGAATTCAACGTCTTTGGCGGCACGCCGTCCTTGCTGCCGGAGCCGGAACTGCGCCGCATGATGGCCTTCTACTTCAGCCACTTTAACTTCGCCAACGCCACCCTGCGCTTCGAAGGGGAGCCCGGCACCCTGAACAAAGCCTATCTGGCGCTGCTGAAAGAGCTCGGCTTCAGCAAAATCAGTTTCGGCACCCAATCCTTCAATGACGACATCATCACCGCCTGCGGGCGTATGCACTCGGCCGAAGAGTGCGTGGAGACCATTCATCATGCGCGCGCGCTCGGCATTGATTGGGTCAGCGTGGATCTCATTTACGGCATGCTGGGCCAAAGCGTGGACGACGTGAAATACGACATGGAAAAAACCCTCGAGCTGAATCTGTCGCACGTCGTCTGCACCAAGCTGCACATGGATGAGTTTATTAAAAATCGCACCGGCGTCTCGGGCGAGCGCGAAAGCCTGTGGCAGAAAAAGGGGCTGATCAGCATCAACAACCTGCGCTTCCCTGGGCTGGGCAAACAGTACCAAATGCGCGAGCTGGTCGAGAACTACCTGAATGGCGGCTATACCGAACACCCCACCATGTACTTTCACCGCAATGATCAACAGCCGGAAAAGTGGAAATCGCTCATCACCGATCTCGACAAGCAGTATCCGGAAGTGGCGATCGGTTTGGGCGGCAGCTCCAAATCGACGCGATCCGAAGCCATCAACATCACCGGTTACAAGAAGTACAAGGAGGCGCTCAACCAAGACCGCCTGCCCATCGAGGAAAGCCGCGGTTTCTCCCCGATCCAGCGTGAAGTGAACGCCTTCAAAATGGCGCTCTCCACCTTGCTGCCGGTGGACGATCGGGTGTTTAAACGGCGCTTTGACGGCAACAGCCTGTTTGCTAACCCGGTCATCCGCCGCACGTTGAAAACCCTGGTGGATAAAGCGCTGGTCACCGTCGATGGTCCGTGCGTGACGCTCACGCCCATCGGCGTCACGCTGGTCGAAGCCATTATCAATACCCAATTTTCCGCCGCATTCGCCAATCAGGAGTGAAAGATGACGACGACAGTCTCCGATCCCAAACCGGTATTCAGCTTCTATTACATCGGCATCGATACCGAAGCCGGCGTCACGCCACAACAGTTTGAAACCTTCGTGCGCGAACAAGGCGTGCATATCCCCTGTTATCCCGGCTGGCGCTGGACGTTGCTGCGCGGCCTGCGCGGCGAACGCGTCGGGCAATACCTGATGCTGTACGAGATTGACAGCGCCGAGCAGCGCGATCGTTACGTCACCGCCACCGGGCAGCGAACGGCGCACGCGCACGAATTCTGGCGGCGGCATGCCGCCGCGCAGGAAATCCTCGCCGAGTGGCGAAAACTGGGCACCTACAGCCTGCTGCCGACGCTGTTCAGCGATTATCGCCTGCTGGCTGAGAACAGAAAAAGCGACGTGCCGCCCGGTCCGCGCTACCGGGAACGGCCGGGCGAACCGCCCGAGGCGCGCATTATCGGCATCCACAATCTGGCGCTGCGCGAAGGCGTGACCCCGGCGCAATTCGAACGCTTTATCGCCGAAAATCACCATCGCATTGAGGATTATCCGGGCTGGAAGTTTCACTTGCTGAAGGGAGAGCGCGGCAATCGGCTCGACCAGTACGCGGTGATGATGGAAATCGTCAGCCTGGCGGCGCTGGACGTGTTCTATCCGGAGCCCGATATCGCCACCGCCGAAGCGGCAACCTTCGCCAAAGCGCATCGCGACACCAAGCAAATGTATGAAGAGTGGAAGCAACTGGCGTCATTTTCCGGTTCACCGCAGATTTATACCGATTATCTGTCCGTCGCACAGAGCCGATCGTCATGATGCTACCTTGGCTAACCGGCGAGGCCGCAGAGAATCATCGCCGGCAAATCGCCACCCGAGCGATCTTCTTCCTCGCCGGGTTGGGCATGGCCGCCTGGGCGCCGTTGATCCCTTTCGTGAAAGCGCGATTGGGCATCGATGATGGCGCGCTCGGTTTGCTGCTGTTTTGCCTCGCCGCCGGCTCCATGGCGATCATGCCCTTCGCCGGTTATCTGATCGCCAAACTGGGGTGCCGCGCCGTGTTGCTGGGCGCTGGCGCCTTGCTATGCATCGACTTGCCGCTGTTGGCGTTACTCGATGCTCCGCTGTTGATGGGGACGGCATTGGGGGTATTTGGCGCCGTCAACGGCATCATGGATGTGGCGATGAACTCACAGGCGATAATCGTCGAGCGGGAGAGCGGCCAGGCGAAAATGTCCGGTTTTCATGGCTTCTACAGCCTTGGCGGCATTGCCGGCGCCGGCGGCGTCAGTCTGTTGCTGCTGGCAGGCCTCGCCCCGGCCCAGGCCATCGGCCTGATCGCCCTCCTCATCGCGATCCTGCTGCTGATCGTCGCCGGCGATTTACTGGCGCACGGCGGCATCGGCGAGCGGCGACGGGGCGGCGCGCGGTGGGCGCTGGCCCACGGCAAGATCCTGTTTATCGCCCTGCTCTGTTTCTTCGTGTTCCTGACCGAAGGGGCGATGCTCGACTGGTCGGCATTATTCCTGCATGCCGAGCGAGGCGTGGCCAAATCGCAGGCGGGGATCGGATTCACGCTGTACGCCGTCGCCGTGGCCTGCGGGCGGCTGTATGGCGACAGGCTGATCGGCGCCGTCGGGCGCTTCCGCACTCTGCTGCTCGGCAGCCTGTG
Source organism: Serratia sp. CY74737 (assembly GCF_052166775.1). Classification (NCBI taxonomy): domain Bacteria; kingdom Pseudomonadati; phylum Pseudomonadota; class Gammaproteobacteria; order Enterobacterales; family Yersiniaceae; genus Serratia; species Serratia sp. CY74737. The sequence continues at coordinate 27,770 of NZ_JBJNOF010000003.1, forward strand.
CGCTGCGGCAGGCGTGCTGTTGACCGTCACCGTCCCGCTGGCATCGGCCGCCTTTGGCGGGTTGATGCTCGCCGGCCTGGGCATCGCCAACATCGTTCCCATTCTGTTCAACGCCGTCGGCAATCAAAAACAGGTGCCGCCTGGCCAGGCGTTTCCGGCCGTGACGCTGGTCGGCTATCTCGGCTTATTAACCGGCCCGGCGCTGATCGGTTTTATCGCCAATTACACCAGTCTGGCCCTGGCTTTCGGCTGCACGTTGCTGTGCCTGTTACTGGTCAGCATCAGCGCCAAAGCCGTGACGAACACATCTCACTAACTTAACTTGCGAGGATCGTTTAATGCATGCATCAACCACGCCGGTTTTCTCCCTGCACTACGTGGGAATCAACCTGAAACGGGGCGTCGCCTCGGATCGTTTCGAAGCGTTCGTTCGCCATAAAGGCGTCGCCATCCCGGCTATCCCGGCTGGCGATGGACGCTGCTGCGCGGCCTGCGCGGCGAGCGTGAAAATCAGTACCTGATGGTTTATCAGGCTAAAGACGCCGCCACCTACGCGCGCTATATCGACGGCAACGGCGAGCTGACCGACGAGGCGCACGCCTTTTGGCGGCAGCGTCCGGAGGCCGCCGCGCTGATTGAGGAGTGGAAAACCTTCGCGACCTTCGCCGAACTGCCGACCCTTTACACCTGTTACCGTCTGGTGGCCGAGAATAGCCGCAGTTCATTGCCGCCCGGCCCCAATTACCGCAGCGAACCGGGAAAGGAAAGCATTCAGCGTGTCATCGGCATTCATAACCTGGCGCTTAAAGCGGGCGTCTCGCCCGAGCGGTTTGAACGGTTCATTATCGACAACATCCACCGCGTGGAAGACTACCCGGGCTGGAAGTTTCACCTGCTGAAGGGCCAGAGCGGCAATCGGCTGGACCAATACGCGGTGATGCTGATCATTGAAAGTCTGGCGTCGCTCAACGCGTTCCATCCGGAGCTCGATGTCTCAACCGAGCAAGCGCTCAGGTTCGTGGCCGAGCATCAGGACACCGAACGCATGTATGACGAGTGGAAAACACTGGCGTCGTTCTCCGGCGCGCCACAAATCTACACGGATTACCTGGCGATTGGCGGCAACGAGAATGACGCCCATCCGGCGTAAACCGCGCGGCGGCGTTCAGCGCCGCCGCTTTCACGGCCGCCGTTCGCCGAACGGCGCCAGCTTCATGCCGATAAGCGTCACCACGCAGATGAGCGCCCCGGCGTAGAAGGTGGAGGCGGAACCGAACAGCTCCCACAGGGTTCCGGCCCCCAGACTCGCCAGCAGCAGCGCCACGCCACCGATCAGATTGAACATGCCGAACGCGGTGCCGCGCAGGTGCGCCGGCGCGGTATGTGCCACCATCGCCGCCAATAGCCCCTGGGTCATGCCCATGTGCACGCCCCACAGCGCGACGCCAAAAAGCACCCCGCCCCAATGATCGCTCAGCGCCAATACCAGGTCGGCGGCGATCAGCACCAGCAACCCGGCTTTCAGCAATCCTTCATGGCTCATGCGGTCGGACAGTTTTCCGAACGGATAGGCCGAGCAGGCGTAGACCAGATTCATGGCGACCATCACCAGCGGGATCAGCGCCAGCGGCGTGCCGCCCTGCTGCGCCTTCAACACCAGGAACGCTTCACTGAAGCGCGCCGATGCTCACCACCCACCAATAGCTGCGCCCCAGCAGCCGCAGGTTGGCGCGAGTGATCGGGTTGGTGCGCTTGTGGGTTATCGCGGCGGCCGGCTCTTTCAGGCCGAAAAACAGCAGCGCAATCGCCAGCGCCGCCGGGATCGCCGCCACCCAGAAGATGGCGCGAAAATCGTTGTGCCACAGCAGCATCAGACCGACGGCCAGCAGCGGCCCTAAAAAGGCGCCGACGGTATCCAGCGACTGGCGCAGCCCGAAAGCCGCGCCGCGAATTTCCGGCGGCGTCACGTCGGCCACCAGGGCATCACGCGGCGCCCCGCGAATGCCTTTGCCCACGCGATCCAGCAGGCGCGCGCTCATCACCATGCCGGACGACGACGCGATGGCGAAAAACGGTTTGCTGATGGCGCCCAACCCGTAGCCCAGCAGCGCCAGCCCTTTGCGTTTGCCAAGGTAATCGCTGAGCACGCCGGAGAACACCTTGACGATCAACGCCGTCGCCTCCGCCAGCCCTTCGATCAGACCGATGACAATCACGCTGGCGCCGAGCGTCGTCGCCATAAACAGCGGCAACAGGCTATGGATCATTTCCGAGGAAACGTCCATCAGCAGGCTCACGCCACCCAATACCCACACGCCGCGCGGTATGCGGCCCAACGTAGCGAAACGCGACGGCATGGTTCATCCTCGATCGATTCAGCGCCGCCAGAGGCGCCTCATGATTTTTCCAAGATTGGATAGTTGATTTTGTTCGTTCACAGCCCTTTAGCCTTCAGAGATAGTGCAACGACCCTGTGACAGTCCTAATAATGAAGGTAATTAACATAATGATAGATAGCAAAAAGATGATAGTGATGGCGGCGCTGCTGAGTTTTTCCGCCGCCGCCGCACCGGGCGTGGATCTCGTCGCCAACGAAACGCCGATCCATACGGTGAAGAACGCCGAGGCGGTCGCCAAAATCCCCGCCGGTTTCAAGTTCGTGGAGCCCGGCACGCTGACGGTGGCCATTTCCCTGCTGGGCAGCGGCCCGCCGTTCGGCCTGTATGCCCGCGACAATAAAACGGTGATCGGCAGCGAGGCGGACATCGCGCGCCTGGTGGCCGACGGTTTGGGGTTGAAACTCAGGCTGGTGCCCACGTCGTGGGAAGACTGGCCGCTGGGGGTGGCCTCCGGTAAATATGACGCCGCGGTTTACAACATCACCGTGACCAACGAACGCAAGACAAAATTCGATTTCGCCACCTATCGGCAGGATACGCTGGGCTTCTACGTCAAGTCCGACAGTAAAATCACCCAGATCAAAACGGCGCCGGATATCGCCGGTAAAAAGATCATCGTCGATTCCGGCACCAATCAGGAAGCGGTGCTGCTGGCCTGGGACAAGGAGAACCGCGCCAAGGGATTAGCGCCGCTGCAGCCGGTGTACGTCACCGATAAGGCCGCCTCCACGCTGGCCATTCAGTCGGGCCGCGCCGACGCCACCTTCGGACCCAACGTCTCCGGCGCTTATCAGGCGCGGCTGACCGGTAAAACCCGGCTGGTGGGCATCGTGCCCGGCGGCTGGCCGAAGACCGCCAACATCGCCGTCACGCTGAAGAAAGGCAACGGCCTGGTGGACGCGGTGCAGGCTTCGCTCAACAGCGCCATCGCCAACGGCAGTTATCTGCAGGTGCTGGATCGCTGGGCGGAGAGCGACGAGAAGATTGCCCATTCCGAGATTAACCCGCCGGGACTGGGGGATTGAGAGAGCAACAGGCCCCGCGCAGCGGGGCCTTATCGCCGGTCAATCGAGAAATATCATTCCTCTGCCGCTCTTCGCCTCCCCAGCTTGCGGTACAGCGTGCTGCGCGAAACGCCGAGCGCCTTCGCCGCCCGGCTGAGATTGCCGCCCGCCCTGTCGATCGCCGCCTGCAGATCCTCGCCGCCGGCGTCGGTGCATGCCTGGCGCGGCGACAGCACCGCGATCGACTGCGGCAGATCGTCCAGGGTGAGCACTGCGCGATCGTCCGCCAGCGCCAGCAGCACCTTGAGCGTACTTAACAATTGCCGCACGTTGCCGGGCCACGGGTAGCGCGCCAGCATCGCCAGCGCCTCCGGCAACAGGCGAATGTCGCGCCGTTCGCCGCCCAGCTCCCGCCACAGCTGCAGAATGAACGCCTCCAATTGCGCCCGCTCTCTGAGCGGCGGGATGCGCAGGCTGTATTCCTGTATGCGATACAATAAATCTTCGCGAAACGCCCCCGTTTGCACCTGCCGATGCAGATCGTGGTGCGTCGCGCAAACCAGCGCGAAATCGACCGCATAGGCGCTGCGGCTGCCGAGCGGCGTGACCGTTTTCTCCTGCAACACCCGCAGCAGGCGCGTTTGCAGGCCCGCCGGCATGTCGCCGATTTCATCGAGGAACAGCACGCCGCCGTCCGCCTCGCGGATCTTGCCGATATAGCCTTTGGGGTTGGCGCCGGTAAACGCCCCCGGCGCATAGCCGAACAGTTCGGACTCGATCAGCGGTTCCGGCAGCGCCGCGCAGTTGATCGCCACGAAGTTGCCGTTGCGCCAGCGACTTTCCTGAAACAGGCGGCGGCTGAAGTGCTCCTTGCCGCAGCCGGTTTCGCCGGTCACGCACAGAGAAAGGCCGGCGTTGAGAATGCGCAACGCTTTCTGATGCTGCTCGTCGTGCCGTTCCGCCGGCGGCGTCGAACGCAGAGCGCTAACGCGACGCTGGGGCGCCTCGAGCAGCGAATAATAGTGCCGTTGATTGCCGGCCAGCGTCTGGCGCGGCGCGCCGGAGGGTTGCCGCAACAGATCGGGGAACAGCTGAGCGAATTCAAGCGAGCCGAATGCGGCCGGCGAGAGTTGGAACTCGACCATCGCCAGCCGATTGGCGGCGATCAGCACTTCGTCGTGAAACACCAGCAGCAGTTCCTGCGCGCTGCCCAGGCGCCCAGCGTCGGCGTGCAGGCGCAGCGTCCAGTGACGATCGGCGATCGCGCTTCTGACCCAGCGGTGTTCGATATGGCGCACCGCCTGCATGATCAGACGCTGCGCATCAGGATACGGGCGCTGGGCCGGGGCAGAGAGATCCAGTATGCCGGCAATATGGCCATCCGGCCGGTAGATCGGCGCGGCGGTGCAGTTCAATCCGGCGTTTTGGTTGAGAAAATGCTGATCGCCGCGCACTTCGCAGAAAGCGCCCAGCGCCAGCGCAGTGCCGATGGCGTTGGTGCCCCGCTCCGCTTCTCCCCACTGGTTGCCCGGCGCCAGCGCAAAGCGCGACGCCTTGTGCAGAAAATCGTGATTGCCACGGGTTTCCAACACCAGCCCGTCGGCGTCGGCGATCACCACGATGGCCGGTTGACGCGTGATTTGCGCGCCCAACTGTTCGATCAGCGGCTGTACCCGTTGCGGCACCCAGTCGTTGCGGCTGCGGAGTTCTTCGAGCAGACCGGCTTTGATAAACGGGATATGTTGATCGGCGCGCGTCAGGCCGTAACTGCGGCTGCGCTGCCAGGATTCCGCCAGCGGGTGGGTCAGCAAACTGGCGCTCTCAGTGAGCAAGCGGTCGTCAGGCAACATGCGTTTCTCCCCCGGCTGCAAGTGTTGCAAATATGTATCATGGATGTGCATCAGGCGTTGCGACACGGAACACAAAAAATCATCGGCGGCAGCGGCACCGCTCGATTGGCTTACCCACATCAGTGCTTAACAATTTAATAAATAGCCATTTTTTTAATAACGCTACGTCCGTCGCTAATCTGGCACGGGGCGTGCTTCTCTGTGCTGCGGCGACAGGCCGCACTCACAGGCGCAGCGCAATAGCGCCGGTTATCATCTGCAGAGAGGTGCTTCACATGAAATATGTTCACCCCGGTTTGCCTGGCTCGCTGGTTTCGTTCCGTCCACGCTATGGCAACTACATTGGCGGCAAATTTGTCGAACCGGTATCCGGCAACTACTTCACCAACACCTCGCCGGTGACCGGCCAGCCGATCGCCGAATTCCCGCGTTCCGACGCCAAAGACATCGAGCTGGCGCTTGACGCGGCGCATGCGGCGGCGGACGCCTGGGGTAAAACCAGCGTGCAGGAACGCGCCAATGTGCTGTTGGCCATCGCCGATCGCATCGAGTCGCGGCTGGAGATGCTGGCGCTGACCGAAACCTGGGACAACGGCAAACCGATCCGCGAAACCCTGAATGCCGATCTGCCGCTGGCGGTCGACCATTTCCGCTACTTCGCCGGCTGCCTGCGCGCGCAGGAAGGCACCGCGGCGGAGATCGACCCAAATACCGTGGCCTATCATATCTATGAACCGCTGGGCGTGGTCGGCCAGATTATCCCGTGGAACTTCCCGCTGCTGATGGCCGCCTGGAAACTGGCGCCGGCGCTGGCGGGCGGTAACTGCGTGGTGCTGAAACCGGCGGAACAGACGCCGCTCGGCATCAGCGTGCTGATGGAAGAGATCGGCGATCTGCTGCCGCCGGGGGTGCTCAACGTGGTGCAAGGTTTCGGCGCCGAGGCCGGCGAAGCGCTGGCGCGCAGCAAACGCATCGAAAAAATCGCCTTCACCGGCTCCACGCCGGTCGGCCGCCACATTCTCGCCTGTGCGGCGGAGAACATCATCCCCAGCACCGTCGAGCTGGGCGGCAAATCGCCGAACATTTATTTTGAAGACATCATGCAGGCGGAGCCGGCGTTTATCGATAAGGCGGTTGAGGGGCTGGTGCTGGGCTTTTTCAACCAGGGAGAGGTTTGCACCTGCCCTTCACGCGCGCTGATCCAGGAGTCCATCTACCCGCAGTTTATGGAGAAAGTGCTGGCGCGTATCGCCACCATCCGCCAGGGCGATCCCCTCGACACCGAGACCATGATCGGCGCCCAGGCGTCAAAACAGCAGTACGACAAGATCCTGTCCTACATCGACATCGCTAAAAACGAGGGCGGCAAAATCGTTGCGGGCGGCGAGCCCGCTCAGCGCGGCGACGAAGTGCAAAACGGTTTCTACCTGCAGCCGACGCTGATCACCGGCGACAACAGCATGCGTTTCTTCCGCGAGGAGATCTTCGGGCCGGTGATTGGCGTCACCACCTTCAAGGATGAAGCCGAAGCCCTGGCGCTGGCCAACGACACCGAGTTCGGGCTGGGCGCCGGGCTGTGGACCCGCGACATCAACCGCGCCTACCGCATGGGACGCGCGATCAAGGCCGGCCGCGTATGGACCAACTGCTACCACCTGTACCCGGCGCACGCCGCGTTCGGCGGCTACAAAAACTCCGGCATCGGGCGCGAGACCCACAAGGCGGCGCTGTCGCACTATCAGCAGGTGAAAAACCTGCTGGTCAGCTACGACGCCAAACCGCTGGGCCTGTTCTGAAGCCGGCGTAATGAGATAACAAGAAGGCCACCCGCAGGTGGCCTTCTTTTTTCGCGTGGCCTACTTCGCCATGCCGAGATCGATCACCATGCGACCGCGAATGGTGCCCGCCTTCATCTCCTCGAAGATGGCGTTGATATCGCCCAATGGCCGTTTGGTCACTTTCGGCGTCACTTTGCCTTCGGCGGCGAACTGGAACGCCTCTTTCAGATCTTCGCGCGTGCCCACCAGCGAACCCACCACCTGAATGCCGTCCAGCACCAGGCGCGGAATGCTCAGATCCATGCTCTCCGGCGGCAGCCCCACGGCCACCACTTTACCGCCGGCGCGCACCGCATTGACCGCCGAGTTGAAGGCGGCTTTCGCCACCGCCGTCACCACCGCCGCGTGAGCACCGCCGGTTTGCTGCTGAATGATCTCCTCCGCGTTTTGCGTTTTGGAGTTGATAGTCAGATCGGCGCCAATCTGTTTGGCGAACTCCAGCTGGCCATCATTGACGTCGATGGCGATCACTTTGGCGTTAAACACGTTCTTGGCGTACTGCAACGCCAGGTTGCCCAGCCCGCCCAGGCCATAAATGGCGATCCACTGCCCCGGCTTGATATCGGAAATCTTCACCGCCTTGTAGGTGGTGACGCCGGCGCAGGTGATGCTGCTGGCGGCGAAAGAATCGAGCCCGTCCGGCACTTTCACCGCATAGTCCGCCACCACAATGCACTCTTCCGCCATGCCGCCGTCAACGCTGTAGCCGGCGTTTTTCACCGAGCGACACAGGGTCTCGTTGCCGCTGACGCAGTATTCGCAGTGGCCGCAACCCTGGTAAAACCAGGCGACGCTAGCGCGGTCACCCACTTTTAACGAGGTGACGCCCTCACCGACGGCGGAGACCACGCCGATGCCCTCATGCCCCAACGTAATGCCCGGCACCTCGCCGAAATCGCCGTTTTTCACGTGCAAATCGGTGTGGCACACCCCGCAACACTCCATTTTCAACGCCGCTTCGCCGTGCTTCAGCGGGCGCAGCACTTTATCCTGAATGTCTACGGTATGGTTTTTCGTCACTACGGCAGCTTTCATGGTGTTTTCCTTAGCAGTGTGGGAAGTACAGTTGTTAATGTAGTGACTGTATTCGGCGAGGGCAAGCGCCGCGTGTTTTGTGTAAAAACAAATAATTAAATATGAATCAGTCTGATTATTTCATAAAAAACCATTAACAGACGGCGCGATCGCCTTGAGATTGGCAGCCGTGAACGATCGCGCCTCTCTGGCTTGATTTACCCCTTGAAGCGATTAACAGGGATTTTGAGGTAGTGCCGCCCATCATCTTCGCAATCAGGCAGAACGCCGCCGCGAATGTTGACCTGCAGCGCCATCAACATCAATTCCGGATGCGGCAACGTGGCGTCTCGCTGCTTTCTTTGCGCGATAAATTGGGCTTTATCCATGTTGGCCACCCAGGGGTTGTTCTCGCGCTGCTCTCGCACGGTGCTTTCCCAGCGGGCCTCACGCCCCGCCGGGCGATAATCGTGGCCGGTAAACAGGCGGGTATCCGCTGGCAGGCTCAAGATCCGCTGCAACGAATCCCACAGGGCTTCCGCATTTCCGCCGGGGAAATCGGCCCTTGCGGTGCCGCTGTCAGGCATGAAAAACGTATCGTGAATAAACGCCGCATCGGCAATGTGATATGTGACGGAAGCCAGGGTGTGGCCAGGAGACAGCAAGACTTCAGCGCGCAGGTTGCCGATAAAAAAGACGTCCCCATCCGCAAACAGCGCATCCCACACGGTCTCGGCGGGAGGCAGTTCCTTCAAATTATAGATGTCTTGCCACAGCCCCTGCACGGCGGTAATTTTTTCGCCTATGCCGCTGAGGGCGCCGGTTTTCTGCGCCAGCCAGGTTGCGGCAGAAAAATGGTCGGCATGCGGGTGCGTATCCAGCACCCAGGCCACGCCCCACCCTTGCTGCCGGATAAAGCTCAAAATGGTGTGCGCCTGCTGATGCGATACCGTGCCCGATCGGCGGTCAAAATCCAGTACCGGGTCGATGATGGCGCAGCGACGCGCCTCGGGATCGGCGACGACATACTGCAGGCTGCCGCTTTCCGGCTCATAAAATGCGTGCACTTGCGCATGAGACTGAACGGACTGATGCCGGCGATACCAGCTGAGCGCCTTATCGGCATCCGCGCCATATTCTTCGCATTGGCTGCGGAATCGCGCTTCATCGATCCGCCCTTCGCGCAGCGCATGCAGCAGAGCAAGGCAGGCTGAGCGCGCCCCGCTCCGGCAGTGCGCCAGGGTCTTCTTGCCTCGCCGCAACAGGTAATGGAAGGTATAAACGGTCTCCCAGGTCAGCGTGTCGAACGTGTAAGGAAGATAGACGTAGTCTATGCCCATGCCTTCAGCCAGCGTTTTCTCTTGCTGATGGGATAGATGCTCCCCCGGTTCTTCATCTGGCCGGTTGTTGACGATAAGCCGGTAGCCTTGTTGATGCAGGGTAGCGAAATCACTCGCTGCGGGCGCCCCCGAAAAGGAGAGCTGATGATGGTATGTACGGATGCGCATATTTTTTCCTTCTGTCTTATAAGCTTTTAAAAAGCATATAAAGGGCCAGCACCAAGAGCATGGCGGCGTAGAGCACACGGATAATGTCCTCGCGTTTCTTCAGGCGTTCGGTGAGCGCAACCCCCACGACGCCCCCCAGAACACCGCCGACGATCAGCCAGCACGTGATGACGAGCGACACCTTGCCGGACAAGGCATAGCTTGCGCTCGTCGATAAACCCATGGCAGAAACCACCACCAGCGAGGTGGCCACCGCTTCAAGCAGCGAAAAGCGGAAAAACCAGAGCAGCGCCGGCACCACTAAAAATCCGCCGCCGATACCCAGAAAGCCGGCCACCGCGCCCAGCGCCAACACGCCGGGCCACACGATGGCGGGATGAAAGGTTGCATCCGGAGAAGCCAAACCGTTGCCGGCCCGGTGATTTTTTTTCAGCGTTAATCCGGCGACAATCAACATCAGCAAAGCGAAAGGCAGGGTTAGATAGCGCCCGTCCGTGATTTTTCCCATCTGTGAACCTGCCAGCGTCCCTGCCACCGCGACCAGCGACACGACAATGCCGGTTCGCCACCGGACGTTTCCTTTGGCGGCGTGCGCAAAAAGGTTGAGCAGCGCGCTGACGGCGACGGCCATGGCGCTGGTGCCGATCACCAAATGCGTATCCGGGATTTGCACCATATACAGCAGCAGCGGCACACAAACGATGGAGCCGCCTCCGCCTGTCAGGGCCAAGAGAAATCCGACTATTCCTCCGGTTATCACCAATAACATCAGGGTATAAAAAGTAAAATGGAAAAAATCCAATGCGTTAATTCCTGAACGGTGTTTGTGGTATTTATTAACGATCAGTTCGCATTGATTGTCAAATAACTTATTACACTCAGCTATTACATATAGCTAAATCGAATATGTGATTTTCAATATAACCATAAGTTCTATGAATTCCCTTTTAATTTGGGCATCAACCCCCTACTTTCTTATGAAAGGAGGCCTGCATGAAACCGGAAAAAATAAACACCCAGAAAAAAGTTGTTGTTATTGGCGGTGGTTCATCTGGAATAAGCGTCGTGGCAAGCATAAGGAAGCGAGTTAAAGGCATTGATATAACGGTAATTGAACCTGGCGACTGTCATTATTATCAACCGGCATGGACCCTGGTGGGCGGCGGGCTCTTTGATATCAATAAAACGCGGCGTTCGATGCACGCCGTCATCCCCCCAGGAACCGCATGGATTCAGGATAGCGTGGTCAGAGTGGAGCCCGGCCAAAAATATGTCGAGACCCGCCAAGGGCAGAAAATAAACTACGACTTCCTTATTGTTGCCTGCGGCCTCGTTTTACGTTGGGATAAAATAGAGGGTCTTGAAGAAACGTTGGGAATGAATGGCGTCACCTCTAATTATCGTTTTGATCTTGCGGAATACACCTGGAAACTGGTTCGTGAAATGCAAGGCGGCGAGGCGATATTTTCTCAACCACCAATTCCGATAAAATGCGCCGGCGCGCCGCAAAAAGCCTTATACCTTTCATGCGATCACTGGCGGCGACAAGGTGTCCTTAATAATATTAACGTCAATTTTTGCCTGGCGGGCGCGGCGGTATTCGGCGTGCCGCAATTTGTTCCTCCGCTGACCGATTACTTGAAAAAATACCGCGCACAGGTCAACTTCCGGCATAATTTAGTTCGCGTTGATGGGCAGCGCCGGCAAGCGACCTTTTCTCTGGACGGTGATGAAGAAGGCAAACGCGAAGTGACACTGCCCTTCGATATGCTGCACGTAGTGCCGCCGCAATCTGCGCCGGCGTTCATTTCGCAAAGTGGGTTGTCTGACGAGTCAGGTTGGTGCGACGTGGATAAATTCACCCTACGGCATAAGCAGTGGCAGACGATTTTTGCGGTTGGCGACTGTTGCGCCACGCCAAATGCCAAAACCCTGGCGGCGGCTCGCAAACAGGTGGTGGTGGTGGCAGAGAACATCGCGGCGCAGCTTAACGGCGCTCCTGATGCGGCACGGTATGATGGTTATGGCTCCTGCCCATTGACGGTAGAGAAAGGCAAGGTTGTTCTGGCGGAGTTTGGTTACGACAGTAAATTGCTCCCCACCTTTCCTCTGTTCGACAACACGCATCCCAGCCGTATGGCATGGTGGCTGAAGGCCTGGTTTTTACCCAAATTTTACTGGGCGGGCATGTTGCGCGGGGTCGAATGGTTTGCCAAAAGCAAGCCATAGCGACCGTCATCGTTATCCGCGCCTCGCGGCTTCCGCAGGCGCTTGACTATTTGGCGATACACAGCCACCATCGCTTGCGAGCCATCAGGCTGATTGCAAGCCGTCACCACTAACCGGTCGATCAACGATGAAAAATGCCCCCGCCGTTACGATTCACTACTGTTCACAATGCAATTGGTTGCTGCGCGCCGGCTGGATGGCGCAAGAGCTGCTCAATACCTTCGGCGACGATCTCGCCTCCGTCACCCTGATGCCGGGCACCGGCGGGGTATATCAAATCAGCGTCGATGGCGTGATGATTTGGGATCGCAAAATTGACGGCGGCTTCCCCGATGCGGCGCAGTTAAAGCAGCGGCTGCGCGATCACAGCTTTCCCGAGCGTTCCCTCGGCCACAACGACGGCAAAAAAGCCCGGCACTGAACGGCGTCAGCCCGCCGCCGGCGGCCGCGCGCCGAGAATGCGCGGCATCACTTCCTTCATCATTTCCATGAACTTGCGCAGGCGAGCCGGGTAATAGCTGGCGTAGGGATACAGCAGGTAGATAGGCAGCGGCGCGGCGCGCCAGGCCGGCAACACGGTTTGCAGCGCCCCGTCGGCCACATCGTCCCGCACCAGCCAGGAGGAGACAATCGCGACGCCCAGCCCCTCCAGCGCCGCCTTGCGCACCGCGTACAGGCTGTCGGTGCTCAACCTCGGCGTGATATCGAACCGCCCCTGCTCGCCGCGCTCAACATGGGTCAGCACCACTTCATTGCGATAAAAACTGTTCAACGCCAGCCACGGCAACCGCGCCAAATCGTCAAGACAGCGAACCGGCTCTCGGCTCGTCAGCAGCGCCGGCGACGCTACCGTGCTGCGCGGCACCTCCGCCAGCAACACCGCCACGACCGACGGATCGGTCACCGCACCGACGTGAATGGCGCAATCCACGCCTTCGGGAATAAAGTCCGGAGAATGATCGTTCAGCGTCCACTCAACGTAAGTTTGCGGGTAGCGCCGCAAGTACTCGCCCAACGGACCGATCAGCTGATCCTGGCCGAAAGCGTGCGGCGCCCGCACGCGCAACACCCCGACCGGTTCGTCGCGCGCGCCGCCCAGCCCTTCTTCCAGGCTTTGCCATTGTTCGATCAGCCCCCGCGCCTGGCGGTAACAGCGCTCGCCGTCGTCGGTCAGTTTGAGGGCGTGAGTCGTCCGCTGGATCAGTTTGGCGCCCAGCAGCTGCTCCAACGCCTGCAGACGCCGACTGATCGTCGGTTGTGAGGTGCCCAGCTGCTGCGCCGCCGCCGACAGGCTGCCGCTCTCGACGATGCGCACCAGCGTATGCAGCAAAGTTATGCGGTCGCCGTTGGGTAAATTAATTTTATTCATACGTTAAGTGTATAACAGTTTTACCTGCGAGGGGGCTACAGCGGAATGAAGCAAGCGGTAAAAATAGCCGCACATTCACTTTGCAGGGATCTTTGTCATGAGCACTTCCGCCACCTACGGCGCCCCGTCCGCCAACGTCGTGTTTCTGCTGGCGGCCGGCGCCGGCCTCAGCGTCGCTTCAATCTATTACAGCCAGCCCATGCTCGGCATGATGGGCGCCGATTTTCACGCCGGCGTCGCCGATGCCGGCATGGTGCCGACGCTGACCCAGTTGGGTTATGCGCTGGGCATTTTGCTGTTGGCGCCGCTTGGCGACCGATACGATCGCCGGCGGATTATTCTGATCAAAGGCGCGCTGCTGACGCTGACGCTGCTGCTTTGCGCGTTTGCCGCCTCGTTCCCGCTGTTGTTGCTCAGCAGCCTGGCGATAGGCCTGACCGCCACCGTCGCGCAGGACATTATCCCCGCCGCCGCCACGCTGGCGCCGGAGGCCAGCCGCGGCAAAACCGTCGGCGCGGTGATGACCGGGCTGTTGGCCGGCATTCTGCTGTCGCGCGTGTTCAGCGGCGCGCTCGCCGAGTACGCCGGCTGGCGCAGCGTTTACGCGCTGGCGGCGCTGGGCGTTTTGCCGATCACGCTGGCGATCTGGCGCATGTTGCCGCGTCTTCGCCCTCATAACGCGCTGAGTTACCCCGCGCTGCTGCGCTCGCTGGGGCATCTGTGGGCCGCGTATCCCGAGCTGCGGCGCGCAACGCTGGCGCAAGGTTTTCTGTCATTGGGCTTCAGCGCTTTCTGGTCAACGCTGGCGTTGATGCTGGCGGAGCGCTACCAGATCGGCAGCGCGGCGGCCGGCGCGTTTGGCCTGGCGGGGGCGGCGGGTGCGCTGGCGGCCCCGTTGGCGGGAAGTCTGGCCGATCGGCACGGCCCTGACGCCGTGACCCGCATCGGCGCGGGACTGGTTCTGGCCGCCTTCGCCCTGATGTTTCTGCTTCCGCTATTGCCGCTCCCGGCGCAGCTGGCGCTCATTGCGCTGAGCGCCGTCGGATTCGATCTGGGCATCCAGGCGACGCTGATCGCGCACCAAACCATCGTCTACGGTCTCGAACCGGCGGCCCGCAGCCGCTTGAACGCCCTCTTGTTCACCGGCGTATTCATCGGCATGGCGACCGGCGCCGTCCTCGGCAGCCGCATTCTGGCAAGCGCGGGCTGGCCGGGCGTCGTGGCGCTGGCGACGGCTGCGGGGGCCGTGGCGCTGTGGATCCGCAGCGGGCGCAAAACGGCGCGCGCAGCGGCCTGATATTGCCCTTTACCGGCGCAAGCGGTTGATTTCGTCCGGGTCTCCTGCGTTATACTGAGCGCTCTTTTAGCCACGTATTTAATAAAATTTTATGATTGAACGCTTGCTCGAAAACACGATGTACGCCTCCCGCTGGCTGCTCGCACCGGTTTATTTCGGCCTTTCACTGGCCCTGGTCGCCCTGTCTATCAAATTTTTTCAGGAGATCTTGCACGTCCTGCCCAACATTTTTTCTATCGCCGAAGCCGACCTGATCCTGACCCTGCTGTCGCTGGTCGACATGGCGCTGGTCGGCGGGCTGTTGGTCATGGTGATGTTCTCCGGGTATGAAAACTTCGTCTCGCAGCTGGATATCACCGAAGGGAAAGAAAAGCTGAGCTGGCTGGGCAAAATGGACGCCACCTCGCTGAAAAACAAAGTCGCCGCGTCCATCGTCGCCATCTCTTCCATTCACCTGCTGCGGGTGTTTATGGACGCCAAGAACGTGCCGGACAACAAGCTGATGTGGTATGTGATCATCCACCTCACCTTCGTGCTCTCCGCCTTCGTGATGGGCTATCTGGACAAGGTGACCCGCTCCAGGCACTAAACGCGCCGCCACGCCCGATCGTCAGGATCGGGTGTCTTCCCCTCCTTCGCTGTTTCCCAACCGTCGTCGCCGTCATGTCTTTCATCTGGCACATCTGATGATAATTTTATTATAATGTCATTACACTCATTATGGACCGAACGCCGGCCATCGCGCCGGATTCGCCGCAGACAGGATCACGCTCCCTCATGCCATTACATGGTCACCCCCTGCAATTCCACGATATTCAGGCGATTCTGCCTCATCGCTATCCCTGTCTGTTGGTCGATCGCGTGCTGCCCGCCGGCACCTGCATCGCCGAAGGGCGGCTGAGCGCCATCAAGAACATCACTGCCAATGAGCCGACGTTCTGGAGCGGCCATGCGCGCTTCGCCGGTTTTCCTGGCGTGCTGTTGGTGGAAGCGCTGGCGCAAAGCACCGGTCTGCTGGCGCATTACTATCTCGGGGCGCTGAACGAAGGGGAACATTACTACTTCGCTTCCATTCAGCGGGCGCGGTTTTATCGCGCCGCCCGTCCCGGCGACCAGGTGTTGATGGAGGTCGCCTTTGTACGCCGGCGCGGCGCGATCGCCCGCTTCACCGGCCGTGCCAGCATCGATGGCCGGCGCATTTGCACCGCCGATTTCATGTGCGCCCGTAAGTAAACAGGCCGCTTGCCAAAGGAGTCCTGCGAATACCATGTCTCTGGTTGACAGCTTACTCAGAACCCTCGATTTCTCCCCGCGTGGCCAGGTGATCGCTCGCGAAGCCGACGCCTGGGGCGAAATCATCGTTTCCGATCACAAGGACTACCGCACGCTGCGGTTTGACGGCATCTGCGAGCAAAGCAAGATGAGCCTCAGCAACCCCGCGCAGCCGATCCACAACTACATCAAAGCGATGCTGATGGCGGTGGCCTGGCAGCCGCCGACGTCGGCGTTGATCCTGGGGTTAGGCGGCGGCAGCCTGCTGCGTGCGCTGCACGCGCTCGATCCGGCTATGCGCCTGGAGGTCGTCGAGCTGCGCGCCGCGGTAATCGCCGTCGCGAGCCGCTATTTTACGCTGCCGGCCACCGACACCATCAGCCTGCGCACCGCCGACGCCATGGACTTCGTGCGCCCGCCCGCCGAGACGCGTTACGATCTGATTTTCTCCGATCTCTATTCGGCGTTCGCCATGGATCCGCAGCAAGGCACCCAGACATTCCTGGAGAACTGCGCCGCGCGGCTGAATAACGGGGGCTGGCTGGTGCTGAATTACCACGATCTGCCCGACGAAAACAGCCTGCTGTACCACAGCCTGCACCGGATATTCGCCACCGTGCTGTTTTGCATCGCCCCCAGCGGCAACGTGATCATTTATGCTACGCCGGCCCAGGTGTCGCTGCCGCTCAGCACGCTGCGCACGCTGGCCGCCGGCAGCGGCGAGCTGTTCAACTGCGAACTCGGCTACCTGTCACGCAAGATAGAGCGGCTGCATTTCCGCTAAAGACGAGCGGCGGCGCGGTCTGGCTGGCCGCTTCGCTCACATGGTATTATCATTCAGTCATCATTCTCTGGAGGATCCTGATGGAAAAGAAAACGGCGCGGCTAACGGTGCTGATTGACCCGGACAAAAAGAAAGCCCTGGAAGAGCTGTGCCTGCAGCAGGACGTCACCCCTTCCCAGGTGGTGCGCCAGCTGATACGCGATTATCTGCACAAGCATCAGGTGGATTATCCCAGCCAGCCGACCCACGCCAATCCTCGCGTAGAGAGCAATTGAGGCGGCCCGCCCCACAAACCGTGAAGCGCGCTTTGCCCCCCTGCGCGCGTCCCTAATCCGAATCCTCCACGGCGGTCTGTCCATCCTGCGCTATCGCTGCTACTGTTTTATCCGTTCATTATTCTCTCTTGGGAAAGGAAACGCGCCATGTTCAGCCATATTACCGTCGGCGTCAGCGATCTGGACGCCGCCGCCGCGTTCTACGACGCCATTTTGTTGCCATTGGGTTTACAACGGCGGGAAGTGACGCCGGACGGCGGCCCCGCCGCCCGCTGCTGGGTGATGCCGGGCCAAACGCTGCCGCGGTTTTATGCCTACCAACCCTTCGACAGACAGCCCGCCAGCGCCGGCAACGGCAGCATGCTGGCCTTTCTCGCCGCCGACGAGCTGGCGGTTAAACGCGCCTACGCCGCCGGCCTGCTGGCGGGTGGCATCAGTGAAGGCGAACCCGGCGAGCGCGCGCACTACGGCAAAGGCTATTTCGGCGCTTACCTGCGCGATCCCGACGGCAACAAGGTCCATGTGGTTTACCGCGGAGATCTCGCCTGATGAAATGCTCGGTTTACATCGCCACCAGCGTAGACGGATTCATTGCCGGCCCGGACGGCGACATCGATTGGCTGCTGCGGCCCGAGTACGCGGTGTCGTTGCTCAATGGCCTGAGTTTTGAAGCGTTTATCGCCGACATCGACGCGCTGGTGATGGGCCGCCATACCTATGAAAAAGTCCGCGCCTTTCCCGAATGGCCCTATGGAGAACTGCCGGTGGTGGTACTGACGACGCAATCCGCACCGCAGAGTGCAGAGCCTGTCCGCTGGATGAGCGGCGAACCGGCCAGCGTCGTGGCGCGGTTGGCCGAAGCCGGCTGCCGTCACCTGTATATCGACGGCGGCCAGACCGTGCAGCGTTTCCTGCAGGCCGGGTTGATCGACGAATTGACGATTACGCGCGTGCCGCTGCTGCTGGGCGGCGGCATTCCCTTGTTCGGCGCCGATGCCCCTGAGCAGCGCCTGCGTCTGCTCGCCGTCACCCAGTCGGACAACGGTTTCGTGCAAGAACGCTACGCCGTTCAGCGCGCGTCATAACGCAGCGCCAGTCGGCGGCCGCCGAAGGCGATAAGCAATGCCGCCAACGCCAGCAACGCCGCCGCGCCGTAGGTGACGCGCATGCCGTAAGCCGCGGCCGCCGCAGCGCCCGCCACCCGCTGCGAGGCCAGATAAAACAGCGCCCCCATCGCCGACGCGCCGGTGATCGCCCCCAGATTGCGCGCCAGATTGACCATGCCGGCGATCAACCCGCGTCGTTCGGGAAACAGATCCTTCATCAGCACCGTGTTGTTGGCCACCTGAAACAGCGCATAACCGGCGGTCAACAGCGCGATCGGCGCGACATAGCCGAGTACGCCCCAGCGGCCCAGCAGCGACAGCAATCCCGCCCCGGCGGCCACTGCCGCCAGCCCAAGCTGGGCGATGCGCTGCGATCCAAAGCGATCCACCAGATAACCCGCCGGAATACCGGTCAGGATCGCCACCGCCGGCCCCGCCGACATCACCAGCCCCACCTGCGCGGCGCTTAACCCCAGCGCGCGCGACAGATAAAACGGCCCGACCACCAGCGTGGCGGTCATCACCGTCATGACCAACGCGCTGGCCGCCAGCCCCGCCGTCAGGGCCGGATGGCGGAACATCGTCGGCGCCAACAGCGGCGACACGGCGCGGCGCTCCACGCGGATAAACACCCCTGCCGCCAACAGAGCGCCCAACACCAACGCCAGGTTAAGCGCGCCGAAATCACCGCGTCCCAGAGTCATCGCCAGCGAGTAGCAAAGCAATGCGCCGCCCAGCAGCAGCGTGCCGGCGCGGTCGAACGGTTCAGGGCGCGTCGCAGCCCGCGCCCCATTCGGCAAGTATCGCCAGGCGAGCCACAGCGCCAGCAGCCCCAGCGGCAGGTTGATCAGGAATATCGTTCGCCAGCCGAAGCCGGCGATCAGCGCGCCGCCCAACGACGGCCCCAGCGCGGTGCCCACGGCCGACATAGTGCCTAGCAGCCCCATCGCGCGGCCGATCTTTTCCGTGCCCAGCGCCTCGCCCGCCAGCGCCATGGTGATTGACATCATGACTGCGCCCCCCAGCCCCTGCGCCAGGCGCGCCGCCAGCAGCAGCCACAGCTGCGGAGCCAACGCACAAGCCAGCGAAGCGGCGGTAAACAGCGCGATGCCCGCCAGCAGCAGGCGGCGACGATTGAGGCTGTCGCCCAAGCGGCCGATGCCGATGATGCAGGTGGTGACGGCCAACAAATAGCAGAGCAGCACCCACTGCACTGCCTGGAACGACGCATGGAATGCGGTGGCGAGCGCCGGCAGCCCGACGTTGGCGATGCTGATGCCGAGCGATGACAGCAGCATACACAGAGAAAGTGCGGCCAGTATGCCGCGGACGCCCTGCGGCGAAGGATGGGATAACATGATAAGCACTCCTGACATAGACTGAGGGTTAGCCTATGTCAGGGGTTGGGATGGCGGAAGGCGCATGCGATGCACTGTATCAATGCATCTGACGCCTTATCTGGCGCGATGCGTTACCAGGCGGCGATCTCCGCCTCGGTGAGCGGCAGCGTTTGGGTTACGCCGGTTTCCGCCGCCAGGGTGGCCGCTTCCAGCACCGCCATCACCGCCAACGCCTGCGATGCGGTGACCGGGTTGGCGCCGGCGCCGCGCAGCGCGTCACGCACCTGGAAGTAATATTGGCGCTGATCGCCATCCGGCGTCGGCAACGTACACACCGGCTCCGTGCCGATAAACAGGCGCATCGCGTCGTCGTCTTTACCCCACTCCGCCGAACCCGGCGTTACGCCGGCCAGCAGTTGGCTCTCCTGCCCGTCGGCGCGCGCTTTGACCACGCTGCCTTTCTCGCCGTGCACGGTAAAGCGCGCGACGCCGCCCGCCACCAGCATGCTGCCATGCAAAATCACGCGGTGCGTCGGGTAGTTCAGCACCACATGCGCCCAGTCATTGATCTGCGCATTGGCGCGCAGCGTGGCGATGTTGGCCTGCACGCTGTGCGGCAAACCGAACAGCTGCAGCGCCTGATCGACCATGTGCGGCCCCAGATCGAACCACAGCCCGCTACCCGGCAGATTCTGCTCGCGCCAGCGCACCCGCACTTCTGGGCGGTAACGATCGATGTGCGACTCAAAGTGCGTTACCTTGCCGATCAGTCCCTGCTCGATCACCTGCTTCACGCCCAGGAAATCGCTGTCCCAGCGGCGATTCTGGAATACCGACAGCAGACGGCCGTGCTTCTCCGCCGCCGCAATCAGCGTGCGCGCCTGCGCCAAATCCAGCGTAAACGGCTTATCCACCACCACGTGCTTGCCCGCTTCCAGCGCAGCCAGCGCCAGCGGCGCATGGGTGGCGTTCGGCGAAGCAATCACCACCAGGTCCACTTCCGGCAAGCGGATCGCCTCCAGCGGATCGGCGATCACGCGCACGTGCGGCAGATCGGCATGGACTTTGGCGGCATCGCGCGAAGCCACCACGTTCAGCGCCAGACCCGGCACCGCGTTAATCAGCGGCGCATGAAACGCCTTGCCGACAAAGCCGTAACCAATCAGCGCCACCTGCAACGGTTGAGCGTTATCGTTCATCAGTGTTCTCCTCTAGCGGTCGTCGGCGACGACACAAAGTTCAATCATTGATTGCTCGTCCAGGTTATCCCATGGGCGATCGGTAAACAGGCGTTGGATCTGCGCCAGATCCGCCACGTGATGCGGCTCGCAGCGATCCAGCTTCATATGGTCGGCCACCAGCCAGCGCTCGCCGCTGTTGGCCAGCATGGCGCGTTTGACCTCTGCATCGGCCTCTTCGCCGGCGCTCAGCCCCAGCTGAGAATGCACCGCACAGGCGCCCAGCAAAGCGATGTCCGCGCGGTAGCGTTCCAGCAACGCCAGCGTCGCGCTGCCGGCGAACAGCCGTTGGCGCGCGTCCCACTGGCCGCCGAGCAGGATCAGTTGGATCTCCGGCTTATCGCTCAGGCACTGCGCGATATCCAGCGAGGCGGTGATCACCGTCGCCGGGCCGCGCAACGCTTGCGCCACCGCCAACAGCGTACTGCCCGCATCCAGCATCAGGGTGCTGCCGGGCGGGATCTGTGCGGCCACCGCGCGGCCGAGCCGCTGCTTGACCTGCGGCAACAGCGCCGCGCGCGCCTGGCGCGGCATGCCGGACGGTTCGAGCGCTATCGCGCCGCCGTGATGTTTCTGCGCCAACCCCTGCCGCTCAAGATCGGCCAAGTCGCGGCGCACGGTATCGACCGAAACACCGATGGCGCTGGCCAACTCCGCCACCGCCGCCTGCCCGCGTTCGCTGAGCAAATCCAGTAAATGGCGCTGTCGTGCCGCTTTGTGCATGGGATTATTCCGCATTAAAAAAGCATAAAACGGCAATATACAGCAGATAACAGCATTGGAGAAGCCGCAATTGTGCGCACCGGAGATCAAACATCTTTTCCCCTGCGGGACGATGATGAAGACATAACGCATAACAATCCGGAGAAACGCATGAACATCGATCTGACGTTTGAAGACCTGAGCGCCCGCGCCGCGCAATACAACGCCCGCGCTTCGGTGGAGGATTTTGACGCCTGCATGGCGGACTATGCCGCGCTGGCGCAGCGCGCCAAAGCGCAGACACCGGGCATTTACGATCTGCGCTACGGCATGAGCGCCGCCGAGCGTCTCGATCTGTTCCCGGCCAGCGCACAGCCCGCCCCGCTGCTGATCTTTATTCATGGCGGCTACTGGCATTCGCAGCGCAAAGAGGAAGCCTGCTCGATGGCCGCCGCGTTCGCCCGCCGCGGTGTGGCGGTCGCCACGCTGGAATATACGCTGGCGCCGGAAGCGACGCTGGCGGAGATCGTGCATGAGGTGCGCAGCGCCGTCGCCTGGCTTTATCATCACGGGGCGCCGTTCGGCATCGATCCGGCGCGCATTTTCGTCAGCGGCAGTTCGGCCGGCGGCCACCTGTGCGGCATGCTGATCGCCGACGGCTGGCAGCAACGCTATCGCCTGCCGCCCGATGCGATCAAAGGCGCGCTGGCGCTGAGCGGCCTCTACGATCTGCGCCCGCTGTGCGATATCTACATCAACGACTGGCTGCACCTGACGCCCGAACAGGCGCAAACTCTCAGCCCGCTGTTTTTGCTGCCGGAGAAAGCGCATGCGCCGCAGATCCTGCTCGACGTCGGCCACCGCGAAACCCAGGGGTTCAAAAACCAGACGCAGGCCTATTATGACGCCTGCCTGGCGCGCGGCCTCGACGTCCACCTGCTGGCCGACCGTCACTGCAATCACTTTACGCTGGTCAACGAGCTGGCGGATGCGGAAAGCGCGATGTTCCGGCAGGTGATGGCGATGATCGACGCAACGCAACGGTAGCCTGCCGCTGCAGCCGGAGCCTGGCGGCGATCGTAATCACCGCCAGCGCAGCGAATAAGGCTCCGCACAGCAGGCTGCCCTGTAGCCCCCACGCGGTGATGGACCAGCCGCCCGCCAGCGAGCCCAGCGCCACGCCCAGATTGATAAAGGCGATATACAGCCCGGTGGCGAACGCCGGCGCCTGGGGGGCTTCGGATGTCAGCCAGATCTGCGTCACGATCAAACCGCTGGTGTGCGCCGCTCCCCAATACAGACAAAGCGCCGTCATCGAACCGATATTCGCGCTGCCGTAGTGATACAGCAGCGCATAAGCCGCAATCAAGGCTAGCGGGTGCAGCAGCACCGTCAGCGCTCGATGGCGGCTCAACCCCTTGCCGGCCAACAGGTTGCCCGCGACACCGCCCACGCCGAACGCCACCAGAAGAAAGCCGATGGCGCCGCCGCTGAGGCCGATTTCACGGCTGAGATATTCAGCCGCGTAAGCATAGACGGCGAACATGGCGGCAAAGATCAGCACGCAGGTGATGATATTCAGCCACAGCGTCCCGCTGCGCAGGATCGTCAGCTGTTTGCCATAACTGAGGCGCTGAACGACGACGTCGGGCAACCGCATCAGCAATCCCGCCGCCGCCAGGAGATTGACCCAGGCACAGAACCGGAACGAGGCTTCATAGCTGAACTGCCCGGCGATCCATTGCGTCAACGGTATCCCCAACACCATGCCCATGCTGGTGCCGATGAACGCATAGGCGGTTGCTTTGGTGGCCTGATGCGGGGGATAAAGCGCCGCGGCCGCCACCATGGCCAGCGAAAAATAGATCGGATGAAACAGCGCCGGCACAATACGCAGCAGCATGAGCATGGCGAAACTGTCCGTCTGAGCGGACAGCGCGCTGGCCGCCGCAAACACGGTCAACGCGATCAACAACATGCGTTTGCGATTGAATCGCGACGCCAGCAGCACCAACAGCGGCCCGAACAGCGCGATGGTCAGGGCGAAGATCCCGACCAGCCAGCCGGCCTGCGCCGTGGAGATGCCATACCGTGCGATGATCTGCGGCAAAATGCCCACCACGCCGAACTCGATGCAGTAGACGCCGAACAACCCCAGCGCGAGGAAGAAAATCGGCGGCATCAGGCGCATTGCATCGCTCCCGTCGCGGCATAGACCGCCTGACAAATCTCGCCGACAAAGGCGCCGGACATGCCCTCCAGCGCCGTGTTGGTAAACGCGACGACGCTGAGCTGCCGGACAGGATCGACGAACCAGGAATGGCCATAGGTGCCGCCCATTCGCCAGGTCCCCACGGACTCCGGCGTTTGCGCGGCGATGGGGTCTTTCAGTACGGTAATGCCGAGGCCGAAACCGCGCCCCGGCCAAAACGGCATCGACAAATCGCCGATTTGGTTGCTGGTGAACGCCGTCACCCAATCGGTTGGCAGCACCGGCGTTCCTCCCTGGCGCAACGCTTCCAGCAGGCGCAGGAAATCCTCGGCCGAGCCGACCATGCCGGCACCGCCTGAGGCGTAAGCCAACGGATCCAACGCTCGCGCCGGCGACAGATGAAAACCGGCGCTGCCATCGATAAACGGTAAATGATCCGGTTGGCGCAGGCGGCGCGGCTCGCCGGGATGATCGGCGTAAGCGGCCGCCAAACGTGCAGGATCCACCGCCAGGAAATCGGTATCCGTCATCGCCAGCGGCCCGGTCACCCATTTTTTTACTGCCTGCGCCAGCGGCAGGCCGCTCGCCTGTTCGATCGCCGCGCCCAGGACATCGGTCGCGATGGAATAGCGCCACGCCGCGCCGGGCGGCGCCAGCAAAGGGGCGCAGGCAATACGCCGCACGTTCTCCTGCAGGCTGACAGACGCCTCATCCATGCCGTCGGAGACCGCCGATTGGGCGTAAAATCCCCCTTCCGGCTGGAAAAAACGGTAGCTTAGTCCGGCGGTGTGGGTCATGAGATGCCGTAACGTCATCAACGGCGTGGTGCCATCCGCCAGCCGCGGACGAAAATGCGGCAGCCAACGGGTGATGGGATCTTCCAGCTGCATACGGCCTTGCGCCATCAATGCCAGCGCCGCCGTGGACACGATCGGTTTGGATACCGAAGCCAGACGGAACAGCGTATTGAACGCCATCGGCCGGCCGGCTTCGCGATCCGCCAGCCCCGCCGCGCGGCGATAAAACATATCGCCCCCCTGCGCCACCAAAACCACTGCGCCAACCAGCCGTTTTTCCGCCAGCGCGTTATCGATCGCCCGGTCTATCACGCCCGCGGTATGCCCATATGCACTCATCGTCATTGCTCCAGATAATCAGCCCATGCTGTAGTCACCGAGCATAGGGCCTGGCGATTAGCGGAAAAACAGGCTAGATTTCCCTTCATAACGGACATTAACGTCCGTAATAGGACAAACGATGGATAACTTAGCCGGCGTGAGCGCCTTCGTGCAGGCCGCTGAAACTCTCAGCTTCGTTGACGCCGGCCGCGTGCTCGGCATCTCGGCCTCGGCGGTGGGGAAAAGCATCGCCCGCCTGGAGAACCGATTGGGCGTGCGTCTGTTTCACCGCAGCACGCGCAGCATGACGCTAACCGCCGAGGGGCGGCGGTTTCTGCTGCGGTGTCAGCGCATTCTGGAGGAGATGGCGGCGGCGGAACGGGATATCAGTGATACGCATAGCGCGCCGCGCGGCAAACTGCGCGTCAGTCTGCCGCTGGTGGGAGGCCTGTTAAATCCGGTATTGGCGGAATTTGTCCGGAACTATCCCGATATTGAGCTGGAAGCCGATTTTTCCGACCGTCGGGTCGCGGTGATCGAAGAAGGGTTCGATGCGGTGATCCGCGTGGGCGATACCGAGGATTCTCGCTTAATGAGCCGCCAACTGGGCACGTTTCACCTACAGCTGGTGGCGGCGCCGGACTATCTGCGCCGGGCGGGAATACCCCGCCAGCCGGCAGAACTGCGCGATCACGCCTGCCTGTTATACAGATTCCCCACCACCGGCAAAGTCGAGACCTGGCCGGTGGCGGGCGGAGATAAACTGCTCGACGAAGGCCTGGGCAAGCGCACGGTATGCAACACCGTCGATACGCTGATTTACCTGGCGGAACAGGGCCTGGGCATCGCCTGCCTGCCCGATTTCGCGGTGCGACAGGCGCTGGAGCAGCAGCGGCTCCAACCGGTGCTTGGCGACCACTGCCAACACAGTGGCAGTCTCAAAATTCTCTGGCCTTCAAGCAAACATCTTACCCCGCGTCTCAGGGCATTTATCGACATCATGAGCGTTCGCCTTTTCTCGGCCTAAGTCCTCTACCGTGCTAGAACAAATTCAGTTTTGCTTTGCACAAAAATAGCTAAAGCGCAGCCTGCCGCGCCTACCAGCAGCCCTGACGGCGGCGCAGCGCCGTCGTGATATTCCATTCAGCGATATGGAAGCGCCGTTCGTTCTTTCGGGACAAAGAAAACCGCCACACAATACCTTTCACCCCGCACTCGTGCATAACCATCTATAAATTCAGGTGTTAACGCCTTGTCATTACCGATAACCGCCCAATTCGCTCATCTGATATTGAACAGCCAGCCGGATGAAACCGCCCTGTCAGCCGCTCGCCGCGGCGTGAAAGATTACTTCGCCTGCGCGCTGCCGATTGCCCGCGGGGCGTTGAGCGATGCCGGTCTGGCAGCGATCGGCACGACGTTTCCGCCGAACGGCAGCGAGAACCGCGCACTGCGCTATGGCTATGTCAGCCACTCGTTGGACTTCGATGATTACCATCCTGCGCTGCGTGGCCATCCGAGCACCGTAGTGCTCTCCGCCCTGCTGGCGCTGAACGGTGAGAGTGACAATGTCGCTGAGCTGTTAACCGCCTATGTCATCGGCGTAGAGGCCGCTGGCCGGCTGGGATTGGCCGCTGGCACGCAACATTACGTACTGGGTTTTCACAGCACCGCCACCCTGGGCGCGGTCGCCGCCTGCGCCGCCGTGGCGCGTTATCTGCAGCTTGACCAGCGGCAAACGCAGATTGCTCTGGGCCTGGCGGCTACGCAGGCGGCGGGCCTGCGCAGCCAGTTCGGTTCGGCGGCCAAACCGCTGCACGCCGGCCTGGCGGCACGCAACGCGGTCAACGCCGCCCTGCTGGCTCAGGCCGGTTTCATCGGCCAACCGGAGGGCGTGCTGGACAGCCTGCTGACTTCCCACGGCGGCGGCCGGCAAAAACCGGAATGTCTGACCGCCGGTTGGGGCACTCCCTGGCGCATCCTGCAGCCGGGGCTGGAGTTCAAGCGGTATCCGACCTGCGGTGGCACTCACAGCGCGGCCGAGGCGGCGCTCGCTCTGCGCGCGCGGCTGCAGGAACAAGGCGACGCCCTTGCGGAGATCGCAAAGATTGAGGTCAGTTTTCCGCCCGGTGCAGATACCGCGCCCTATATTCGCCAACCGGCCACCGGTGTGGAAGCGCGCTTTAGCCTCGAATACGTCATCGCCGATGCGCTATACCACGGCGAGGTCCCGCTGATGCATTACGGCGAACAGCCGGTCGATACGGCTATCGCCGCCCTGGCGGCAAAAGTTGAGCGCCATGTCGATCCCGCGGCCCCGCCGGACGCGCTCGATCCGGAGATGCGCTTCCATCGCCTGACCCTGACACTGCAGGACGGAAGGCAAATAAGTGACATGGTCACAAGAAAGCAAACCGCCGCCCGGCCAACAGACCTCGACGCCAAGCTGCGCGCCATTCTCCAGCTGCTTCCGGGCCTCGAAGGCGAAAGCGTTATCCGCGACTGCGCCCTCATGTCCCCTGGCGCGCTGCCGCGACTGATTGCATTGTTAAATTAATAATAAAACAGGAATAATTATGAGTACTTCACCTTCAACACCCTCGCGCCAACTCCGTCTCGGCCTGTTCGTTCAGGCGCTGGGGCACCACATCGGGGGATGGCGCGCAGAAGGCGCCAGCGGTTCGCCGACCGATATCGACTGGTTCACCTGGATCGCAAAAACAGCCGAAGAAGGCACCTTCGATATGTTCTTCGTCGGCGACGCATTAGCGACCAGCGTGCACCGACTGCCCTCGACGATGTCACGCCTGGAGCCGCTGACGCTGCTCGCGGCGCTGGCGGTCAACACCCGCCATATCGGGCTGGCGGCGACCGCCTCCACCACTTTCGATCAACCCTTCCACCTGGCGCGCGCCATGGCCTCCATCGACCATATCAGCCACGGCCGCGCCGCCTGGAACGTGGTGACCTCTTTCTCCAGCGATGCGGCGCGCAACTTCAGCCGTGAAGATCTGCCGTCGCACGCCGAGCGCTATGAAGTGGCGCGGGAATTCCTCGAGGCCAGCTACAAACTGTGGGACGGCTGGGAAAAAGACGCCATCGTGCGCGACAAGCAAAATGGCGTGTACGCCATAGACGAGAAAATCCACGCCGCCAACCATAAAGGCAAGCATTTCTCGGTGCAGGGCCCGCTGAACATTTCCCGCTCACCGCAGGGGCGGCCAGTGATCATTGAGGCCGGATCGTCCCCGGCCGGCCAACAGCTGGCGGCGGAAACCGCCGAAGTGGTGTTCACCGCCGCCGCCAGCCTGGAAGAAGGACAGGCTTTCTACCGCAGTCAGAAAAAATACGTGGTCGACGCCGGCCGCAACCCGGACCACCTGCTGATCCTGCCAGGTGTGATGCCGATTGTCGGCCGTACCAAAGAAGAAGCGCAGGAAACCTGGTATCAGTTGAATCAACTGGTGGATATCGATAACGGCATTGAACAGCTGTCGGCGCGCTTTGGTTTCGATTTGAGCGATTACCCGCTGGACGGCCCGGTGCCGAACGTGGGCGCCACCGAAGGCGGCCAAAGCCGCGTGAAACTGCTGACCGATCTGGCCGCGCGGGAAAACCTGACGCTGCGCGAGCTGGCGGCCGTCGCGGCCGGTTCGCGCGGCCACCGCGTGGTGGTAGGTACCGCCGAAGAGATCGCCGACGACTTCCAGCTATGGCTGGAACAGCAAGGCGCAGACGGCTTCAACATCATGCCGGCGGTGTTGCCCAACCAACTGGAACTGTTCGTCGAGCTGGTGATCCCGGAGCTGCGCCGCCGTGGCCTGTTCCGTGAGGAGTATCAGTATGCAACCCTGCGTGAAAACCTGGGCCTGCCTGAACCGGCAATCAACTTCGCTAACGTAAAATCGGCTTAATCCGCAGGGAAATTATGATGAAAACCACATTCAAACGCACCGTACTGTCCCTGCTGTTGGCTTCCTCCACGCTGGCGCCGTTGGCCGCCGGTCATGCCGCTGAAGGCGATGTTCCCTTCAAGGCGGCGGTGAAAGCTGCCGCCGATCCGGCGCTGCACGACAGCCTGCCTGAATCAATCAAAAAGGCCGGCTATATCGTTGCCGGCACTAACCCGAACACCCCGCCGACCACTTTTTACCAGGCGGACAACAAAACGCTGGCCGGGCGTGAAATCGACGTGATGAGCGCGATTGCCGATCGCCTGGGCGTGGCGATCCACTGGAAGGACACCGGCGGTTTCGACAACATCATCCCCGGCCTGAAGTCCGGCCGTTATGACGTCGCGCTAGCCAACATTGACGCCAACAAAAAGCGCTTCCAGCAGGTGGACTTCGTCGGCTATTACAACGCTTCCAAGCTGGCCTTGATCGCCCGCAAAGACGCTGCGCTTGGCCCTTACACCGAGCTGGCCCAGTTGTGCGGCCAGACCGTCGGCGCCGGCGCAGGCACCTCGCAAATAACCCGTCTGCAGCAGGCCAGCGATCAATGCGTCGCCGCCGGCAAACCGGCCATCACCATGCCGATCTTCCCGGACCGCCCGGCCGGGGTGCAAGCGGTGATCAGCGGCCGCGTACCGATGTTTTTCGGCCCGTATGAAGGGCTGCGCTACCAGGCCGCCCACGTCAAACCGCTGACGCTGGCCGGTGATATCAACATCGACGGCACCACGGTGGCCATCGCCCTGCCAAAAGGCTCCGAACTGGTGAAACCGGTGCAGGCAGCGCTAAATTCACTGATCGCCGACGGCAGCTACCAGAAAATCCTCGACGGCTGGGATATCGGTTTTGGTGCAGTGAAAACCGCCGGCATCAATGAAGAGATCGCAAAATGAGTGGGCAATACCCTGTCGACGACGCGGAACTGAGCATCGTCGGCCACCGGCATTACGGACGCTGGCTCAGCGCCCTGGTTGTGCTGCTGATCGTCGCCGTTATCGTCAATTCCATGCTGCACAACCCGCGCTTTGAATGGTCGGTGGTGGCGGAAAACCTCACCGAGGCGTCCATCCTCAACGGCGTGCTCATGACGCTGAAGCTGACGGTGATTTCGGTGGTGTTCGGCTTCGCCGGCGGCGTGCTGCTGGCGCTGATGCGCCTGTCGGCCAATCCGGTATTGGTGGCGGTAAGCTGGTTCTACACCTGGTTCTTCCGTGCAGTGCCGATGCTGGTGCAGCTGTTCCTGTGGTACAACATCGCCGCGCTTTATCCCCGCATCAGCTTGTGGATCCCGTTTCTGGGCGAAGTCGCCAGCGCGCCGACCAATACCCTTATCAGCACCTTCAGCGCCGCGGTGATTGCGCTGGTGATGCATCAGTCGGCCTATGCGGCGGAAATTGTGCGCGCAGGCATCCAAAGCGTCAGTAGCGGCCAGTTGGAAGCCGCCAAAGCGCTGGGCTACCGTCGTGGGCAAATCCTGTGGCGCGTGGTATTACCGCAGGCGATGCGCACCATCCTGCCGCCGGCGGGCAATGAAGTGATCGGGCAGTTGAAAACCACCGCGGTGGTGTCGGTGATTGCCCTGCAGGACGTGCTGTATTCGGCGCAGATCATTTACCAACGCACCTACGAGGTTATCCCGCTATTGCTGGTCGCCACCCTGTGGTATCTGGCCATGACTTCGATTCTGTCAATTGGTCAATACTACGTGGAGCGCTATTTTGGCCGCGGCACGCAGGCAACGCGCAGCGGTCGGTTCTTCCTCAACCGCAAAGCCCCTCAGGGAGGTGAACAATGAGCGCATCCATCCACATCAACCGGGTGCGGAAATCCTTTTCCGGCACCGAAGTGTTGAAAAACATCAGCCTGACCATTCCGGCAGGTTCGGTAACGGTGATCCTCGGCCCTTCCGGCTCCGGCAAATCCACCCTGTTGCGCTGCATCAACCACCTGGAAAAACTGGACGGCGGCACCATTCGCGTTGGCGAACAGCTTATCGGCTATCGTCAAAAAGGCCGGCATCTGTACGAGCTGAAAGAAGCCGAGGTGGCCGAACAGCGTAAAAGCATCGGCATGGTATTTCAGCAGTTCAACTTGTTTGCGCACCGCACCGTGTTGCAAAACGTCAGCGACGCGCCGCTGCGGGTGAAAAAGGAAAAAAAAGCCGAGGTGCAGGAACGGGCGAAGCAGCTGCTGGCCCGCGTCGGGCTGGAACATCGCATCAACGCCTGGCCGCGTGAACTGTCCGGCGGCCAGCAGCAACGCGTCGCCATCGCCCGCGCGCTGGCGATGAACCCGCAGGTGTTACTGTTTGATGAACCGACCTCCGCGCTCGATCCTGAATTGGTTGGCGAAGTGCTGCAGGTGATGAAAGACTTGGCGCATTCGGGCATGACCATGGTGGTGGTCACGCACGAAATCGGCTTCGCCCGCGAAGTGGCCGACCAGATTGTCTTTATGGATCAGGGAAAGGTGGTTGAAACGGGCAGCGTACAGCAGGTTCTGGATGCGCCGGGACATGAGAGGACGCGCAACTTCCTGGCGACGGTATTGTAACCCTCCGTCAGGGGGCGTTGCGTCCCCTGACGTTCAAATTCAGCCGTTATTTTTTCTGCCGATAGCGGAAAAGACGTTGAACACTTCACCCAGGCCGTAAATCGCGCCGAGCAAGACGGCCACCATTACCGGCACCAGGACCACCACGGTGGCCAAGCTTTCAATCATTTCTAACATCGTTCTCTCCTGGTTTATAAGCACAGCGAATCTGCGCCGGAAGAAAAGGTTTCCGGCCAAACGGTCGATTATCGTGGGGAGGCAGTCTAAAACGTGAGCTACATCACACTTGATGCGAGCTAATGTAACTTACACAATTACATTAACGCAATGCAAAAAATGCTCTGTGCGGAACGGGGTTTGGCATGATTTTTTATTGCGTATCTGCTTGATATTGCGGTGAACAAGGGACGAAGGGATAGCCGGCGCGCAGCTCAACCTGTCCGGCCATTTCGGCGATGCTGGTCTGTGCCAGGCTGGCTTCCAGCGCGTGGCCGACGCGCGCAAACTCTTGCTCCAGCACCGGGGTAATGGCGTGGCCGATATAGCACGCCTCGTTAGGCCGGGTGCGATGCAGCGTGAAATAAGGTTGATCCTCCACCGCGCGATACACGTCTAGCAGAGAAATCGCTTCCGCCGGCCGCGCCAACAGCGCCCCGCCGCCTTGCCCCATCTGCGAATAGGTCAGCCCCGCCTCCGCCAACGCCCCGAGAATGCGCCGCACCACCGTCGGATTGGTGTTGACGCTGCGGGCGATATCTTCGGAACGCACCGTCTGGCCGCGACACAGCGTGATGTTGGTCAGAATATGGATGGCAACGGCAAATCGCGTAGAGGTAGACACCTTGGCACCTGCTCAGAGTTTCGCTTATGTCGGATTAAAACATAAGAAAAGCGTATCAATTTCCGGTAATACACATAATGAGTAGGGATAAGTGGAATGTCAACCTGCCCCCGCCCGAAGGCGGCGGCGGCTCAGGCTTCGGTACGGATCGCCGTAACTTTGTCGGGATAAAATGCCAGATGATCCTTGATCGCCACCACGGCGTTGTAAGGCATTTCATAGCTCCAGGCCACATTGTCCCCCTGTGGGCCGTTCAGCGTGAGGGAGAAATAACTGCAGTCGCCCTTATAAGGGCAGTAGCTCACATGCGTGCTTTTATGCAGCAGCCGCATATTCACATCCTCACGCGGAAAGTAAAACACCGGCGGATAGTTGGCTTCCTGCAAGATGAGCACATGACGGCTGTCGGCCAGGATTTGGCCGGCGCCGCGCACCACGACCCGCGTCGGATGGCGGGTCAGCGTAATCGGATGGTCCGGGCCGGGAATTTTCACCGGTTTGCCGGACGCGGAAACGAGCTCGGACATGGCGGCCTCCAGCGTGTGCGCCCCGCCCCTCGTGAGGCGTCTTCCCAGTATAGCCGAACGGTTTTGCCGACGGCCGCACATTCGGCGAGCGATCGCTTTTCACCGCGCCAAAATTAAGAATTTTTACCTGTTCGATTTTCTTTCGGAGGAATACATTCATCCCAACTTCTACCGGCGAGTTAATCGGATTATTTTTAATCCATTAATTAGCCAATTTACCAGGAACTCATTATGAATATTAAACGTGCCGCGGGTGTGTTGGTGGTGGTAATGGCGACGCTTTCCGTTACCGCATGTGGGCATATGTCCAATCGCGATCGCAACACGGCGATCGGTGCGGGCGTCGGTGCCGTGGGCGGCGCGGTATTGACCGACGGCAGCACGCTGGGCACCCTCGGCGGCGCAGCGCTGGGCGGCATCATCGGCCACCAGACCAGCCGTTAATTCTCCCGCCAAAAATAACCTCCGCAGGCCGACACTTTTTTAATCCACACGCGCCGGCCTGCTTTTATTTACTCCGCTGAAATTCCTCAGGGAGCGAACCTAAATAAATAACGTTAAGCGCGGCTTTATTATTCATTAACCTGCGCCAGGGTTATTTATTGCGCCGGCAGCCTGAAACGCGCCATCGCTTTTTCCAATCGTTCCGATTCGCCCTGCAGCAACTGCGAAGCCTCGGTCACCGCGTTCACCACGGCGCCGGTTTGCCGCGCCACCTGATTCAGCCCGGCGATGCGCGCCGTCACGTCCTGAATGCTCTCCCCCTGATTGAGCGACGCCAGCGAGATCTCCCCCATCAGTGCGCTAAACGTGTTCACCAGATCGATAATTTGACGCAAGTTGCCCGCCAGCAGCTCTACCGCTTGCGATCCCTGATCGATTTGCTGCAACGAGCGGTTGATCAGCTGATGAATATCGCGCGTAGAATGGCTGCTCTTCTGCGCCAGCAGGCCCACTTCTTTAGCGACAATGGCGAAACCCCGGCCGTGAACGCCGGCGTGCGCGGCCTCGATCGCCGCATTCAGCGCCAGAATATTGGTCTGAAACGCCACACTGTCGATCAGCGCCACAATGCCGCGCATCTCGGCCGATTGGTTGACGATCCCTTGCATCGAGACGTTGACGGTTTGCATCATCTTTTCACCGGCGCCGGCGCACTGCCTGGCCTGTTCGGTGCGTTGATTGGCCAGCTGCGCGTATTGGCCGTTTTCTTCCACCCGCGCCGCCAACTGCTGCACGTGCTCGGTCGCCAACTGCAATTCGCCGTCCTGCTTCGCCGACTGCGCCGTCAACTGTCGATTGCCGTCCGCCAGCCGCCCGACGCCGTTCAGGATCCCGCTCGCCGCATCGCGCACCTCACTCACCAGTCGCTGGAGGCCGTTTTGCATGTGGCCAATGCTGGTTTGCAACTGACGCATTTCGCGGTTAACCGCCCGTTCAGGCGGCAACGGCCGCGAAAGATCGCCGGCGGCCAGCACGTTTAGATGGGCGATCGCCCTTTGCAACGGTGCGATCACCCAACGAGCAACGCCGAACCACACGCCCAAGGCGATCAGCGCCAACGCCGCGAGCGCGCCGAGCGCATAGGTTTTGGCCTGCTCCAGCGCCGACAATTGCCGCACGTTGACGTCATCGCCGCGTCGTTCGTTCAGCGCCTGATAAGCGAGATACTTCTCGTTGAAATCCGCCTGAAAAGCCTGGA
Source organism: Serratia sp. CY74737 (assembly GCF_052166775.1). Taxonomy (NCBI): domain Bacteria; kingdom Pseudomonadati; phylum Pseudomonadota; class Gammaproteobacteria; order Enterobacterales; family Yersiniaceae; genus Serratia; species Serratia sp. CY74737. The sequence goes on from NZ_JBJNOF010000003.1 coordinate 61,901, forward strand.
TCGGCACGGCGAAAAACGCATCGATGCTGTCGCTGCGTTGCAGCCCTTGCGCCTGCTCCTTCAGACCGTCATAGAACAGGCGATAACTGCCTTTCAGGGCGTCAGCGGCCTCGGGCGCCGTCGCGCTCAGGCGCTCAAACCGGGCGAAGGCCTGCTCTGAAGCCTGCAACGCCGCCAGCGATTCATCCAGCAGGCTATGCCAGCTGCCGTCGGAGCCGGTGGCTTTATCCTGCAGATAGTAAATGCCCGCACGGTTCAGGGTATCGCTGGCCGTCAGCAGCGACAGCCTGGCGCGATCCATCGCCGCCTGCTGGCGATGCAAGGCGTCGCCCGTCACCAGGTTAATCTTGGCGTCGCGCAGAATATTGGAAATAAATACGGTGGAAAACAATTGCAGCAGAGAAAATAGCGCGATAACGCAAATTACGCCGCTTAATAACCCCATGCTTTTGCCGAAGCCAAACGTGCGCGGCAGCGCGGGCGCAGGTTTTGCCCCGCGGCCAAGTGTCAGTTTTATGTTCATGATTTTTAGTCGGTAATACCAGGATGCCGCGAGTCTAACGAGCATTGATGACACGACGATTACAGCCTCCCATAGGTGGGTGTTGCCGGGTTCGGAATGCGTTGAAATCATGTTAAGGCGTGAACGAAAGAGGGAATTGTCTTGGTGAGAAAATAAGCTTCTCTGCGAATCGCCAAATAAGAAATATTATTTTAGAAACAGAGAAATTCATTCAAGTCGAATATCAATCAATACTTCAAGGCATATCCATAATAAATACTGCCGTAGGTCAAACTCGTTGTATTGAAGCGTGGGTCAGACATTTTCTGACCCACTCACTTCCCGCTTAAATCCTCACCCTTTAACCGACGACACCACATTGAGCGGCTGGGCATCCGGCAGGATATTCATGTGCTCCAGCACCTGGGCCATGATCTTGCCGAACACCGGCCCGGCTACCGAGCCGCCGAAGTGCTTGCCGGCTTTCGGGTTGTTGACCATCACCACCAGCGCCACCTGCGGATCGCTGGCCGGCGCCACGCCGGCGGTGTAGTTGATGTAGCCGCCATCGTATTTGCCGCTCGGGCCCATTTTCTCGGCGGTACCGGTTTTGATCGCCAGACGGTAGCCGGGCACCGCAGCGCTCACCCCGCTGCCGCCCGGCAAGGCGTCGCTTTCCATCATATGTACCACGGACCTGACCGTATCGGCCGGCAAAATGCGTTGCCCCATCACCGGCGGCGTCACCTTGGTGATAGACAGCGGCCGATAAATGCCGAAGGAACCAATCGCGGCATACTCGCGCGCCATTTGCAGCGGCGTCACGCGCAGCCCATAGCCGAAGGAGAAGGTAGCGCGTTCGATATCGGCCCAGCGTTCGCGATGCTGCGGTAGGTAGCCGCTGCTCTCATTGCCGATGCCAAGCTCGGTCGGCCGCCCCAGGCCAAAGCTGCGGTAGACCGCCGGCAGCACGGTGGCCGGCAGCGCCAGCGCAATGTGAGATACCGCGATGTCGCTCGATTTTTGCAGCACGCCGGTGATGGTCAACTTCGACCAGTGGCCGACGTCCTTGATCAGGTGACCGTTCACCCGATACGGCGTGGTGTCCAACACGGTATCCGGCCGGATCAGCTTATGTTCCAGCCCCACCATCACCACGACCGGTTTCACCGTCGAACCCGGTTCGAAGCTGTCGCTGCTGCACACGTTGCGGATATCTTTCGCCGGCGTGCTGCCATAGTTGTTCGGGTTGAACGACGGATAGCTGGCCATGCCGAGGATTTCGCCGGTGTCAATTTTCACCAGCACCGCGCAGCCGGAGTCGGCCTGGTTAGCCACCACGCCGTCGCGGATCTGCGCATAGAGCACGTACTGGATAAATTTGTCGATGCTGAGCGTCACATTCGGCGGTGGAACCGGATCCACGCTTTTAATCACGCCGATCACCGCGCCGCTGCCGTCCTTCTGGTAGACCCGCAGGCCGTTTTTACCCTGCAGCAACGGGTTGAAGCCCAGCTCGATGCCCTCCAGCCCCTGATTGTCCTGGCCGACGATGCCGATCAGGCCGGCCGCATCCTGGCCCATCGGGTAAAAGCGGCTGAAATCCTGCTCGGTGCTGACGCCGGTCAGGTGCAGTTTGCTGATGTAGGCGGCGTTGTCGTCCTCCACCTTGCGCGCCAGGTAGACAAAGCGTTTGTGCGCGTTGCTCTGGATCAGATGCTGCACGTCCGCCAGCGGGATCTTCAGCACGTTGGCCATGCTCTGCCAGCGTTCGTTGCCGGTATCGGTCTGGGTATCGAGAATATGCTTCGGATCCAGCACGATGTCTTTCGACGATACGCTGACCGCCAGCGCCTCATTGTTGCGATCGGTGATCATGGCGCGGTTGGTCGGCACTACCTGGGTGCGAATCGAGCGCTGATCTGCCTGGTTCGCCAACTGCTGGTGTTCCAGCAGTTGCAGGTAACCGACCCTGAACGCCAACAGAAAAAAACAGACCAGCATGCCGGCGCAAATCCAGCCGAAACGAACTGTGGAATAGGTTTTACCGCTCTTTTTGGTCGATGGCGCCACTGTTGTGTTAACCCTGCGTTTTTATTCGGTTTATCGTGTTATTTCAGTCTACCTTGCCGGAAATGGTCAGGAGATTGCAGTTTGTAAGAAAGTAAAAACAAACCGCATCACCGTTGCACATCCGCACTGTCGTTTAACTGCGGTTTAGTTTGCGCCGCGTCGCCGGGCTGGAGCGCGTTGGCCGGATCGAAAATGTGGTCGAGGATCGCGCGCGCGGTCGGCCCCGCCACCACGCCGTCGCCGCCGCCGTTTTCCAGGATCAGCGCCATCGCCACCCGGGGGTTTTTGTAGGGGGCGAACAGCGTATAAAAGATATGATCGCGCAGCCGCACCGGAATCATTTTGGCGTTGTAAGTCTGGTTTTGCTTCAGGCTGAACACCTGCGAGGTGCCGGATTTAGCGGCAATCTGGTACGGCGCGGTATGGAACAGCTTGTATCCGGTGCCGTTCGGCAGGTTGGCCATGCCGTACATGCCGTTGCGCACAATGCCCCAGTAAGGCGAACGGGGATCGCCAATCTGCAGCGCCTGCGTCGGCGGCTGATAACGCGTGACCCGGTTACCCTGCTGCAGCGAATACAGCAGGTGCGGCGTTTTCACCTTACCGTTGTTGATCAGCGTAGCCAGCGCTTTCACCATCTGAATAGGCGTCGCCACCCAATATCCCTGGCCGATGCCGACCGATACCGTATCCCCCTGATACCAAACTTTTTTGTGCACCCTCAGCTTCCAGTCGCGGCTTGGCAGCACGCCGCGGTACTCTTCGTTCAGATCGATGCCGGTCGACTGGCCGTAACCAAACTGGCTCAGCCAATGGTGAATGCGATCGATGCCCATCTCATACGCCACCTGATAAAAGAAGGTATCGGCGGACTCTTCTATCGCTTTGGTGACGTTGAGCATGCCGTGACCGGTCTTCAGCCAGTCGCGATAGCGCCGCTCGGTGCCGGGCAACGTCCAGGTCGGCGCGCCGAAAAAGGTGGTGGTGGGCGTGATCACCCCAGCAAACAGCGCCGAAACCGCCATGTAGGGCTTCACCGTCGACGCCGGCGGGTACAACCCCTGGGTGACGCGGTTGATGAGCGGCAGATCCGGGTTGCGGAGCAGCGCCTTATAGGCCTGATAGCCGATGCCTTTGACGAAGGGATTGGGATCGTAACTGGGGCTGGAGACCATCGCCAGAATGCCGCCGTCGCGCGGATCTTCCACCACCACCGCGGCGCGTTGCCCCTTCAGCACCGATTCGATGTACTGCTGCAGCGGCAGATCCAGCGTCAGGTAGATGTTTTTGCCGGCCTGCGGCGGCTGCTCCTTCAGCAAACGGATCACCCGCCCGTGGTTATCCACCTCCACCTCCTGATAGCCGGTGGTGCCGTGCAGCTCGGACTCGTAATAGGCCTCGATGCCCTGTTTGCCGATGTTGCGATCGGCGGCATAGTTCTCGCTCAACCCGGCCTTGTCCAGGCGCTTGAGATCGCTGTCGTTGATCTTCGACACGTAACCCAGCACGTGCGCCAGCTGCGCGCCGTAAGGATATTCGCGCTGCTGATAGGTATCGATAGTCACCCCGTCGAAACGGTATTGATTGACGGCGAAACGCGCCACCTCGGTGTCGTTCAGTCCCGCTTTTAGCGTTATCGGCTTGTAGCGGCTGTTGTGGTGCATGTCGTCGCGAAACGCGCTGATATCTTCCGGCGTCAGATCGACGATCGGCGTCAACGCCTGCAGCAGCGCCGCCATGTCGGTGATTTTGCTGGGCGTGATCTCGATGCGATACAGTGTCACGTTTCGTACCAGCGGAATGCCGTTGCGATCGAAGATCAGCCCGCGGCTCGGGGCGATCGGCAACATCTTGATGTCATTCTGGTTGGAGCGCGTCTGGTAAAAGCCGTGCTGGCGAATTTGCAGCCGGTAGAGGTTGACGACCAGCGCGCCGAAACAGACCACCACCAGCGCCAGCGCCACGGCCGCCCGGCGGATAAACAGCATCTCTTCCGCGGAGTGGTCGCGAATTTTTTCTTTTAACAGGGCCATGCGGAGCCGATACCTTTTGCGTCACATTTCCCCGCAAAATCAGGGAACTGAAAAGCCGGCAAGCATAGCGTTATCGGGCGCGACGCCCCATGAAAAGGTTGCTAATGAAATGGCATAACTGTTTCAGCATATTGGAATGTTACCGGCGGCGATTTTTTCACCGCGCGCCCCATTGAGCCGCCGTTCCTCTCAATGCTACAATGTGATCCTTATCACACTATTGCCGTTATTCTCCTCCGCATTTTCCTGTCGGCGCCCTGCCGGATGCGGCTTTTTGTTACATAGGATCGAGTTCGATGAGTACCATTGCCACCGGTTTAATCATGATGCGCTGGGAGTTGCTGAGCGCCGTGATGATGTTCTTCGCCAGCCAGTTAAACGTTGTTTGCCGTAAAACCAGCCGCAATGGCATGGCGTTCATGTTCAGCAGCCTGGGCCTGTTTACCGCCTGCTGGTTCGTGATGGGCCTGATGGGCATTCACTTCACCCTCGAAGCCTTCACCCAATTCTGGTCATCGGCCTGGGATCGCTACGTGGACGTGGTCAGCACCATGCCGGTCGATTGGCCGATGCCGTAATCTCGCCGCTGGGGGGCAACTCAGGCCGCCCCTGCAATCAGTTCGCTTCCGCAGACGGCGCCGCCGCCAGCCGCGCCATCAGCGCCCCCGCTTCGAGCAACAGCGCCTGCTCCCGCTCGGACAGACAGCTTTCCATCGCCGCCAGCAACCACGCCTCGCGTCGGGCGCGGCTTTGCTGCAGCAAACCCAGCCCGGCAGACGTCAGCCGCACCCGCACCCGGCGTTTGTCTTCGGCATCCGGCGTGCGCACCAGCAGCCCATCGGCTTCCAGCTCGCGCAACGCGGCCGCCAGGTTTGAGGAGCGCATACGCTCCGACTCCGCCAGCAACGACGGCGTCGCCTCGCCGCCATGGCGATCGATAGCCCCCAACAGCATCAGCTGGGCCCAGGATTTTTCGTCGCTGCGCGACTCGCGCCGCATGCGGCGCACCAGCGACATTAACTGCGTGCGCAGCAGCGTCACGTCTTCAGGATGATCTTTTTTCATTGGCATCAGTCGATAACGTTCAGTTTGTCCCTACTTTCACATCGCCGGATCGCGCAGTCAATGGCGCCCCGTTCGGCCACCGCGCGCTTCTGGCTTAACCCATTTATCTATGATAATATAGCTATTAATATATAGCAAAAAGACACTGCAGCCGGCAGGGTTACGTTTGCTCACGCATTTGCCCCCTCGCCGACTAATTTGCAGTGTTATTATTATTTTGCTTAACAAAACCCTCCTCATTCAACGTGGTACGATAAGCCGATGGAAGCGTGGAAAGTCAATCTGATCTCGGTCTGGCTCGGGTGTTTCTTCACCGGGCTGGCGATGAGCCAAATCCTCCCTTTTCTGCCGCTGTACGTCGAACAACTTGGCGTCAGCGATCATCAATCCCTCAGCCTGTGGTCCGGGCTGGTATTCAGCGGCACCTTTTTGGTCTCGGCGGTGGTGTCGCCGCTGTGGGGCAGCCTGGCCGACCGCAAAGGCCGTAAGCTGATGCTGCTGCGCGCTTCGCTGGGCATGGCGATCGTCATCGCGCTGCAGGGGCTGGCTACCAACGTGTGGCAGCTGTTCGCGCTGCGCGCCCTGATGGGGCTGACGTCCGGCTATATTCCCAACGCCATGGCGCTGGTCGCCTCGCAGGCGCCGCGCGATAAAAGCGGCTGGGCGCTGGGCACACTCTCGACCGGGCAGATCTCCGGCGTGATCGCCGGGCCGCTGCTGGGCGGGTTGATGGCCGACCATCTGGGGCTGCGGGTGGTGTTTTTCGTCACTTCCGGGCTGATGTTCGTCAGTTTCCTGGTGACGCTGTTCCTGATTAAAGAGCGGCGCATCACGGTGAAAAAAGCGGATCAGCTGAGCGGCAAGGCGGTATTCCGGTCGCTGCCTTATCCGGCGCTGATCGTCACCCTGTTCGTTTGTACCCTGATGATCCAGCTGGCCAACTCGTCCATCAGCCCGATCCTGACGCTGTTCATTCGCGAACTGTCGGGCAACGTCAGCAATATCGCCTTCGTCAGCGGCATGATCGCCGCCGTGCCCGGCATCGCGGCGCTGATCTCCGCGCCGCGCCTCGGGCGGCTCGGCGATCGCATCGGTACCGCGCGCATTCTGATCGCCGCGCTGCTGTTCACCACCGGCCTGTTCGCCGTGATGGCCTGGGTGAATACGCCGCTGCAGCTGGGCATTCTGCGCTTTCTGCTGGGCTTCGCCGATGGCGCGCTGATGCCGGCGGTGCAGGCGCTGCTGCTGAAGTATTCCTCCGATCAGGTGACCGGGCGCATCTTCGGCTATAACCAGTCATTTATGTATCTGGGCAACGTGGTCGGCCCGCTGCTGGGTTCGGGCATTTCGGCGATGATGGGGTTCCGTTGGGTGTTCGCCGTGACGGCGGTATTGGTGCTGTTCAATGCGCTGCAGCTGCGCCATCAGTTCAAAAAAGTGCAGCCTAAACGCGCGGGATAGCGGGGAATGCGAGGGAGCGCCTCAAGCAGTGGCGGGACAATGACGCCCATCAACCGAGCCGCCACTGCCAAAGGCGGCCGTAGCCTACTCGACGCGATGAACGTTTGGTATTTATGTAAGTAAATAAAGTGTTGCAGGCGCGTAGAGGGCCGCCGCAGCGGCCCTTTTGCATCAGAACATGGTGTTGTCGTTGGCCGATTTTTCCGGCACATCCTGATTGACGTCCCAATGCTCGGTGATTTTCCCCTGATCGTTCACCCGATAAATATCCACGCTGGCGGTGCCGCGATCCTGCGGGTTATTTTGATATTTGACGTGAACGTAGACCAGATCGCCGTTGACCGCGCTGCGGTATATTTTAGCGCTGTACTGCGGGTTGTCTTTGAAGGTCTGGCTGAAGAAATCGAGGAACGGCTTGATGCCGTCGCCGACGAACGGGTTATGCTGCTTGTAGTTTTCCACAATCAGCTTCCGCGCCACGCCGATGTCATGGCGGTTGAAGAAGCCCGCGTACAGATCTTCCACCACCTTCAGTTTTTGCTGAGCATGATGATAACCGCCCTTGCCGGCCGATTTGTAAGACGCCGCCTGATCCGTTGACAGCGCCGGGTAACTCGCCAGCAGGCCGCCGACGATCGCACAGGTGATCAATGCCTTTTTCATAACTGCTCCTTAGTTTCCTGAGTGACCTACAATTTTCAGCTGCCCTTTCAGATGGGTGAAGCTGCCGTCCTTGGCGGCGATGTTGGTGTACACCTCGCCGCGCTCGAAGTCCTCGATATGCGTCACGTTGTCGCCGGACTGCGGCTCATGCCAGTAGACCATGTAGACCTTCGGCCGAATTTCCACCGCGGTGTACTGCACGGTATCGGTGATGCCCTGCGACGCCTCGCCGATGCCGGTGAAGGTCATGGTCTTGTCATCGGTAAAATCCAGCTTGAAGGCGAAATCGCCAAAGGTCACCTGCACCACTTTACCAACCGCAATAAACTGCCCGTGTTTTTCCGTCATCGTCGCCGCCTTACTGTTTGTCAGGGAGGTTTGCGCCGCCGTAGCGGCAGGCAATGCCAGGGGGAAAGTCAGGGCTATCGCCAGCGCGATACCCGTTCGCTTCACTGTTTTCATCGTTCCTTCTCCTTTCCGTGGTTGAAAACGAGAATCATTATTATTTCTTAACGATTGGCAGAAATATAAGAATAATCTCTATTCCTATCAGGCACCTGACGACGCCAAAAGAGGGTGAAAAATCGCCGTGAAATGGCGTGGCAATAGCGCATTCTGACCCTTGGTTTTTACGCAATGAACGGGATTACTGTTTTCAGGATGAGGGATAGCTCGGGGATTCGGTAGGTCTATAGCGCAGATAGCTTTAAGCTAATGCGAATTTGTTCTTAAGCCGCCCGCCGCAGGGAGAACGGCGGCGAACGGCGCGGCGTTTAACGCAGCCAGGGCGTATAGGTGACGCCAACCAGCAATCCTTCCGGGCTGAGCAACCGGGTAACGCTTTGCCCCCACGGCTCTTCACGGTTGGCGACCAGCAGCCGATAACCGCGATCGATTAGCCCTTGGGTGGCTATCGCCATGTCGGCCACGTCAAATTCGATCCACGCCTGCGGCGCCGCGAGATCCGCCGGCCAGCGATCGTCGCCAAAACAGGACTGCGCCGCCTGCGCCAGCGGCCACAGGGCGAAGTGTTTCACCCCGTCCAGCGCGCCCTGCTCGGCCAGCAGATAGCTCTCGTTGCCCGGCATCGGCTTGAGCGGCAACCCCAGCGCCTCGACATAAAACGCCTTGCTCGCGTCGCTCTCACGCGTGATGGGCCCGAATCCGGCGACAAACAACACGCCCAGGCCCGCAAATTGTTGATCCATGCTTGCACTCCCTTCCGGTTAGCGCCCCTGCCGCACCTGCAGCGGAGCAAATCCATAGGCCGCCTTGAAGCGGTTGCTGAAATGGCTGGCGGAGCTGAAGCCGCACGCCAGCGCGATCTCGGTGATCGGCTGTTGGCTATGCCGCAACAGCTGTTCCGCCCGTTGCAGCCGCGCGCGCATCACGAACTGGTGCGGCGCCAGGCCGGTGGCATGCTTGAACATGCGGGCGAAGTGGTACTCGCTCAATCCGGCCTGCGCCGCCAGATCGGCCAGCAGCAGCGGCCGATCGAGATGGCTTGCGATATATTCCCGCACCCGCCTGGCTACCGCGGGGGCCAGGCCGCCGCGCGCCGTCGGCAGCGTCCACTGCAGCTGGCTGTAGCGTTGGATCAGGTGCGACATCAGCAGGTTCGACGCGCTGCTGAGCGCCAGCAGATTGGCGCTGTCACGCCAGTCGCAGTTAAGCAAAAACTGGCGATACAGCAGCGTAATTTGCGGATCTTCGCCAAAGCTGCGCGGCTCTACGTTGATCGCCGCCGGGCTGCGATCCCAGGTTTGCTCCGCCAGCCGGCGCAAATGCCCGTCGGTGCAATACAGATGCACGAACGACAGATCGCTGCGCACATCCCAGGTAGATGCATACTGGCGCGGCATGATGCAGAACCGATCCGGCCCACCGCCGTTGCGCCAGCCGCCCGGCACCTGCTGGTAACACTCATAGCCGTCGGCGACGTACAGGCTCAGGGTATGGTGGTCGGCGCTCTCCTGCGTGACGCGATCGTTGCAGTTGGACCAGGCGGCCAGCTCCACGCCGGTGCCCAGCAGCACGCTGCCGTGCAACCGCGCTTTATGCTCACGCAGTGTTTCAAACGCCTGATAGTTGGACATCGCCGGCCCCGTTGTTCGACATGCCGACAGTGTAAAGAGTGGCGCCTCGGCATGCCAGCGGCCGCCCCGCGCTTTTGGCAAAAAAAGCGCAAGAATATGCAACTGGGCGCAAGGCGCTGCAAGCGCGGCCGCACGCCAAAGCGGATACTGCGCCATCGGCTTTTTCGGAGTGAATAGAATGAATGCGCTGTTGTACCTCGCCGTGGTGCTGATTTGGGGCACCACCTGGATTGCGATCACCCTGCAACAGGAAGGCCCGGTGGCCATTCCTGTCTCGATCGCTTACCGCTTCGCCATTTCCGTCGCGGTGATGTTCGCCGTGCTGTTGCTAACGCGCCGCCTGCGCCGCATCGCCCCGCGCGATCATTTGTTCTGCGTGTTGCAGGGCTGCTGCGTGTTCGGCTTCAACTTCTTCTGCTTTTACCACGCGGCGGCTTATATCAGCAGCGGGCTGGAATCGGTGATCTTCTCGATGGCGGTGCTGTTCAATGCCCTCAACAGCCTGCTGTTTTTCCGCCAGCGCCCCAGCCCCAACCTGCTGCCGGCGGCGCTGCTGGGGTTGACCGGCATCGTGGCGCTGTTCTGGCAAGATCTGGCCGCCACCCGCATGGCGCCGGAGCTGCTCAAAGGCATCGGTCTGAGCGCGCTCGGCACCTACGGCTTCTCGCTGGGCAATATGATCAGCGCGCGTCATCAGCGCCGCGTGCTGGATATCTTTTCCACCAACACCTACGCCATGACCTACGGCGCGATGCTGATGGCGCTGATCGCCCTGGCGCAGGGCGCATCGTTCCAGATCGAATTCAGCAGCCGCTATATCGGCTCCCTGCTGTACCTGGCTGTCTTCGGATCGGTGATCGCCTTCGCCGCCTACTTCAGCCTGCTCGGCCGCATCGGCGCCGGCGCGGCGGCTTACAGCACCCTGCTGTTCCCGCTGGTGGCGCTGACCATCTCGACGATCTACGAAGGCTACCAGTGGCACTTCAACGCCGTGCTGGGGCTGTGCCTGATTCTGCTGGGCAACCTGGTGATGTTCGCCAAGCCGGGGCTGAGATGGCGACGGGCAGGTATGCCAAAACAAAATTCAACCCTTTGAAGCCATTGGCGAATATCGTTATCATCAGGTTTTGCTGATAACGGATGATGGCCAATGCTCAGAAGCGATGATGTGACACCCCGCGCCTACAAACAGGTGGACGTTTTCACCGCCACGCCGCTGCTCGGCAATCCCGTGGCGGTGGTGCTGGAAGCCGAAGGGCTGAACGACGCGCAGATGCTGGCATTGGCCCGTTGGACCAACCTTTCGGAAACCACCTTTGTGCTTAAACCGACGCACCCGGCGGCGGATTATAAGGTGCGCATCTTCACTACCGAAAAGGAGCTGCCCTTCGCCGGCCACCCGACGCTGGGCACCGCACACGCCCTGCTGGAAGCCGGATTGGCGCCTAAACGCCCCGGAACGGTGATGCAGGAATGCGGCGTCGGCCTGGTGGCGATCAATATCCTGCCGGAAGGTGCATTGGCGTTCGCTGCGCCCGAAGTCAGTTTTCGCGCGATGGCGGTTGAGGAAACAGAACGGCTGATGGCCGCTTTACAGCCGGTGGTGATTGAAGCCGATACCCTGCCGGTTATTGTCGACATGGGCATCCGCTGGCTGATGATGCGCCTGCCGGATGCGCAATCTTGCCTGGCGGTGATGCCGGATCAGGCCATGATCGAACGGTTGCAAACCGCCTGTGATGTGGATGGCGTAGTGATTTATGGCGCCTGTTCTGCGGCCGAACCGGCAGATTACGAAATGCGCGCATTTATGGTGGAATGCGGCGCCTTGATCGAAGATCCGGTAACGGGCAGCGCCAACGCCTGCCTGGCGCGCTTGCTGAAAGCCAACCGCTTCCCCGACGGCGATTGGACCGCGCAGGGCTATCTGGTGCGCCAGGGCACCCAACTGAAGCGAGATGGCCGCGTGAGCGTGCGCTTTATTGACGGCGAGCCCTGGATCGGCGGGCAGTGCTGCACCCTGATTAACGGCACATTGGGTATTTAGTATGCCTCCTACCGTTTCGAACTTTTTCTGCGGCACAAAATGCCGCCATTATTCATACAATATTTTAAAACTACCTGTAACATCGAAAACATGATCATAGGTACTTAACGCAACCCTTGCTTTTCCTGAACTGTATTCCTCCAGCAGGTCAAAGCTTGACTCTGAATACTTCTCATAAGGATAGTCATCGACTTTATAGATAGACATCCTTTCTATATCACTAAAAAAGAACTCTATTTTCACATCAGCCTCATTCAAAACCTCTAACTCGCATGCTGATAACGAAAGCAACGTTTTAATTTTAAATGTGAAAGGAGAAAGACTCACTTCATGCTCAGAGATAATCAAGGCATCTCGCCCTTGAATGATCCCATACTTAGTCTTTATTGCTTGCACCTTCATCTTTAGCTCACCCTCTACTTAAATGATAACTAAGAAAGACATTGCGCTGTATATTCCAGACAAGCTAGTCGTCATATCGGTTAATTTCAATACCGCACTTTTCAGAAGCATTTTATCCCCTGGGAGTTGGTCTCTTCTGCTACTCAATCCCAGCGGATCCACCCACATCCGCGGGTTCGTAGTAGCGGAACTGTAGTGCAGACCGCTTTCGTCGTCCTGATATTGCCCGGCGTAGCACAGCGGCTTCTGGTATTGCGCGCCCTGCCGCTTCGCCGCGTTGGTTACCTCCAGCGGCGCGCTATTCAGATCGGTTTGATACCAGTAAATATCCGCCGAGCGGCTGTCACCCGCCCCGCCTGCTCCAACGCCGCCAGCGGGCTCGCCGCATCGTTATTTAAAAGCCCATCAGTGCATAAAGCCGAGCATTTAAAATTAGTAAATCAAAATCAGATCAATAATCTTTATAACTAAGTTCTAAGCAACGATACAAACTCTTTAAATGCTTCTATTACAGTTTCCTCGTCTGATAATTCTCTTCGTTCATTAATTATATAGCTCCCGGTTTCAACATCAATGATCTCCAACATACAAGATGCATCATCCCACACCGTAAAACGCGCAATCTTCGTATCATCATCTATATCAACAACCAGACTATCTGTAAAATCATTAGCATTGTACTTAACTTCATAATGGCTATTGGATAAGATCCAATCACTTATTTTTTTGAGCATATTGAAATTCCTGATTCTGTTTTACGAGCCTTAACCTCAATGTTTTTCACAGTCGGCATTTCTGGTACTGGTAGCCCCTTACGTTTGGCTAATCGCCCCTCCAACGAGTCAGGATCAACTATTTTTGCCCATCCTTTATTTGTCTTGATTAAAAATCATTCCGGCACACTTCGAATTCAACGCACATAGTACCCGGACACCTAAAATATTTAACCTCTATGATTCTTTGTTTTTAAAGAGCTGGAGATTACCTATTCAAAATTTAATTTTCTCATATAAACCGGGTGTTGTCTGAAAGCAGGGTTTTATAAATATAGTTACTTATTCCCCACCGTCAGACAACACTCAATACCACCCTTAATTTAGTTGAAAGTCATTGTTTCCAATGAAAACCCGAAAAAATTGAGCTTACAGACTTATCACTTACAGCTCAAAGAACCATTCTAAAAATGAGTTGAAATCTTTCCATTGAGGTTTCAACCGCCCATCTTTAAAATCTTGCAACTTCTCGCCTAAAGCTAAGTCAACCACCTCACCAGTTTCTTTGTTGTAAAAAAAACCAGTTTCCCCCTCGAAGCTGTCAAGTGGAATAAATGATTTCGGCAACCCAAGGACTTCATGACATCTCTTCAAGTCAAACTCATAGTTTGAATTTAGTAAAAACCAGCCCAATTGATATATTTCTTTTTTCCGACTGTAAAAAGTAGGCCCATCTTCCGCATGGGAGTAAAATAAAGAAATATCAGATGATGGCTCAACCCCTAATTTCTCAAGGGCCTTCTTGTAGTCTTCAGATGCATCATCGAACCACCAGCCTTTATTCTTAAGATGCACTACAATATTTTTAGATAACATATTACCCCCTGCAATTAGATTTTAAATTTCGTTTGCGCAATTCATTTTCACCACGCTGACGCCAGTAGCTATCACGATCGCCATTAAAAGCATCCCTGTTAACAGGGTTTATCGGATGTTGGTTTGGTAAATGAGGATGTAATGCATTTGTACCATAATACTTCTGATGTGTATCTGCTGAAAGCTCAAATAGCGAACCTAATCCATTTTGTTTAGAGTGATGGAGGTTTATTTGCGAGTACTTACCATTTTTCACTACAAATGGACTCTTACCATCCAACGCTAGATCCAAATTAGTCTTAACACCATTCCTCGTATTAACAGGAAGGTCCCAATCAATTTCTTGTTGATAAACAGTATGAGTACTCCCTGATGGCGCATTGAACACAACTGGTGTAAAGAAATTACTCAACCCCAGCGGATCCACCCACATCAGCGGGTTCGGCGCATACTGATAAAGGTTCAACCCGCCGCGCAACCCTATCGGATCCTGCGTGGTGAAACGCCCCACCTCGGGTTCGTAGTAGCGGAACAGGTTGTAGTGCAGGCCGCTTTCGTCGTCCTGATATTGCCCGGCGTAGCGCAGCGGCTGCTGGTATTGCGCGCCCTGCCGCTTCGCCGCGCCGGCCACCGTCTGGCCCTGCAGCTTGCCGAAGGTGTCGTATTGCCCGGACCAGCACAGGTTGCCCGCCGCGTCGGTCACCTCCAGCGGCGCGCTGTTCAGATCGGTGTGATACCAGTAAATATCCGCCGAGCGGCTGTCGCCCGCCTGCTCCAGCGCCGCCAGCGGGCTCCACGGGCTGGCCGGATCGTAGCTCCAGCTGCGGCGGCTGCCGTCGTCGCGCTGCTCCTGCAGCAACCGATAACCCTGCCACAGGAAACGGGTCGTCTGTTCGGTTTTGCCCTTGTAGCGCACCGCCTTGCGGCTGCGGCGGCCCAGCGCGTCGTAATGATACTGCGCCTCGAACTCGCCCTGCGGGCCGCGGCCGTGCGCCTGCACCAGCCGGTTGTCGGCGTCGTAGCGGTAGTGCTGTTCGTACAGGCCGTTGCGCCGGCTGATCAGGTTGCCCTGCGCTCACCCAGCAGGTTATCCGCCAGATCGTACACCAGCCGCGCGCCCGCTTTGCCTGATTGGGTTCGCGGTGTTGCAGCAGGCGGCCTTTGATGCAACTAACAATCTAATTTTTTTACTCTTCCTTTTTTATTTTTAAAGAACCTAATATCTCCTTTTCAAGCTTTGATCTTATATCTCATATTTAATGCTGCACACTAAAGAGCCCCAAAGAAAGGATCCTTTCGACAGCTTGTCGGTCACTCTTCTTCGATGCACTCATCACTTATGATCGATAATCCATCAAGTTGATTAAACACATTCTTCAAGAATTTGTACCTGCTGAGTTTTTCTGGATTCTTCCCATTAGTGAAAGACACCTTAATTATCGTGCTAAACTCTTTGTTATCTTCCTCTAACCACTCATTAGAGTGAGGAATATAATTATCAGTAATGGTTAACTTGTCCGCATAAAGGCCAGTATATGCAAAGTAAACACCAAAATAGGAGCTATCATACTCCGAGCAAGTTATATCCCATTTATCGTCCAGTAATTTGCTCGCTTCTTTTTTTGATATAACACTGCCATATTTTAAAAAATATAATTTTTTCATAATTTATCCACCACATTTACCAGGTATTCTAGTTCCCTTTCCTTTAGCCTTAACTTCAGCAGCAGACTCAAAGACCATTGCGTTCACAGGTCTACCTCCTGACATTTTGGATAATTTTTGCAATGTATCATCAATACCTAATTTCTTAGCCATTTCACTACCCATATCAATTGGTCCAGTGCGCCCTCCTTTTCCTATTCCCAACTGCTCTGCTTTTTGATATAGCTCAGGATGTGAAATAGCAACGTCAAAATCACTAACACGGCCAACATCAAATGGTTGACCTGTAGAGAAACTTACCCCCGATACGGAGCTTCCTTGCATATATGAAACTGTGCCGGGATATCCTAATTTACTCATTCCTGCCTGTAATGCTTCACCGAACTGTTTAAATTGGCCGAAACTATTAAAGCCATGTGGAACTCCTTCTACAGATAACCCCAGCGGATCCACCCACATCAGCGGGTTCGGCGCATACTGATAAAGGTTCAGCCCGCCGCGCAACCCTATCGGATCCTGCGTGGTGAAACGCCCCACCTCGGGTTCGTAGTAGCGGAACAGGTTGTAGTGCAGGCCGCTTTCGTCGTCCTGATATTGCCCGGCGTA
>NZ_JBJNOF010000004.1:0-447561 GCF_052166775.1 Serratia sp. CY74737
CGGTAATGATCTGGTGCTCGGTGAATCGGGCTTTACGCATGACGATCTCCTCAGGGGACATAATCAGTATGTCGGAAGATCTCTAAAAGTGAATGGTCCGTTTTACCGGGATGCTTACAACTACAAACCGCGGATATCCGCTGAAGATGCGGATGGATAACGGCCCGGAGCTGGTCTCGCTGACGCTGGCACAATGGGTAGAAGAGCATGGTGTGATACTGGAATTTGTCAGGCCCGGAAAACCAACGCAGAATGCCTTTATAGAACGGTTTAACCGAACGTACCGGACCGAAATACTGGATTTTTATCTGTTCAGAACACTGAATAAAGCACAGGAAATAACGGAACATTGGCTGGCAGAATATAACAGCGAGCGGCCTAATGAATCCCTGAATAACCTGACGCCGGAAGAATACCGGTTGATGGCTGAGAAGACGGAAATCTCAAAAAGTGTGTGGAACTAAAACGGATGTGCTTACATGATGGCCGAGCTGGCTGATATGGCGGGCCATAAAATGAGCGCCGGCACAGGACTCCATGACGACGGTGGCTGCATTACAGGTGGAAAGAAAAGCGGTGAGCTGAGTACGGGGGAAACTTCTTGCGTAGCAGAGCGTGGACATGGAACGTATGTTTGCCGAGGTCAATACCGATGAGCGTGATGTTTTGCATAATGATCCCCTTCGGAAAGAAAAACCCCCTGCCAGCATACCGCTCACAGAGGGGAACGAGCATCTCATTAGGGTCAAGACATCGAAGAGTAGATGGAGCTGTTGCAGAACTAACTCGAGCTCGAATATGGCCTCTTTTAGAAGCGGTGTGTAAATCCCTCATCAGGAGGTAGTACGTTATTAAAAGTGGGTAGAAAAAGTTAAAGATATAGTTTCACCCCTACCCAATCGACATTTTCTTCGTGGTTATCACCTCGAGCATTAGAAGCCGTTAGACGTTTGAAGCCAGTCAAAATGTACCTACCGACAGCGTCCTCTACAGCATTCGAAAGCTTTGTCAGTATAACATTGTCCCCTGGCAGGAAATAATTACCAGCAGAGGGCATGTCCTCTGAATAGTAGTTTTTTGGAATATGCGTAACTGTCGATATATCGCTTACTCCGCGAGCACCACCAAGATCTACACTGTTATCCAACAACACAGCGCCATTACTCCAGTAAAAAGACGCGTCCGTCTGCCCACTAAATTGAACACTACTCCCCAGATTCAGCGCATGTTTCGAAATATCGGAATAAACCCCTACTGTTTTTATCCCAGATGAACCATTTAGGCTAGTATTGTCAATGTGCAATGGAACCTGTTCGTTAACAAATATACCTGCCGAAAGCTTGTTGCCAGAGCCATAGCGACTGAAACGACAGTTGGATACGATAGTATTTGACTGTGTAGTTAAAGCATGACTTGTATAATCATTAATATCAAGGTTATCGAGAATAGCTTGTCCATTATCTGTATTTCTGATCACGTTATAACTCGGAAGCCCACTCAGAAATCCCATTTTTTTTCCTTCAGCATTCCCAACCAACTTAGAATCTAAAACGGAAACTTTATTCTGCCAATTTTGAAACCAGATTGGATGCCTAGACATATCCACGTCGCACGAAATGAATCTACAATTATCTGCCGAACCAAGAGACCTTTCAGAACGGAGATATATTCCTCGATGGTAACCATATGAGAAAAGTCTAAAAAAAGTTGCAAAATCACATCTACCTATGTGAAATGCTGTAGCATGATCATAGATCCATTGTTTCAATGATTGATCGTACTTGAATCCATCATCGATTAAATAATTATAATTAAAATGCACATCGGATATACGTGGGATATCTAGACAACAATCAAGAGATAACCCACGAAATATCGGTGAACCAATAACATTTTCTATAACCACATGAGACGAGGATATCTCTTTTGTACCAATAAGAAATCCATAGTATGCATTGCCAATATCGAGATTTCTAAATTCAGAATAATAACCACCACCACAGAAGAGTGGTTTGTATTTTACAGGCGCCTCGCCTTTTTTTAGATACAACTTTTGATTGGGGTAGCGAAAAATAAGATTTTCTATTTTATTTCGCCCACCTAAGATAAACTGAGGTTTGTCCAAATCAGAATGATCAATGATCACTCTTGGCATTGTACCAGCCTGACCGAAAAGTCTGGCCCCGGACACAGTAGGAATTCCTGCAGACTCAATGCGAAGAACGTAATCATGGGGGATCTCAACGGGAATGCCCGAAGTAACCGCATCTATTAGAGCCTGAGTAGCATTAACAGTGCCTTTTTTTTCTACCAGGAATTTCTTGAATGAAATAGAGTCCTCAGTATTAGTCGTCAATAATGGTGCTAAAGTATTATTTTTTGTCTGTCCATCATCCGCTGCAAACACTTTAGTAGACGAAGATAATGCAACTAGAGCTGATGGTAAAACTAAAGATAGCATTTCTCTACGCTTTTTATCCATAGCAGCCTCTAATTAGACGAAGGTATCTCTATGAATCCGACGTCTTTCATGAGCTCAAAGACGCCCCCCCTTTACTGACTATTGTTAAGCCTCATATTTAGCTTAAAAATCAAGTTAATAAGCTCCATCTCTTTTTAAAACGACCCCAATAGTTTTAAATAAGATTACAATATCATTCCACAAGGCCCAATTTTTTACATACCACGCGTCGAAGTAAACACGGGTATCATAATCTATATTATTCCTACCACTGACCTGCCAAAGACCTGTCATTCCTGGTTTAGCCATTAAGTAATAATCAACATCACCGGCGTATCGCTCTAACTCAGCTTCAACAATAGGCCTTGGTCCAACCAGACTCATCTCACCAACTAAAACATTCCACAATTGCGGCAATTCATCCAGACTAGTTCTTCGTATAAATGAGCCAATTTTCGTTATTCTCGGATCGTTTTTTAACTTAAAATCTTTTTCCCACTCAGCTTTCGCCTCGGGATCAGTTTTGAGTAACTCGCTCAAAACTTCCTGAGAGTTGACAATCATTGATCTGAACTTCAAACATTTGAATTTTTTCCCGTTTTTCCCTATACGCTCATGTCCATATATTGCGTTGCCTCCATCTCGAGAAACTTTATACGCTAGAAAAAGTAAAACAGGTGATAATGCAATCATAATAGATAAAGACCCAACAATATCAAAGATCCTCTTTAACATTCTGGATGAATATTTAGCCAAATTATTATTCACTCTAAGAATAATGACTTCATGGCTAAAAATGAAAGACATATCCGTGCCATACAATGGAACTCCACGCAAAGTAGGAATTACGGATACAGAGCGACAATTATGCTTAGCGAGTTTTTTTAACCACCAGTCTCTTAAACTATGTTGTTTAAACTCAAGAGCAACTATAAATTGCGTATTTTCTGTATCATATATCTTCCACAGTTCATCTTCGTTGCTAATTACCCTTATACCGAAATACTCTTTATCGCATTGCCCATCAGTGCACACAAAACCTACAACATTAAAACCAAGAACCTCCTCGCTTTGCAATGCCTCATAAGCTTCAAAAGCATTTTGACCGGACCCAATGATGATTGCATCTTTCTTCCAAAGCCCTAAGTGATTCAGAAGTTTTTTACATAAATGGCGGCCTAAAGGGACTAAGATGAGAACGAATATCCATGTTAATAACCATACGTAACGTGAAAAATTCCATTTTGAAAAAGCAACCAAGGCCAAATCCAGCACGGCAAATATAATTAACGTCCTAATAATCTCTTTCAATTCAAACCAAAAAGGCTTCCGATAAGAATAATGCCGCAATCTGGTCCAAAACCAAGCCACACAGATTATTGAAAGTGAGAAATGAGCTAATATCCGAGCCCAGAACTCATCATTGGGAACAAAAACACTTATTCCACCGAATATCTTATAGATTAATAGGTATGAAAAAACTATCGATACATTAAAAAATATGACATCGGAAAAAGCTAAAGATAATTTTGAAACGAATGCCATTAAAGAGCCGTGTTTCTTAGTCATAGATCATCACCAAAAATTTTTTTTCATATCATTATCACCTTTGCACATTAATTTTATTAATTACAAGCAATGGCATATTTCAGATCAGGATAAAAATTTTGCACGAATAGCTTTAGTAAAGCTATCTTTATGAAATGAGGGCTTTATTAAATCAAAAAAACCATTAGTAAATAACTTTTTTCTTATCCTGGAATTCACTCCACCGTTCAGATACATAGGCTTTTATTTCGTTTTTAAAACGCTCATCTGAAAATCTCAATGCGTTATCGCGACAGTCTGTTGGCATTATATTTTCTTCTATACTTTCAAAATAGTTAACTGAATCAATAATTGACGATACACTTTGTTTATCAAAGAATATTCCAGTAGCCTGATTTGTTCCATATGGACGCACGGTTTCTAAAGCACCTCCCTTACCAAATGCAATAACGGGGGTTCCACATGCTTGGGCTTCTACAGGGGTAATGCCAAAATCTTCTTCCGCAGCAAAAACAAATGCCTTCGCTTTTCGCATATGTTCTTCTAAAACAGAATTACTTTGATAACCAAGAATTTCAATATTTTTTCCGGCTTTTGCTTTTATTTTTTTCATCTCTGAACCATCTCCAATCACAACCAATTTTCTCTCTGGCATGCTGGAAAATGCTTCAACAATGAGATCAATCCTTTTATAGGGTACAAGCCGCGATGCTGTCAGGTAGTAATTTTCTTTTTTATCTTCAAACGAAAATGAACTCACACTGACCGGAGGATAAATAACATCGGCCTCACGACCGTAAACTTTTTTTATTCTTCTTGCTATAAATTTTGAATTAGCAACAAAGTGGTCTACACCATTTGCAGTTCGGCAATCCCATAATCGCATTTTGTGCAAAATCAATTTAGCCAAGAAACCTTTGATTCCAGTGTCAAGAGAGGACTCTCTCAAATATTGATGCTGTAAATCCCATGCGTAGCGTATAGGGGAGTGAATATAGCTAATATGTAGCTGGTCCGGCCCTGTTAAAACGCCTTTAGCGACTGCATGACTACTTGAGAGGATTAAATCGTGTGCAGAAACGTCAAGTTGCTCGATAGCCAAAGGCATCAGTGGTAAATATTTCTGGTAAATATTCCTAGCCTTCGGTAATGACTGAATAAATGTCGTATTGGCTTGCTTACCAGAAAAATTAGACCTAGCATCGTCAGATAGAAAGTCAATTACTGAATATAACTCTGATTGAGGATACACATCAATAAACTCTTTAATTACCTTTTCTGCCCCTGCATATGTAACTAGCCAATCAGCCACAATACCTACACTACCAATGTTTCTTGACATTAACTTCTCCAAATCTATTCATAATCAATATGGCTTATTATATTTAATGTACTTTATTGACTTATAAACTTATGATAATTGAAGTTGATCTATTATTGAGCTCAACTTTATTGCAGAACTGCGCCAAGAATACTTGGCAATATTTTTATATCCTTTCCCGATAAGTTCATCCCGAAGCAATTTATTTTCGACAATGTTTTGTAAGGCCATGGTCATCTCACCGTCTTTTTCCGGGTTAAAATAGAGCGCACTATCTCCAAGAACCTCAGGCATAGAGGCTAAGCTGGACGATATTACAGGGCATCCACATGCCTGCGCTTCCAAAGGAGGTATTCCAAAACCTTCATAGAAGGAGGGAAAAACAAAGGCCATAGCATTGACATACAACGATAATAGCTGCTCGTCGGTGACTCGACCTACAAATTTGACACGTTCATCCGACCCAACGTAAGAGCTTAAATCCATATTAGAAAAACTTTTTGCCGCACCGCCGATAATTTTGAGATTTATATCAATATCTCTTGGCAACCGAGTAAACTCACGAATTAAGCCATGGAAATTTTTATGATAATTTGTAGATGACACTGCTAAAACATATTTCTCTTGGTTATCGCTTTTCTTTTCACTTCCAAATATATCACTAGCAGAATTATATACAACATGAACCTTAGAGCTGTCACACTGGTAAATATCAACCAACTCTGATTTCGAGAAATTACTCACAGTAATTATCGACTTTGAGTTTCTAAGTAATGTAGGCACGAGTAGATTATAAACAACCTTGAATTTCCAAGAATAACTTTGAGGATAACGTCGATATGTTACATCATGTTGAGTCACCACTTGATTTTTATAGAAAGCAGGCCCTGTATTCCCTAAGTTTATCAGTAAAGGACTTCCTTCAGTTCTAAGAAATCGAGGCAAATCGAATTGTTCCCAGAGATGTCCACTATGCCTGCCTATAACCTTTACATTAAATTTTCCCGCTGCGTCATTTCTCGCTATATTTTCAGGAGCCAAGAAAATAATGTCACTCCTTATTTTCTGAAGCTCAAGACATATCTGCTCAGCAAATCGTTGTACACCAGTAAGCTCCTGCGTCAGAAATCTAGCATTTATATAAATCATGTTTCCTCATCCTCAAGCGTTTTTTTTCTCACTGTTTCACTCTCACTTCTAAATGCGCAAACAAATATAAGCAACTTAGTAATAGTTAGCATCGTGAACGGTGTAACCTGAAAGAGAGGCGTCGATACAGCTAATATCCAGAGCAGATTAAACAATACAGCATTGTAGATAACATTATATGGCAAAGAAAGATTTAATGCAGATACTTTTAGAATAGAATACATTGAGAAACCGAAGAGTACAATAATCCCCAGAGGACCAACTACTTTAATGAAAGAGACAAATGGGGTTTGAATACTTTTTCTATAGCTAGTCGCATTATTTTCTTTATCGATGACTTTGATTTCCCCATCATCATCAGTATCTGTTGGTGAGTAGAATTGTCCACCATTACCGATACCAATGAGATTAGCTGGAAACTTACTTCCGGTATATTCCCAGTAGTCACTAATCTGACCTGAACGCGTATTCATAGATTTACTGGTTGAAAGCATTAGGAACGTAGAGGCCAAAAAAACAGCAGCAATAGCAACAGCCCCGAGCTTAAGTATAGCGATACGACCTTTTAAGGCGTTTATAACAAAATCATAAATGAAATAAATCGCGCCAACAACAAACACGTACTTGTACATGTTGGCATACACTAAAACACCGATAATTATAGAAAGGAGATATATATATTTTCTTTTTAGCGGTTTTGTCAGGAATAATGAAACTAATAGTACAGCATAAATTGTAAAAAAGTTATAAACATCATCTTGATCTATAATTGATATATTCATGCCATAACGCGACCACACATAGTCTTTATAGATCAGACTAGAGACAAATCCCGATACCGCATTAATAAAGTCGACTATGACGAAAAACTTAAACAGAGTATAAAAATCCATCTCTTTTACTCTATTACTACACAGTTGGAATAAGTAGATGAAAATAATGAAGTATAATACCCCGCGAAAGCTTATTAGCTGATCAGTGACAACACCTTTCCCGCCACTTTGTAAGTAAACAAAGAAAGACACCGTAGATAATATCGC
This sequence comes from Serratia sp. CY74737, assembly GCF_052166775.1. Classification (NCBI taxonomy): domain Bacteria; kingdom Pseudomonadati; phylum Pseudomonadota; class Gammaproteobacteria; order Enterobacterales; family Yersiniaceae; genus Serratia; species Serratia sp. CY74737. Next base: position 7,520 of record NZ_JBJNOF010000004.1, read on the forward strand.
AAAAAAACCTCCCTGTAATACCATATACTTAACATAGACAGATACAGTAGAGTTTATCGAAATAAGAGTAGGACTAGCACTGGACAATTTCCGTAAGACAATAAATAACAGCGTTATGACACATAATATATCTAAAGGAACTAATGGTCCGATAACTTTAAAATGAAATATAAATGTTCTCGGTATTGCCAAGTTATAGTCATGTATTGGCTTTACCATTATATTGTATGACGAGTATGAACAAATTACATAAAAAAACATCAAAACAAGAAAGGCAAATCCCATCTTGTATTTTTTGTTGAAATGCCTGACATATACTGAGACGAAAATAAGTGTAATGAAGAATACAACTGAATCTAAAAATATCAAGTTACCCACAATACACTCCAACTATCCAAGTTTATAAATTTTTGTAACGCTACGCATATTAAATATCATCATCATGGTCGCTCAGATAATACTGCAGATAGCGTTTATAAACTTGATTTTTTTCAAATGGATTATTTATATCTACGCCAGGCATTCCAACTTTGCGCGAAGTTAGTATCATATCAACATCTTTCAGTTGATAAATATTTCCCAACAGTTCGCTTATCTCGGTGATACCGCCAACAAAGTTAGTAATAACAATCTTCCCGGCCAATGCTGACTCAGCGACGACTCGCCCGAAAGGTTCTCGCCACTTCACAGGAAGGATAACAACATCAACGTTTTGCAGAAACTCTGAAATAGGTATAAATCCTAGCAGGGATATTTCACTTTTATGCGCCCTGACACGTAATTCTTCTTCATCAGCATTGAAACGTCCAGCGGCAGAAAATTTAATGCTCGTATCACCTTTATACTTCTCTGCAATAGTACAAAAAATATCAAAACCTTTATCTTCAGTCAAGCGACCAATAAATCCCACCCTGAGTTCCCTAGAGGTGAGTTTTTCAACTTCAATAACATCCACCGCATTATAGATGCAATCGACTTCCGAGCCAATAAAAAAACCATCCTCACGATGGAACTTCAGTATATAATCGCTAATACCGATATAGGTATCAACATGTCGACTCATTCTGCGTTTGATAAAAGACCAAAATCTCACCGAGGCAAGGCTGGTATGCATATTTCCATTTTTATTAAACATGGTAGAGTTAGGATGAAAAAGATAATAGTCCCTACTTGTATGGACTAGTTTTATTTTTTTATTTTTTATTTTTTTCCATACTGCAACTGAAAACCCGCTAATATTATTGGTATGCACTACATCTGGATTAAAATCGTCTATTTCTTTCCCTACCTTCCTTGCCATTATAGGATTATATAGATCAAGAAAATGCCATATAAGCCTTGAAATCCTGCCTCTCTTTTTTTGAAATGGCCAGTAGATATTGGCAAGAGGTAAATATACAACATCAACGCCGTTCAATAATTCTTTTTTTCTTTTCTTCTCATTGCTTAACGTAAGCACCCTAACTTTATGCCCACTTTTCGCTAACTCCTCGGCGAGAAGTTGAACAGAAACCTCTGCTCCGCCTACTGCATAAGGGGCATACAATGTATTAATCATCAAAATATTCATAATCCCCCCCCAAAACATACCCTTTTAAAAGACAAAATTCATCCATACTCAGAAAAAATGGAATAAAAAATTTATACTAAATTATTTGCTAAAAAATTAAAGTGATACATGGTTAAATATGAGCTCGGTGGTGTAGTTAAAATACACCACCGCCGCTTCTCAGTTATTTCTTATCGGATTTATACTCGTATTGATAGTAGCCATAGCTGCCATAATAACTACTGGCTCGTTTCTCAACAGCATTGAGTATGACACCTTTAATATCTACGCCGTTTTGGTCAAATCGGCGAATACTCACATCAATCTCTTTGACCGTATTCAAACCAAACCTTGCGATCATTAACGAAGTTCCAGCAATATTACCAATGATCGCTGCATCGGTTACAGCTAAAATAGGCGGTGTATCAATCAGTACCAGATCATAATTCTCAGATGCCCATTGAATAAACTCACCAAACTGCTGACGCATAAGTAACTCAGATGGATTCGGTGGTATTTGTCCCCTTGAAATAAAATCCATCCCTTCAATGTTCGTCTTTTTCACTGCTTCCGCTGCAGAAATTTGTTTAGATAAAATATCTGACAGGCCGTTTTGCCACCCTGTTCCTAATAGTGTATGCGAATATCCCTTGCGCATATCTGCGTCAATAACCAAAACTCTGGCTCCAGATTGAGCAATCACTGCTGCCAAGTTCATACTTACGAAAGTTTTGCCGATATTAGGGCTGGCACCTGAAATCATTAAAACATTATTCTTTGCTTCAAGCATCGCAAAATGCAGGCTTGTGCGCAGACTTCTTATTGCCTCGATAGCTAAATCGGTTGGGTTACCAGTAGCCAGTAAGGTTAGAGAGCGAGTATTTGATTTCCTTTTTGCTATAGAGAAAGTCTCTCTATCTTTTTTCTGCTGCCATTCAGACAATGGAATGCTCGCATAAACGTTAATCCCCTCTTGTTCTAGTTCCTCAGGGTTTTCAATACCTTTATGGAAGATAGTTTTTAACAGAACAATGGCAATCGAGAATACCCCGCCAAGGAATACAGCCAAGAAAATAATAATTGCCTTCTTCGGTTTAACTGGCTTTGGCTGAGTGACTGCAGGATCTACAATTCTTACATTGCCGACTGTACTAGCCTTAGTTATGCTCAACTCCTGCTGTTTATTAAGTAGCTGCATATAAATTTCTTTACCTGCATCAACATCTCGTGTCAGGCGAAGAATTTCTTGCTGCGTTTTCGGCATAGTACTTACACGTTTATTCAAACGTGCATTTTCTTTCTCAAGTGTCGCTCTCTTTTCCAGCAGGGCCCGGTACGCCGGGTGTTCTTTGGTATATAGTTTCGAGATCTCAGCTTCTTTAAACGTAAGCTCATTTAACTGAGTATCAACTGAAACAATCGTATCCAGCACAGATTTTGCTTCTAGCGACAGATCGACAGAGTCATTTTGCTGACGGAATTGATTAAGTTTGTCTTCAGCCTTATCTAAAGAACCACGTACAGACGGCAGTTGCTCCTTAAGAAAGTCCAGGCTCTTTGCTGCTTCTTCCGATTTACGCTCAACATTCTGCAATAAATAGTTAGTACTTATGCTGTTTAATACTTTTCGTACAAGAACCGGATCATCACCCACGTAACTTAATGATAGAACGCCAGTATCCTTTCCCTTATCTTCTACAGATAGATACGCAAGTACATCATTGATAGCAACTAACTTAGGTTTTTTGATTAGTTTGAATTCAGTTCCTATTGCAGAATCAATATCACTAACTAAAAGAGAAATCCCATTCTTGTCTAAGAATTCGCCAACACGGCCATTGATGATTGCCCCAGTATCATCGGAAATAGTGTAACTATCTTTTCCCGTGACTTTCAACTCCAACGGTGAATCCAACATACTTTCTGGAACATCAAATCTAGATAGTTCTATTTTTCCAGCCTTCTTCCCTGTCAACCTTGCCCATCCACGGCCAAAAACAGGAAAATAGTCCTCCTTAACAACTGTATCCAAATTTAGGTCATCTACTGTTTTACCAATGACCATTCGCGATTGGATCAACTCTATCTCAGTCGATGAGGCCGGTTGACTTGTCGGAATCATTTCTGACAAGTTACTCAGGATAGAATTCCCTGCATTTTGCTCAACCTGAACCAACGCATCAGATTGATATTCCGGTGTCGCAAATAATGAATAAATAATACCGAAAAATGCAAAAATCGTTGTAATCCCAATAATCAGCCAACGATTATCCAGCAAATTACCAACTAATCTTCCTAAGTCTATCTCATCATTACTACTGCTTACCGCAGTTTTCATCTTGGTAGTATCAGTCATTGTTATCTCTGTTCAACGATTTAATGCCTGAGCCCATTTATCTGCGGCTTCAGAAAGTAATTGGTAAACGAATTTAAATGCCTCATAGCTTTTACCATAAGGGTCAGCAATATCACGCTGATTAAGCCAGTGGGCAAATAGCATCGTTTTTCCTCGCACTTCGGGAGCTAAACGACACACACCGTCTATATGTTCTTTCTCCATGACTAAAATGAGGTCATAGTCGCGACACATTCGGGCTGTCAGTTGTTGACCTAGGTGCCCCTCTAGCGATAAACCATGCTCATTAGCAACCTGAATTGCTGTTACATCCGCGGCCTTACCGACTAAAGCGCCCAAACCTGCAGAGCTGATTTTTTTATCAGGCAAAGCCCGTTTTAACAACCGTTCTCCCGTTGGGGAACGACAGATATTGCCAATACAAACAACTAAAATCGAATCAAACATAAACTTACCATGTATGGATATAACGAACGGTTTCAGTCATATCGTGCACGCCAGAAATAGTCGGAACCAACTGACTAATCACCCGGTTCCAGCGAATAACCGGCGCTGTCGTTACATATACTATATCATAAGGCTGCAATTGAAACTCAGTGCCCATAACCAGTGCAGAGGCGTCAGAAGCTTTCAACTGGTAAATATTAGCGATCTTGCGCCCTTCATTACCACGTAAAGGACGGATGACAAATACGCCTGTCGCATCGGCTACCGCTTGATCCATCCCTTCAGCATTACCCAACGCCTCAGTTAATGTCATACCACTACGGTCCATTTTCAGGGTAGTTTGTTTCTTCACCTCACCCATAACAAATACTTTCAAGTCGTCATTTCTAGGGATATAAAGAATATCTCCAGGGTACAACAAATGGTTCTGTGTCAGATCGCCCTTTTGCATCAGAGCTTGTAGTGATATTCGCTTCTCTACACCGTTATGCGTAAGTACCAAATTCCGCCAATCCGCATCCTCTGATAACCCTCCAGCGGCATTAATTGCGTCCATGATAGTTAGCGGAACGTTGGTAATAGGCTGCTGTCCCGAATTTTTAACTTCGCCGGTGATGTAGGCTTTTTGCGAACGGAACGCAGCAATACTTACATCTACCTGTGGACTCTCAATATATTGAGCCAAGCGGTTTGATATATCTGAGCGGACCTGGCCTACTGTTTTTCCGGTTACTTTTACTTTACCGATGTAAGGGTAGAAAATGGTACCATCAGAATGTACCCAGTTACCGGTATCACTAGCGCTACGATATTGCCCTGCTGGTGTTGTGAGCTCCGGATGATCCCATACCGTCACCATCAAAACATCACCGACACCGATACGATATTCATAGTTTTGAAGTTCACGCTGTAACGAAGGGTTAGGTTGTGCGATCACTGCTTTAGGTCGCATTTTCTCCACCAACCCCGGAGTCATCGGATAGATATTAACCAGCTTGTCAATATCGAAATCGCTATCTGGCTGCTCAACTATGTCTTTGCCACTGGTTGAAAGATGAGAGCCCGGCACGATAGTACAGCCGCTGACCACACTGATAGATACCAGAAGCGGTATCAGTTTCCATTGTTTTTTTGCCATCGAGTTATCATCACTTTCAAAGTAAAAAATGCATGTAATGCCAAGTCCCAGGCCAACCATGGCGCCTACCGCGGCACTCAGCGAAATGAGTTATCAATGCTCCCATGAGTACATCCTAAAACGCACTTTCATTGAGCAAGTGTTGAATTCAGATTTGTTAGACTGAAAGCCTAGGAGCATTATTGCATAGTTCTTAAATAAAAAGAGCAGCATAAGCACCGTCGTTTTTGCCTAAACATAGCAGAGGCCGGTCGGATATCGCTCCAGACCAGCCATCATGAGAGTAATTGATAAACGCTACAGAGAGAGTTGTTCAGCCCACTCACGGAAGGCCTTACCCTGCGTTGGATGACGCAAGCCATATGTCACGAATGCCCGCAAGTAACCCATCTTCTCGCCGCAGTTAAACGACTCGCCAACCAACTCTGTGGCTTCTACCGTCTGATGTTTCAGCAATTCGGCAATCGCGTCCGTCAACTGAATGCGCCCCCAGGCACCCGGCTCGGTTTTTTCCAAAATGGGCCAGATAGCGGCTGAAAGCACGTAGCGCCCAACGGCTGAATAGTTGGACTTCAGTTGAACATCGCTGTCCGGTTTTTCGATAATCGCGGTAATGGGTGAAGATTCGCCTGGCTGCAACACATTGTTCTGGCACTCCACAACGGAATAGTCGCGCAAAACATGCTCATCCACGGGTTGGATCAATACCTGACTCAAACTCGTCTCTTCGAAGCGGGAAATGAGGTGAGCCAGGTTATCTTTTTTCAGATCGGCTTTAGCATCGTCAAGCAACACATCCGGCAACAGCACCACAAAAGGAGAGTCTCCGATCAATGGCTTGGCGCAAAGTACCGCATGACCCAGCCCCTTTGGTTGCCCTTGCCTAATATGCATCAACGTTACGCCTTTCGGCGTTATTGATTGGACTTCATCCAACAACTGGCGCTTAACGCGAGCCTCAAGCATCGCTTCCAATTCAAAGGACGTATCGAAATGGTTTTCTATTGCATTTTTAGATGAATGCGTAACCAGAATGATCTCTTTGATACCTGCCGCTACGCACTCATTAACAATGTATTGAATCAAAGGCTTATCGACGATCGGCAACATCTCTTTAGGAATCGCTTTAGTCGCCGGTAGCATATGCATACCCAAGCCAGCGACAGGAATGACAGCTTTCAACTTCGTCATGCTCGTCCTCTTCAATCTTGTGAACGTACTCAGCCACATGTTAGTTGTTATTCAAGGCCAGCTTCAACCATCGCGAGAAATCTTCACCTTCTGTGGCATGGCGTAGACCGTATTGCACAAAGGCCTTCATATAACCCAGTTTATCGCCGCAGTCGTGTGATTTACCGCTCATATGGAAGGCTTCCACTATTTGCTCATCCATCAGCATGGCGATAGCGTCGGTCAACTGGATCTCATCGCCCGCGCCTGGAGGCGTCTTCTCGAGCAGCGGCCAAATAGCAGCGGAAAGCACGTAGCGCCCCACAACAGCCAGGTTAGATGGCGCTTCCTCGCGTGCGGGTTTTTCCACCACTGCCGACATCGGCGCACTTTCGCCTGCAACCAGTGCTACTCCCGCACAATCCACTACGCCATATTTTGACACATCCTGCTCTGGTACCGGTTCAACCATGATTTGGCTGCACCCTGTAGCCTCAAAGCGTTGGATCATTTTAGCCAGGTTTTCTTTACGAAGATCCGCGGTTGCATCATCCAACAACACATCTGGCAACAAGACGACAAAAGGGGAATCCCCTACCATGGGTTTCGCGCACAATACCGCATGCCCGAGCCCTTTCGCTTGCCCCTGACGCACCTGCATCACGGTCACATCCGGCGGGCAAATGTTTTGCACTTCAGCCAGCAGCTGGCGTTTTACACGCGCTTCCAGCACGGCTTCCAACTCGAAAGAAGTGTCAAAATGGTTTTCAATCGCATTCTTGGACGAATGAGTGACCAATACGATGTCTTTGATACCAGCGGCAACACACTCGCTAACGATGTATTGGATAAGTGGCTTATCGACCACCGGCAACATTTCTTTAGGGATCGCCTTGGTTGCCGGCAACATACGAGTTCCTAAACCCGCCACTGGGATCACAGCTTTCAGTCTTTTCCGCATTTCCACTTCCACAAGCAATTAGCTGATTTATATAGTATAAATCACACATTTTAGGCAAAGCATGGCAACGCAAACTATTCGATCAGACACGCTACCGCCCTTGGCTTATAGCTGCCAAAACGCTGTTATGAAAATTCCTGTCGCAATCCAATGAACGCTAAGCACGTTTCTGTACATGACAAAGAGCGCGCATCACACGTTGATATTTCGCAGCTTGAAGAACAACAAGAATCTATGCCCTTATAACCAAAAAACGCGAGTTATCTTGGCTTATATGGCTAAGATTCTTATACTATTGACTTGCTGATACAAGCCTTAGATACCCGTGGCTAGGTGTTTTCAGAATAAGACTACTAACTCGCTGGACCCATGCAAATAATAGCATAAGAAACCTATTTCAATACGTTGATATTATTGATATTTAAAGCATGTATCTTTTATGAACAACCCAGTTAACATTCTCATGTACCGTTTCTCCGTGATGCCAGCTACACCTGAATGTGCTTTGAAATATTGGGTACTTTTTCTGCCGAAATAACCTGTTTTCATCCACTTCCTCTGATTCAAGTTGAATTTTGCCGCCTCAGCGCCCATCATTCCCGTGCGGCATAAGCCGTAGAACTTACAGGTGAAATTGGGCGTATGGAATGGATCGCTGATCCAACAATTTGGGCCGGCCTGGCCACATTGGTCGTGCTGGAAATCGTTCTGGGCATAGACAACCTTGTCTTCATCGCCATTCTGGCGGATAAACTACCAAAACAACAAAGAGATAAGGCTCGTGTCGTCGGTCTGTTGCTGGCGCTGGTGATGCGTCTGGCGTTGCTCGCCTCCATCTCGTGGCTGGCGACGCTGACCAAACCGATGTTCATCGTTGCAGAACACCCCTTCAGCGGCCGCGATCTGATCATGCTGGTCGGCGGCATATTCCTGCTGTTCAAAGCCACCATGGAGCTGAACGAGCGGCTGGAGGGCAAGGATGAAGAGCAGCACGGCACACGCAAAGGCGCGCGCTTCTGGCCGGTGGTAGCGCAGATCGTGGTGCTGGACGCCGTCTTCTCGCTCGACTCGGTGATCACCGCGGTCGGCATGGTCGACCACCTGGCGGTGATGATGATCGCGGTCTGTATCGCCATCGGCCTGATGCTGCTGGCCAGCAAACCGCTAACGCGCTTCGTTAACGCTCACCCGACTATCGTCATTCTGTGCCTGAGCTTCCTGCTGATGATCGGTTTCAGCCTGGTGGCGGAGGGCTTCGGCTACCACATTCCGAAAGGCTATCTCTACGCGGCGATCGGCTTCTCGGTGATGATCGAAGCATTGAACCAACTGGCGCAGTTCAACCGCCGTCGTTTCCTGTCTAAGGTGCGGCCGCTGCGCGAACGTACCGCCGAGGCGGTGCTGCGCATGCTGAGCGGCAAACATGAAGAAGCCGAGGTCGACAGTCATTCCGCCAATCTGCTGGCCGACAGCGACAGCGAAAACGGCGAGATCTTCAATCAGCAAGAGCGGCGCATGATCGAACGCGTGTTGGGCATGGCGCAGCGCACGGTCAGCAGCATCATGACCTCGCGTCACGACGTCGAATACCTTGAGCTGAACGATCCGCAGGAGAAGCTGACGCAATTGCTGGAGCGCAATCAACACACGCGCATCGTGGTGGTAGAAAGCAGCGCCAGCGATGAGCCGTTGGGCGTTATCCACACTATCGACGTTCTCAAACAGCAGCTGGCGCAGGCGCCGCTGGATCTGCGCGCGCTGATACGCCAACCGTTGATCTTCCCGGAGCAGCTCACGCTGTTGAGCGCCCTTGAGCAATTCCGCCAGGCACAGACGCACTTTGCCTTTGTGGTCGATGAGTTCGGTTCCGTCGAAGGCATCGTCACCCTGACGGACGTGATGGAAACCATCGCCGGCAACCTGCCGGAGGCCGGCGAAGAGGTGGATGCACGCCACGACATTCAGCAAAACGAGGACGGCAGTTGGACCGCCAACGGCTATATGCCGCTGGAAGATCTGGTGTTGTACCTGCCGATGCCGTTGGAAGAAAAGCGTGAATACCACACGCTGGCTGGGCTGCTGATGGAACATAGCCAGCGCGTGCCGCAAGAAGGCGAACAAATCACGATCGGTGACTACCTGTTCGAGCCGTTGGAGGTCAACAGCCACCGTATCCTGAAAGTGAAAATCACCCCGCCTCCCCCACCGGAGGACTACGAGGTTTAACATTGAGGCCGGGCATTGCCCGGCCTTGGTTTTACTGGGGAACCAGCAACTCCGTCGCCACGATCACCACCACCAGCCCGACAATCACCGGCACCGAAGTGCGCTTCACCACGTCGAACGGTGAGATTTTCGCCATGCCGGAGACCGCCACCACCACGCCGGAGACCGGCGACAGCGTGCGGCCGAGGTTAGACGCCTGCAGCATCGGGATCACCAGATAAGCCGGATTAACGCCCATTTGCGCCGCCAGTTTCGGGATCAGTTCGACAAACGCATAGAACGGCGCATTGCCGGAGCCGGTGGTCATGGCCGCCAGCATGGTGATCACCACCAGCACCAACATCATGATCAAACCGCCGGTGCCGAACGACTGCGCCAGCCCGATCAACCCGCTGATAAAGCCGACGGTGCTCAACCCTTGCGCGAAGACCCCGGCGGCCACCAACAGCATGACCACGCTGGCGAATGCGTCGGCCATGCCGCGATAGGCCACTTCCAGGCCGCTGAATACCTGTTTCGCGCTGAAACTGCGCACGAACTCAATCAATGCCGCCAACAGTATGCAACCCACCAACACGGTAATGATGTGCAGCTCCGGTCCCCATTTGCCGTCGAAAATCAGCACGCCGAGGATCGGTGTAAACGGCAATATCGCGTAAAATCCCGGCGCATGGGTTTTGATTTCGCTGACGTCCATGATGTGATGCTGTTCATTGCTCTTTCTGTCGAGATAACGCTGCCAGAAAAAATGCGCTACAGCCATGCAGACAATGGCGGCAATCGAGATAGGCAACGTGGTTTTGAACGCAAAGTCCACCAGCGGCATCTCCGCCGCTTTGGCCGCCAGCACCACGTCACCGGACGTCGGCGCCAGAATAATCGCCGCCGGCGAAGCGCAAATGGCAGCCGCCGCGCCGCGGCTGATGCCCACGTTCACCATCAACGGGAACAGCGTCGCCATCAGCAGCACGCCGAGGCCGGTGGCGGAAGAGACCGCCAGCGACATCAGGCAGGCGACAAAATACGCCGCCACCATCAGCAGATAAGGCGAATTGATCATCTGCAGCGGACGAGAAGCCAGCTTGACGACCACGTCGTTGGCGCCGATATGCGTCATGTAGGCGGCAAAGCCGCACAGCATCATGATCATCATGCCGAGATCGCCGCCGCGGCTCATCAGCAAAATCTTGACGTATTCGATTATGTCGGTCGCTCGCCAGCCGGTAGAAACCGCGCCGGAGGGCAACAGCGTTTTCCCCATCAGGGCGCTCATGCCGAGCAGCAGCAGCCCCCCCACCAACAAGACGCCGGTAGCGGAATATCCCTTGATAATGTAACGGCCCACGCCCGCCGCGACTGCGGCGCCAATAAGGAGCTCTATCATGTTTCCTCAACTCGTCATGTTTTCGCGCTCAAGCGCACAGTACTAGCAAAACTGGTCTCTACTCTGCACAAACTGAGCAGAGGTCTTCATGACCTTCATCAAGGTAACGGAGAGAAATTATCGCGGGAACCTCGATATTGACGCGGGCCACAATGTGGCCCGCATCGGAGGGATTACAGCTTGTCGAGCAGCTTCTTCAGATCCTGACCTTCGCGCGAATCCTTGTTCTTTTCAGCCCATTTGTTCAGCGCATCTTTAGCCCGATCCTGCAGCGTTTTACGCAACACCTGATCGACCTGCAGTTGATAGTTGAGCTGTTGCCACGGCCCATAGACCCGCAGCGGGATCGGCGTTTTTTGCAGTTGCTCGATCAGCTCGCCGCGCCCTTGCCATCCGCCGGTGACGCGCACGTTAAGCGCCATATCGCACTGTTTGCCCGGCATATCGATGCTGCCGGCGCCGGTCAGCGCCAGCAAAGGAGAATCCGCCGTCAGACCGCTGAGCTTGATCGTGCCCTGATTCAGACTGGCCTGCGCCGAGACGTTTTTGACCTCGGTATAACGCTGATAGCTGTCTTGCCCGCGCACGCTGTTATCGTTGCGCGCCACAGCCTGCTGGATCAGTTGCTGAATGTTCAGGCCATGCAGCTGCGCATCCTGCATCGCCAGCTGCGCCGTACCGCGCCAGCGGCGCTCAAATGACTGTGAAGAGAGGCGATCGCCGGTCAAATCCCCTTTCATGCTGAATTTGCCGGTCAACATCTGCGGCATGTCGAAGGCTTTGAGCACCGTGCCCAGTTCAACCTGGTCCAGCGCCGGCTGCACGCTGATCACCGGTTTATTGCCGCGCGCGTCCAGCGAGCCCGGCAAGGAGAAATCACCGCCGGCCAATTGTCCGGCGAGTTTATGCAGCGTCAGCAGTCCGCGTTGGTTGTCCGCCACGACGGCCAACTGAGTGACGTTCATACCGCGATAGGTCAACTGCGCGGCCTGCAGATTCAACTGCGCATTGAAATCGCGCAGCGCCTCTAAATTCTGCTGCCGATCGTCAACCTGGCTGGCGATCACCGGCGCGGAAGTCACGGCGGGTTGTTCGGCGGTATTGGTGCTGGATTGCCAGCCGGAGAGCGCATCGAGATCGAGGTTAGCCGAATTGAGGTTCACCACATAGCCGGGCACCGCCCCCAGCGTGGCGCTGATATCGCCGGTCAATTGGCTGTTATTGGCACTGACGCTCAGCTGGCTGACGGCAATCTGCGCCGGCGTCTGCTGATAGACCACCTGCGCATTGCCCTCTCCCTGAATACCGCCGTTCGGAATGTCCGCACCCGCCAGTTGATAATTGAACTGGGTGACTTTGGCGCCAATCTGGCGAGGGAACTGCTGCAAGTCGACATCGGCCGCCATGCTGAAGGTCAGGTCGCGTTGATCGCGGTTGACCCGGCTGGAAAGTTCCAGCTGCGCTTGCCGCGTCTGCGTTTGTTGCAGGGTGAGATTGATATCCCGGACATTGATTTGCTCATTGTCGGCGCGCTGCCAAATCAGCAGACTGTCCACGACCCGCAGATTATCGATATCGAACTTCCAGGCCACGTCTGTCGCGTCTGTGCCAGTGCCGGACGGCGCGATCGGGGCATCCATCTGCGAATGCTCTTCGCTATCGGGCGTGAGGCGAATGACGGCGTTTTTCAGCATCACCTGTTTCACAAACAGCTGATGCGACAGCAGAGGCAACAGTTTGACATCGAGGCGCATATTTTCCGCGCTCACCACCGGCGCTTTCGCGCCCGGCGCGGTCAGCGTCATGCGCCCGGCCAAAATGCTGAGCTGCGGCCAGATATGCCAGCGCAGGTCGCCTTCGAGCGTCAGCTGATAGCCGCTCTTCTGCTCGACCTTTTTGACCATGTAACCGCGAAAATCATTCGGATTGACCAGCAGTACCAGCGCGCACATCCCCGCCACCACCACCACCAGTAAAATCGCCAATGTCGTCAGTAATCTTCTCATGCCACCCTCTTGTCAGCGCCACACCGACGGTGCATCCCGCGCCGTTAGTCCTTGTCGATTCGACTGGCTACTGCGCCCTGCTGATCGCGATACTTCGCGTCCTGACGGCTGTTGTATGGCCGGGCCGCCGGGCCGGACAACGGTTCAAAGCTCAAGGCGCCGATCAGCATCCCCGGCCGCAGCGCCAGCGGCAGTTTGCCGGAGTTGTAAAATTCCAGCACGATGCGTCCGTGCCAGCCCGGATCGATACGGTGCGCAGTGACGTGCACCATCAACCCCAGGCGCGCCAGAGAAGAACGGCCGTCGAGCCAACCCACCAGATCGTCCGGCAGCGTCACGGATTCGAACGTCACCGCCAGGGCGAGCTCGCCGGGATGAAGGAAAAACGCCTCGCCTTCCGGCAGGACAATTTCGTCGCTCATCACGCGATCCAACGCAGCGCTGACTTCGTCTTTCGGCCCGCTGAGATCGATAAAAGGCGCGGTATGGCCGCTGAACACGCGGAACTGGTTGCCCAAACGGACATCTACTGTGGCCCCGTTGATGCGTTCGAGCGGCGGACGCGGGGAAATCACCAGTTTCTCGCTATCCAGCCAGGCTTCTATATCGCGGTCGCACAGTCTCATGTCTCTCTTCTCCATCAAAACGCGTAACTAAACAAAAATTGCCACACAACGGGCGAAAGGTCTACGCCGGGGTGCAAATAGTTGGCCGCCGGCCGGAAATACACATTTCCGGCCATTAAGCGGTATTATTCAAAGAATTGGCTGATTTTGGCTTTCAGAATATCGATCGCGATGCGGTTTTTGCCGCCGCGCGGGACGATGATATCGGCGTATTGTTTGGAAGGTTCGATAAACTGCAGGAACATCGGGCGCACGGTCTTCTGGTATTGCGCCATCACCGAATCCATTGAGCGGCCACGCTCGTTGACATCGCGCTTCATGCGGCGCATCAGGCAGATATCCAGCGGCGTGTCGACGAAGATCGAGAAATTCATCTCCTGGCGCAAGCGGATATCCGTCAGCAGCAAGATCCCTTCCAGAATAATGACTTTTTTAGGTTTCAGGTGAACGGTTTCTTTCTTGCGCGTGTGCTCGGTGTAGCTGTACAGCGGCAGTTCGATCGCTTTGCCGGCCTTCAGCATCTGCAAATGCTGGAACAGCAGGTTGTGATCCATGGCGCTCGGGTGGTCATAGTTGGTTTTAACCCGTTCTTCCATGGTCAGGTGACTCTGGTCTTTATAGTAACTGTCTTCTGGAATAACGCCGATGTGCTCATCGCCGACCTGCTCGCGGAGTTCGCGGTACAACGTGCTGGCAATAAGGCTTTTTCCGGAGGCAGATGCGCCAGCTATACCAATAATGACGCACTGATGCGGATTGTCAGTCATAAAATTAAAGACCTGATTTCGTAATGTGAAGGGAGGGAACTAAAACGCGACAATTATAGGGAGTCGTCGGGGTTTGCGCCACTGTATATTACGCGACGGCGGGCGAATTCAGGCTATCGCGCCGTACCGGCGATATGACATTTTAAGAATCTCACGGCTAGGGCAATGCCCCGCAACAGGTTACACTTCTGTGCTGACCTAGGGACCCCGTAGTCTTTCATCGGAGAATGATGTGCTGGATTGGTATTTTTTGACTTTTTTCGGCGACAGTATGCTGCTGCTGCCCTGCGCGCTGATTCTGTTTTTGTTGCTGATCGTGTTTCCCGCCACTCGCGCGGCAGGCTGGCAATGGGCGCTGATCTTCGGTTTCACCGGCGGGCTGGTCTGCCTGTCCAAGTTGGCCTTTATGGGCTGGGGCATTGGTAGCGCAAGTTATGACTTCACCGGATTCAGCGGCCATTCGGCCCTCGCCGCGAGCATCTGGCCGCCGCTGCTTTGGGCTTTAACCGGTCGATTTTCCCATCCGGTGCGCAGCATCGCGTTGTTGACCGGGTGGATATTGCCTTTCACCATCGGCGTGTCGCGCTTGGAGATCCGCGTGCATTCCGTATCCGAGGTGATCAGCGGGCTGATTTTAGGCTACCTGGCCAGCGCGCTGTTTTTATGGCTGCAGCGAGGGAAAACGCGACCACAGCTTGCCTGGCCGCATTTGGCCATCGCGCTGGCCTTGCCGTTGGCGCTGATGGGGCAGCGGCAGCCGGCGCCCACCCAGGGATTGCTGGAACATATCGCCAAAACGCTGGCGCAGATCGAACGCCCTTATATCCGTGCCGACCTGCACAACCCTGCCCGCATCCTATAAAAAACCCGGCGCTTAAGCCGGGTTCTTTCACTACCGCAAACAGATTACAGCGCGCGGAACGCAATCTCCGTCGGGATCGCCTCGCCCTGCCAATACATCTGCGCGGCCACGCGGCCGGCGAGCTGGCGATACCTCTCGGCGAATTCGCTCTCCGGGCGGCTGATCACCGTCGGCGTACCGCGATCCAGATCTTCACGCAGCGAGATATGCAGCGGCATTTGCCCCAGCAGACGGCTGTTATATTTCTGCACCAGCTTCTCGGCGCCGCCGGTACCGAAGATCGGCTCATGGTGGCCGCAGTTGCTGCAGATATGCACGCTCATGTTCTCGACAATGCCCAGTACCGGCACATGCACTTTCTCGAACATTACGATGCCTTTGGCGGCATCCAGCAAGGCGATATCCTGCGGCGTGGTGACCACCAGCGCGCCTGTCACCGGAATGTTTTGCGACAGCGTCAGTTGGATGTCACCGGTGCCCGGCGGCATGTCCAGCACCAGGTAATCCAGATCCGGCCACAGCGTATCCTGCAGCAGCTGCATCAACGCCTTGCTGGCCATCGGGCCGCGCCACACCATGGCGTTGTCGTCGGTCACCAGATAACCGATGGAGTTGGTCGCCAGCCCGTGCGCCATGATTGGTGCCATATGCTGACCGTCCGGCGAGGTCGGCCGCTCATGTTCGGTGCCCAGCATGTTGGGGATCGACGGGCCGTAAATGTCGGCGTCCAGAATGCCGACCTTGGCCCCTTCGGCGGCCAGCGCCAGCGCCAGGTTGACGGCGGTGCTGGATTTCCCCACTCCGCCTTTTCCGGAGCTGACGGCGATGATGTTGCGCACGCCTTTGATCCCGGCCTGCGCGTTGGCGCGCTTCAGCGTCGTGATATCGTGTTTCAGCTTCCAATCGATGGTGCCGGCGCCGGTCACGCGCAGCAGTTCGGGGCCGACGCTCGCCTGCAGCGCTTCAAAACCGCTCTGCCAGGCAAAGGGCATCGTCAGTTCGATATGCAGTACATCGTCCAGCAACGCGCAGTGATGGATAGCCTTCAATGCGGTCAGGTTGTTTTTCAACGTCGGGTGTTCAAAGGCGGCCAGTACACCGGTCACCAGGGCGCGCAGAACTTCGGGGTTGGTCTGCTCAGGGGATTTTGCGTTCATCCCGGCTCCTTGATTTTGAATGGGTAGCTTCCGGCTAAGCATACCAGAACTGCGCGGCGGCTGGCGCGTATAACCTGTAAGAAACCGCCCTAGCAGCGAAGGGCGCGATCGGTTAACATCGAAGGCCCTTTTATTCATTACAGAAAGCAAGTTCTCACTATGGCTCAAGTCGCGAAAAAATTATTGGTGACGTGCGCGCTACCGTACGCAAATGGTTCCATCCATCTCGGCCACATGCTCGAGCACATCCAGGCGGATATCTGGGTGCGTTACCAACGAATGCGCGGCCACGAAGTGCATTTCATCTGCGCGGACGACGCGCACGGCACGCCGATCATGCTGAAAGCGCAGCAACTGGGCGTTAAACCGGAAGAAATGATCGCGGAGATGAGCCAGGAGCACCAACAGGATTTCGCCGGCTTTGGCATCAGCTATGACAACTATCATTCGACCCATAGTGATGAAAACCGTGAGCTGTCCACCCTGATTTACAGCCGCTTGAAAGAAAACGGGTTTATCAAGAACCGCACCATTTCTCAGCTGTACGATCCGGAGAAAGGCATGTTCCTGCCGGATCGTTTCGTGAAAGGCACCTGCCCGAAATGCAAATCGCCAGACCAGTACGGCGACAACTGCGAAGTGTGTGGCGCCACCTACAGCCCGACGGAACTGATCGATCCGAAGTCCGTGGTTTCCGGCGCGACGCCGGTGATGCGCGACTCCGAGCACTTCTTCTTCGACCTGCCGGCCTTCAGCGAAATGCTGCAGGCGTGGACGCGCTCCGGCGCGCTGCAGGAGCAGGTAGCGAACAAGATGCAGGAGTGGTTCGAATCCGGCCTGCAGCAGTGGGACATCTCCCGCGATGCGCCTTACTTCGGCTTCGAAATCCCGGATGCGCCGGGCAAATACTTCTACGTCTGGCTGGACGCGCCGATCGGCTACATGGGCTCCTTCAAGAACCTGTGCGACAAGCGCGGCGATCTGGACTTCGACGAGTTCTGGCGCAAAGACTCCACCACCGAGCTGTACCACTTTATCGGCAAGGACATCGTCTACTTCCACAGCCTGTTCTGGCCGGCGATGCTGGAAGGCAGCCAGTTCCGCAAACCGACCAACCTGTTCGTGCACGGTTACGTGACGGTGAACGGCGCCAAGATGTCCAAGTCGCGCGGCACCTTCATCAAGGCCGGCACCTACCTGCAGCACCTCGACGCCGACTGCCTGCGCTATTACTACGCCGCCAAGCTCTCTTCACGTATTGACGACATCGATCTCAATCTGGAAGACTTCGTGCAGCGCGTCAATGCCGACATCGTCAACAAGGTGGTGAACCTGGCTTCGCGCAACGCCGGCTTTATCAACAAGCGCTTCGGCGGCAAGCTGGCCGACACCCTGGCCGATCCGGCGCTGTACCAGACCTTCGTCGACGCGGCCCAGAGCATCGCCGAAGCCTACGCCGCCCGCGAGTTCAGCCGCGCAATCCGCGAAATCATGGCGCTGGCCGATTTGGCCAACCGTTACGTGGATGAGCAGGCGCCGTGGGTGGTGGCGAAGGAAGAAGGCCGCGACGCCGATCTGCAGGCCATCTGCTCGATGGGCATCAACCTGTTCCGCGTGCTGATGACTTACCTTAAGCCGGTGCTGCCTTCGCTGACCGAACGCGCCGAAGCGTTCCTTAACGCCGAGCTGAGCTGGGACGCGATCCCGCAGCCGCTGCTGGGCCATCAGGTGAACGCGTTCAAAGCGCTGTTCAACCGCATCGATCTGGACAAGGTCAACGAGATGGTCAGCGCCTCGAAAGAAGACATGGCCGCCGCCAAGCCGGTGACCGGCCCGCTGGCTGACGATCCGATCCAGGAAACCATCACCTTCGACGACTTCGCCAAGGTCGACATGCGTATCGCCCTGATCAAGAGCGCCGACTTTGTCGAGGGCTCCGACAAGCTGCTGAAGCTGCAGCTGGATCTGGGCGGCGAATCGCGCCAAATCTTCTCCGGCATTCGCTCCGCTTACCCGGATCCGAAAGCGCTGGAAGGCCGTCTGACCATCATGGTCGCCAACCTGGCGCCGCGTAAAATGCGCTTCGGCGTGTCAGAAGGCATGGTGATGGCGGCGGGCCCAGGCGGGAAAGAGATCTTCCTGCTGAGCCCGGACAGCGGCGCGCAGCCTGGCATGCAGGTCAAGTAATCGCGCAGATGCGCGGCGTAGGGAGGGTCGAGCTTGCTCGGCCCTTTTTTATTGCCCCAACCCCCACGTTATAAGCATGAAGAAAAAGTCATAACCGCCCTGATTCCCCTGCCCGCCGCATCCGGCTATGATGCTCCGAAACCCAAAATAGACGTCCAGACAGAAAGACTGCTATAACAGACCTTCACCGGGATCGTTTCCCTGCTTTTTTGGAGCCTATAATAATGAAAAACCTCAAGACTTCGCTGCTCGCCCTCAGTCTGTTGTCCGCCCTGCCGCTGCAGGCGGCGGAAAACGCCGCCGTACCCGCCGCCATCGCTCAGCATCAGGGGCCGGTGCGCATCGCGGTGATCCGCAACCTCGGATCCGACGACAACACCACGCAATTTTTGGCGGGCGCCATTCAGGAAGGGCGCAAGCTGGGCTTTAAGGTGGATACCTTCCTCAGCAACGGCGACGACGCGCGCTTCCAGGACTTCGTCAATCAGGCTATCAGCCAGAAATATGACGGCATCATTCTCTCGCAGGGGCGAGCCCCCTATTCCACCGACCTGGTCAAGCGCATCGCGGCGGCCGGCATCGCCGTCGCGGCTTTCGATACCGACGTCAGCGGCAGCGTTCCCGGCGTCACCGTCTCGCAGCAGGACGACGCTTCACTGGCCAATGCCTCCTTCGGCCAACTGGTGAAGGATTTCAACGGCCAGGCCAAAATTGTCAAGCTGTGGGTGGCCGGCTTCCCGCCGATGGAGCGCCGTCAGGCCGCTTATCAGCAGTTGCTGAAACAGCATCCGGGCATTCATGAGCTGGAATCGATCGGCGCGGTCTCATCCGACGTACAGGGCGATACCGCCAACAAGGTGGGCGCGGTGCTGGCGAAATACCCGAAAGGCAAGATCGACGCCATCTGGGGCACGTGGGACGCCTTTACCCAAGGGGCTTACAAGGCGTTGAAAGAGAACGGCCGCACCGAAATCAAGCTGTACAGCATCGATATCTCCAATCAGGATTTACACCTGATGCGCGAGGCCGGCAGCCCGTGGCAGGTCAGCGTGGCGGTGGATCCGAAGCTGATCGGCGCGGTCAACCTACGCCTGGTGGCCAACAAGATCGCCGGGGAAAGCACGCCGGACAACTATCAGTTCAAAGCGGCGGTCATTCCGCAGGCGCTGCTGCTGGCGCAACCGGGGCCGGTCAACGTCGCCGGCCTGGCGAAGATCATCCCCGGCTGGGGCAGCAGCAGCGATTTCGTTCAGCCGTGGTTCGCCACGCTGCAGGCCGAACACGGTAAATAATGCTGTTTTTCACGAGGCTGCCGACGCAGCCTCTGTTTTTCAGATAAATATCGGCAGCCCCCTTCCGTCCCCGCCAAAATGCGCTATGTTATCTGCATCGCCCAATAACTGTATGCATAAACAGGTTTCAAATGAAGGGATTCCCCTCGCTGATCAACGTACTGCTGGCCAGTTCGCTGGTGTTGACCATCGGCCGCGGCGTCACGCTGCCGTTCATCACCATCTACCTCACCGAGCACTTCCAGCTGTTGCCGAAAAGCGTGGGCGTGATCCTGGGCGTCAGCCTCACCCTCGGCATCATCGCCAGCCTGTACGGCGGCTATCTGGTGGACAAATTCAGCAAAAACCGCCTGATCCTGCTATCGATTTTATTGTTCGCGCTGAGTTTCTTCGCCATTCCCTGGATCCCGCGTCCCGGCGGCGTGATCGTGGTGCTGGCGATCCTGCATACCTGTTATTCGGTGCTGAGCATCACCATTAAGGCCTGTTTCGCCGATTGGCTGCCGGTCGAGCAGCGCATCAAGGCTTTTTCAATCAACTACACGCTGGTCAACGTCGGCTGGGCGATCGGCTCTGCGCTCGGCGTTCTGGTGGCCGGGCTGAGTTCGCTGCTGCCGTTCTACCTGTCAGGCGGCCTGGCGCTGGCGACGGTGACGGCGCTGAGCCTGCGCTTGCGCGGTGGTGAACAGCGCCCGGCACCAAGCGCCGCCGCATCGGCCGCGCTTGCCAACTTCCGTCAAACGCTGGCCATCTTGCGAAGCGATCGACGGCTGATCTACTTCACCCTCGGCAGCACGCTGGGCGCGGTGGTGTTCGGTCAGTTCACGGGCTATCTGTCGCAGTACCTGATCACCGTCTCCAGCGCCGAGTTCGCCTACAAAATCATCGGGTTGGTGATGATCGTCAACGCCGGTATCGTCATCGCCCTGCAATACCTGCTCAGCCGCGGCATGCGCCAGGAAAATATGCTGCGCTGGCTGGCGCTGGGCACGCTGTTTTTCATCGTCGGGCTGCTCGGTTTTATGGTGGCCGGCCAGGCGGTCTGGCTATGGCTGGCGGCGATGGCGGTGTTTACCTTAGGCGAGATCATCGTTATCCCGGTGGAATACATGTTCATCGACTTTATCGCGCCGCCGCACCTGAAAGGCAGCTACTATGGCGTACAAAACCTCAGCGCATTGGGCGGCGCCATCAACCCGGTGCTGTGCGGGGTCATGCTCAGCTACGCCGCGCCGCCGCTGATGTTCGTGATGCTGATCGTCGCCGCGCTGCTCAGCCTGCTGTTTTTCTTCCTCGGCCATCGTTTGGCGGAACGTTCTGCGGCAACGGCCGAAGACGCGCGCTGACCCTGCCTGCAATTCTCAAAGCAGGATGTCAACCCGCCGATCGCGCATGGCAGGCATAGCGAGAATTCATAGTGCGATCTGTGGCGTGGCTCACAGTTTAATTGTATGATGAATGCATCGGTTAAACGGGAAAAGACAATGGCCAACGTGCTCACACTGTGCTGGAAATACCTCAGGGCCCTGCTCCTCATCTACCTGTGTCTGTTCGTCGGCAACGCAGTGGCAGCGCTGCTGCCGTTCGCCATTCCCGGCAGCATCATCGGCATGCTCTTGCTGTTCGCGCTGCTCTCCACCCAGATCCTGCCGGCCAAATGGGTTAAACCCGGCTGTCATTTGCTGATCCGCTACATGGTGCTGCTGTTCGTGCCGATCGGCGTCGGCGTGATGAAATATTACGACCAGATCGTTGCGCATCTGGGCCCGCTGGTCATTTCTTGCCTGATCAGCACGCTGATGGTGCTGGTGGTGGTCGGCTATACCTCACACTATTTTCACCGCGAGCGGCGCATTGCCGGCAAGCCCGACGACACGGAGGGCAACTCATGATCCATGAAATCTGGTGGTCGCTGCCGCTGACGCTGGCGGTCTATTTCGCCGCGCGCTGGCTGGCGCGCCGGTTGAACATGCCGCTGCTCAATCCGCTGCTGGTGTCCATGGCGGTGATCATCCCGCTGCTGCTGCTCAGCGGCATTTCCTATGAGCGCTACTTCCAGGGCAGCAGGATCCTCAACGATCTGCTGCAGCCGGCGGTCGTCGCGCTGGCCTTCCCGCTGTATGAGCAGTTGCACCAAATCCGCGCGCGCTGGAAGTCGATTATCACGGTGTGCTTCATCGGCAGCCTGACCGCCATGATCAGCGGCGGCGCCATCGCCCTGTGGTTGGGCGCCACGCCGGAAATCGCCGCCTCTATCTTGCCGAAATCGGTCACTACACCGATCGCGATGGCCGTCGCGGACTCGCTCGGCGGCATTCCGGCGATCAGCGCGGTTTGCGTTATTTTCGTCGGCATCCTCGGCGCCGTGTTCGGCCACACGCTGTTCAACCTGTTGAAAATCACGGTCCCCTCGGCGCGTGGCCTGGCGATGGGCACGGCTTCCCACGCGCTGGGCACCGCGCGCTGCGCGGAGATGGACTATCAGGAGGGCGCCTTCGGCTCGCTGGCGCTGGTGATCTGCGGCATCATCACCTCGCTGCTGGCGCCGTTTGTGTTTCCGGTGCTGTTGCATCTGTTCGGTTGATCAGGATGAAACTTGCGATACATCTCGCATTTACACCTTTTATTGCATTGATTTCATCATTTAAGAGATATTGATCACACTTTAATGTCTCTGGCCTGCCTAGAATGTGATCCCGTTAACCTGTAGAGAGACCTTCCATGCATCCGCGTTTTCACACCGCTTTCAGCGCACTGCCCGCGACACTGCAATCCGCCCTGCAGCCCTATCTGGACGCGTCCGACTTTCCGGCGATGTTCACGGCCGAGCAAGCGGCGGCGATCCGCTCAGGTTGCGGGTTGGACGATGACGCGCTGGCATTCGCGCTGCTGCCGCTGGCGGCGGCCTGCTCGTTAACCCCGATATCGCATTTCCACGTCGGCGCCATCGCGCGCGGGCAAAGCGGCAATCTCTATTTCGGCGCCAATATGGAATTCAGCGGCGCGCCGCTGCAGCAATCCGTGCATGCAGAACAAAGCGCAGTGACTCACGCCTGGCTGCGCGGCGAAAAAGCGCTGGCCTCGATCACCGTCAACTATACGCCGTGCGGACACTGCCGCCAGTTTATGAATGAGCTGAACAGCGGCGGCGCGCTGCAAATCCGTTTGCCTGGCCGCTCGCCGGCCACGCTGGCGGACTATCTGCCGGACGCCTTCGGCCCGAAAGATCTGGATGTCGCTTCACTGCTGATGGACGAGGTCAATCACGGGCATCAACTGCCGCTGAACGATGCGCTGACGCAAGCGGCGCTGGCGGCGGCCAACCGGAGCCACGCGCCGTACAGCAACGCCCACAGCGGCGTGGCGCTGGAAACGGCAGACGGCAGCCTCTACGCCGGCCGCTATGCGGAAAACGCCGCTTTTAACCCGAGCCTACCGCCGCTGCAGGCCGCGCTGATCCTGCTGAACCTCTCCGGCGGCGACTGCCGGGCTATCCGTCGCGCCGTCCTGGCCGAACCGCAGGACGCGAGCATCAGCCAATGGGATGCCACCCGCGTCACCCTGGCGGCGCTGGGTTGCCAAAACGTCAGCCGCGCCGCCTTCTAAGCGCACGACGGCGGGGCCATCCGGTTCCGCCGTTAACAGCACCGCCCGCCAAATACAATGCCCCGACGCCTCCAGAAACACTTTCTTTAGTTAAAAAATCATTTGATTGTCGATAATTACGCCAACCTGGTTCATCATCGGGCAACAAATGCTGTACATCTTCTCTTTATCTTTTAGGATCGTCGGCAATACAGTTATCTGATACGTGAAGAGTAAAACTGATGGAACTAGAATACGAAAGCAAACGTCCGCTCTACATCCCTTACGCCGGCCCGATTCTGCTGGAATTTCCGCTGCTGAACAAAGGCAGCGCTTTCACCGAGGAAGAACGTAGCCACTTCAACCTGCACGGCCTGCTGCCGGAAGCGGTGGAGACCATCGAAGAACAGGTGGAACGCGCCTACCGTCAGTATCAGGATTTCAAGAACGATAACGATAAGCACATCTACCTGCGCAACATCCAGGACACCAACGAAACCCTGTTCTATCGCCTGCTGGACTCGCACCTGAGCGAGATGATGCCAATCATCTACACCCCGACCGTCGGCGAGGCCTGTGAACACTTCTCAGATATCTACCGCCGCGCGCGCGGGCTGTTCATCTCCTACCCGAACCGCGATCGCATCGATGACATGCTGCAAAACGCCACCAAGCAGAACGTCAAGGTGATCGTGGTGACCGACGGCGAACGCATTCTCGGCCTGGGCGACCAGGGCATCGGCGGCATGGGCATTCCCATCGGCAAGCTGTCGCTGTATACCGCCTGCGGCGGCATCAGCCCGGCCTATACCCTGCCGGTAGTGTTGGACGTCGGCACCAACAACCCGCAGCGCCTCAACGATCCGCTGTACATGGGCTGGCGCCATCCGCGCATCTCCGGCGAGGAATACCACGCCTTCGTCGAAGAGTTTATTCAGGCGGTCAAACGCCGCTGGCCGAACGTGCTGCTGCAGTTCGAAGACTTCGCGCAGAACAACGCCACCCCGCTGCTGAACCGCTACCGCGACGAGATCTGCTGCTTTAACGACGACATCCAGGGCACCGCCGCGGTCACCCTCGGCAGCCTGATCGCCGCCAGCCGCGCCGCCGGCAGCCAGCTGCGCGATCAGACCGTCACCTTCCTCGGCGCCGGTTCCGCCGGCTGCGGCATCGCCGAACAGATCATCGCGCAGATGAAGTCCGAGGGGTTGAGCGAAGACGAAGCGCGCGCCCGCGTATTCATGGTTGACCGTTTCGGCCTGCTGACCGACAAACTGCCGAACCTGCTCGACTTCCAGAGCAAGCTGGTGCAGAAGAGCGACAACCTGGCCGGTTGGGAAACCGCCAGCGACGCCATCTCGCTGCTGGACGTGGTGCGCAACGCCAAGCCGACCATTCTGATCGGCGTTTCCGGCCAGCCGGGGCTGTTTACCGAAGAGCTGATCCGCGAGATGCACAAGCACTGCGAACGCCCTATCGTGATGCCACTGTCCAACCCAACCTCGCGCGTGGAAGCCCGTCCGGAAGACATCATCAACTGGACCGACGGCGCCGCCCTGGTCGCGACCGGCAGCCCGTTTGCGCCGGTAAGCTACAAAGAGCAGCTGTACCCGATTGCTCAGTGCAACAACTCCTACATCTTCCCGGGCATCGGTTTGGGCGTGCTGGCCTCCGGCGCCACCCGCGTCACCGACGCCATGCTGATGGCCGCCAGCCGCGCGCTGGCGGATTGTTCGCCGCTGGCGACCGACGGCCACGGCGCGCTGCTGCCGAATATCGACGATATTCAGGGCGTATCCAAGTGCATCGCCATGGAAGTGGGCAAAGCGGCGCAGCTGCAGGGTGTGGCGATCGTCACCTCCGAAGACGCACTGTCGAAAGCCATCGAGCACAACTTCTGGCGGCCGCAGTACCGCAGCTATAAGCGCACCTCGTTCTGATTGACGCGCTGAAATGACCCAGCCCGGCTTCGCCGGGCTTTTTTGTGCGGCAAAACCGCCGAAAAATGCGGCGACGCGCGTGCTTCAGGCAGTTCGCGTCTTGCGTCGGTCGGTCAGGTAAAGTAGCCTTGATCCATCTTTTTCAGCCCGGTGCGCGTAAGGCAACAACATGTGGAAACGCCTGATAATCAGCCTGTTCATCATCATTGCGGTGCTGATGGGCTCGGCTATTGCGCTCGATCGCTGGATCAGCTGGAAAACCGCGCCTTACGTCTACGACGAACTGCAGGAATTACCGCATCGCCAGGTCGGCGTAGTGCTCGGCACCGCCAAGTATTATCGCACCGGCGTGATCAACCAGTACTACCGTTACCGCATTCAGGGAGCGATCAACGCCTATAACAGCGGCAAGGTGAAATACCTGCTGCTGAGCGGCGACAATGCCCAGCAAAGCTATAACGAACCGATGACCATGCGCCGCGATCTGATCGCCGCCGGCGTGGCGCCGAGCGATATCGTGCTGGATTACGCCGGCTTCCGCACCCTGGATTCCATCGTGCGTACCCGCAAGGTGTTCGACACCAACGATTTCATCATCATCACCCAGCGCTTCCACTGCGAGCGCGCGCTGTTTATCGCCCTGCACATGGGCATTCAGGCGCAGTGTTACGCGGTGCCGTCGCCGAAGGACATGATGACGGTGCGCGCCCGCGAGATCTTCGCCCGTCTGGGCGCGCTGACCGATCTGTACATCCTCAAGCGCGAGCCGCGCTTCCTCGGCCCGCTGATCCCGATCTCCGCCATGCACACCGTGCCGGAAGACGCCCAGGGTTATCCCGCCGTCTCGCCGGAACAGTTGGTGGAACTGGAGCACAAGCTGAAAGAAGAGAAGCAGAAAGCCAAACAGCCTTGACGCGGCAAACGCCCAAAAGAAAGGCCGGCATATTTTGCCGGCCTTGTCGTCTCTGCTGCGGTAGATCTACTTCTTCTTGGCGTATTTCAACGAGTCCAGCGCCACGGCGAAGATGATGATGCTGCCCTTGATGATGTACTGCCAGTACGGGTTGATGCCGATATAGGTCAGGCCGTAGTTGATGACGGTAAAGATGATCACCCCGGTCACCACGCCCCACACCGTACCCACCCCGCCGGCAAACGAGACGCCCCCCACCACGCAGGCGGCGATGGCGTCCAGCTCATACATAAAGCCGAGGTTGTTGGTGGCGCTGCCGATGCGCCCCGCTTCCAGCAAGCCGCCGAAGGCATAGAACACGCCGGACAGCGCATAGATCATGATCAGGTTCAGCGGCACGTTGACGCCGGACACTTTGGCCGCTTCCGGGTTGCCGCCGATGGCGAAGATGTTCTTGCCGAAGCGGGTCTTGGTCCACAGGATCCAGACGAAAATGATGGCAATCAGCGCATAGAAGGTGATGTACGACAGCTTAAAGTCGCCGAAGCGCAAGAAGCCTTGGGCAAAGGTGGAGAACTTCGGATCGAAGCCGGCGACCGGCGACGCGCCGACCGAATCGTAATACAGCGAGTTGATGCCGTAGACGATGATCATAGTGCCCAACGTGGTGATGAACGGCGTCACGTTGAGGTAGGCGATAATCAGGCCGTTAACCAGGCCGATCACCGCGCCGACCGCACACACCAGCAGGATAACCACAGGAATCGACCAGGTTTCCATGTGCGGGAACACTTTGTTGACGTTATCCATCGACTGCAGCAGCGTGGCCGCCACCACCGCCGCCAGCCCCACCTGCCGCCCGGCGGACAGGTCGGTGCCCTGAGTCACGATCAGCCCCGCCACGCCCAGCGCGATGATGATGCGCACCGAAGACTGCGTCAGGATATTGCTCAGGTTCATCAGGCTGAGGAAAGTGGGGTCCTGAATGATGATGATGGCCAACAGCACCAGCAACACCACGTAAATGCCGCCTTCCTTGAAATAGGTAAATAAGGTTTTTTTATTTAGCGCGTTCATAATTCCGATCCTTAAAGGTGCAGGGAGGCGAGACGTAAGATTTCATTTTGCGAGGTCTGTTTGGTGTTAACGATGCCCGCAACCTGGCCGTTGCTCATCACCAAAATGCGGTCGGTGATCCCCAAAAGCTCCGGCATTTCGGACGAGACGATAATGATCCCCTTGCCCTTCTTCGCCAGCTCGGTCATCAGCTGATAGATCTCGAACTTGGCGCCCACGTCGATGCCGCGCGTCGGTTCATCCAGCATCAGGATCTCCGGCTGCGTCAGCAGCCAGCGGCCGATGATCACCTTCTGCTGATTGCCGCCGGACAGCGAGCCGATATGGGTGTGATGCCCCGGCGTTTTCACCCGCATGGCGTCGATCACCCACTGGGTGTCGCTCTTCATCCGCGCGTTGTCCAGCAGGCCGAGCTTGTTTTTATAATTGCGGATGTTGGAGATCAGCGAGTTGAACCCCACGTCGAGGTAGGCGTAAATCCCGGTGGATCGCCGCTCTTCGGTCACCAGCGCGAAACCGTGGTTAATCGCTTCGTTGGCGCTGTGGTTGTCGATCGCCTTGCCGTGCAGCTTGATAGTGCCCGCCACCTTCTCGCGAATGCCGAATAGCGTCTCGACGATGTCGGTGCGTTTGGCGCCCACCAGCCCGGCGATGCCGAGGATCTCGCCCTGGTGCAGATCGAAGGACACATCGCGGATCGAAGGCTGGCGCAGCGACGTCAGGTTCTTCACCTCGAGGATCACCTCACCCGGCGTGTTCTGCCTGTCGGGGAAACGCTGGCTCAGCGAGCGGCCGACCATCATGGCGATGATCTTGTCCATATCCAGCCCTTCCAGCGGCTGAGTGGCGATCCACTGGCCGTCGCGCAGCACCGTTATCTCGTCGCACAGCTGGAAGATCTCTTCCATCTTGTGCGAGATATAGACGATGCCGCAGCCGCGCTCTTTCAGCTTGCGGATGATGGTGAACAGGTGATTGACCTCTTTCTCCGTCAACGAAGAGGTCGGTTCGTCCATGATGACGATCTTGGCGTCATAGGAAAACGCTTTGGCGATCTCGATCATCTGCATCTGCGACACCGACAGGTTGCCCACCTTTTCGCGCGGGTTGATGTCGATATCCAGCTCGTCGAAGATCGCCTGAGTGTCTTTGAACATCTTGTCCTGATCGACGAACAGGCCTTTGGTCGGGTAGCGTCCCAGCCACATGTTGTCCATCACGGTGCGCTGCAGCACCAGGTTCAGCTCCTGATGCACCATGGAAACGCCGTGCTCCAGCGCTTCCTTCGAGCTCTTGAAGTCGATTTCCCGGCCCTGAAATACAATGCTGCCGCTGTCTTTTTTGTAAATGCCGAACAGGCATTTCAACAACGTCGATTTCCCCGCGCCGTTCTCCCCCATCAGGGCGTGAATGGAGTGCGGACGGACGCGTAAATTGACATTGTCCAAGGCTTTGACGCCGGGAAATGACTTACAAATATCCGTCATTTCCAGCAAAAATTCGCGTGAGCTATCGGCCATAAATACACCTGGCTTAACGATCTTGCAGTCGTAAACATCCCCGCCGGCGGTATCCCTGGTGTTGGCGCCGCAGGCGGGGTCTTAGCGGGATCTCAATTCTTATTTAATGAACTGAGACAGGTTGTCTTTATCTACGCCGACGTAAGGGATACGCACGACTTTATTTTCGATTTTATATTGGGTGCCTTCGGTGGCCGGTTTGCCCGCCGCCAGGTTTTTCGCCAGCTCGAAGGTGGCCTTCGCCTGATTGTCGGCGTCATTCAGCACCGTGCCCGCCATCGCGCCGGATTTCACCAGCGCCAGCGCTTCAGGCAGCGCATCCACGCCGAACACCGGAATACTGGTCTTGTTGTGCGCTTTCAGCGCTTCCACCGCGCCCATCGCCATGGCGTCGTTGTTGGCGATCACCACTTCGATCTTGTTGGCGTTCGGGCCGGAGAGCCAGGCGTCCATCTTGTCTTTCGCCTGCGCGGTATCCCACATCGCGGTATCCAACTGCAGCTGTTGGGTATTGATGCCTTTCTCGTTCAGCGTTTTCACCACGTAGGTGGTGCGCGCTTCGGCATCCGGGTGGCCCGGCTCGCCCTTCAGCAGCACGAATTGGATCTGGCCGTCTTTGTTCAGATCCCAGGCCGGATTGGCTTTCCAGTGTTTGGCGATCAGTTCGCCCTGGATCACGCCGGACTCTTTGGAATCGGTGCCGACGTAATACGCCTTGTCATAGCTGTCCAGCGCTTTGCGGGAAGGTTCTTTGTTGTAGAACACCACCGGGATATCGTTTGCGCGCGCCTTATCGATAACCACCGGCGCCGCGGCCGGGTCGACCAGGTTGATCGCCAGCGCTTTCACGCCCTTGGCCAGCAGCACGTCGATCTGATCGTTCTGTTTGGACTGGTCGTTCTGCGAGTCATTCATCAACAGGGTAACGTCCGGTGAAGCCTTGGCGTCTTTCTCGATCGCTTTGCGCACCACCGACATGAAGTTGTCGTCGTATTTGTAAATCGTGACGCCAATACGGGTATCAGCATGGGCTGCGGCGCCAAACATCATGGCAGCGGCCATGGCGGCCAGGGTGAAAACCTTCTTATTCATTGTCAATCTCCGGTTCTGTGTAGGGTATTACTCGTCTTTGAGCCAATGGTCACCGGCAGTGCGCGCACCCCAGGCCAGGCGATTTCCACTCAACACCTGTCGTCCGTGGATCTTGTTATTTCCGAGAAATGCTGTGTCAGCGCGAGATAAACGGTTACAGCGGCAAGGGCCTTTGCGCCTGAAAACGCCTAGAGCATAGACGGCGTGATGTTAATATTCTGTGAATTTTCTCACAGATTGAAAACGGTTACACAAGATTAAATCGTCAGAGAGTGACCGTCGCCTCACTTTGCCAGGGGGCGACAGAATGGCGCCGCACCAGCGTCGGCATGAACAGATGGCTCGCCTGCGGCTCCGCCAGGCCTGCTGCGCCCTGTAATGCCAGCTCGGTCGCCAACGTGGCCATCGAAACGATCGGGTAACGCACCGTGGTGAGTTTGGGGCTGGTGTAGCGCGCGATAGGAATGTCGTCGAAGCCGATCAGCGAGAAATGCTGCGGCACCGTGATACCGTTTTCTTTCAGCACCGCCATGGCGCCGGCGGCCATGGCGTCGTTGTAGGCGAACACCGCGCTCAGCTGTAAATTGCGCCCCAGCAGCTCGACCATCGCCGCCTCGCCGCCCTGCAGATCGGGCGAACCGTACGCGCGCCAGCTGTCGGGCGTCGCCAGCCCGGCGGCGGCCATCGCCTGCGCATAGCCTTGCTGACGCAGCGGCCCGTCTTCGATCGGGTGATTGGAGCCCAGATAACCGATGCGCCGATGGCCCTGCGAGAGCAGAAGACGCATCGCCATGTCAGCGCCACTGACGTTGTCCAGCCCAACGCAGCGCGGCTCATAGCCGGGGATAATCCGATTGATCAGCACCATGCCCGGCACCTGCTCCAGAAAGCCGATCAGTTCGGCGTCGCTCAGGGCTTTGGCGTGAACAATCAGGGCGTTACAGCGCTGACGGATCAGCACTTCGATCGCATGGCGCTCTTTGTCCGCCTGATGATAGCTGTTGCCGATCAGCAGATACTTGTGGTGTTTCTGCGCCACCGTGTCTACCGCTTTCACCAGCGCGCCGAAGAACGGATCGGACACGTCCATCACCACCACGCCCAGCGTATCGCTGCTTTGGGTCGCCAGCGCCTGCGCATTGGCGTTGGGGCGGTAGCCCAGTTCCGCTACCGCCTGCAGCACCTGTTCGCGCGTCTCTTTGCTGGTCAGCGCGCTGTGATTGAGCACGCGAGACACGGTCGCCACGGAGACGCCGGCGCGTTTCGCCACGTCGCGAATAGTGATCGGATGAACTGGAGGCATGCGGGATCCTGAAATCGGGGTAGTGGCCGGTGGCGCTATCCTACCCCGATTGACCCGCTGCTCTGCGTGAATTACGTCACAGGAAAGAAAACGTTTACATACATTTTTTTAACCTGTCGATGGGCGCTCACTTCAGCGCTTTGGATTCCGTTTCACCGGCGGCCATCTGCGTCAATTTGCGCCACAGCCATTCCATCGGCCCCTGTTCGAAGTAACGCAGCCACAGTGCGGAAAAGACCAGGTTGACCAACCAGACCAGCGGCACAAACGCCAACAGCTGAAGCCGGTCGAACTGCTCATAGAGGCCAAAGCGATAAAACAGCGTAGTGCAGATCAGCGTTTGCAACAGGTAGTTGCTCAGCGCCATGCGCCCCACCTGGCTCAGCCAGTGGGCGATGCGCAGGCGCGACAGCGCGGGCCAGAAACCGTAACACAGCGCCAGATAGCCCAGCGCCTGCAGCGGCGCGCCCAGCTCGCGCGGCACCTGCAGCAGGAAACCGCTCCAGCGATAGTCCCAGTGCACCTGCCATTGCAGCGCCACCGCCGGCAGTTGGATCAGCACGGACAGCGGCAACAGCCACGCCGCCTGCCGCAGGTAATAGCCGGAGGAATAGCTGCCGCGCAGCCAGCCGCTGCGCATTAGCCCGGCGCCGAACAGCATTAGCCCCGCCAGCTCCCAGCCATACTGCGCGCCGATGGCCAGCAGGCTGGACGAGAGCAGATCGGCGCGGCTGCGCCAGGCTTCGAAACCGCCCTGCAGCTTCCAGAACTTCTCGTACTGCAACTCCGCCACGCCCGGCTGCCAGAAGCTGCCCGGTTCACCGTGCGAGACAAAACCGAGCAGCAGCAGCACCGCCACGCCGATCAGGTAGAGCACCACGCCGGTTTTCAGCAGTTGGAATGTGTCTTTGGCTTCGCGGATCATGCGCCAGCACACCAGGCCGATCAGCCCGTAGGCCAGCAGAATATCGCCGTCCCACAGGAAGATGGCGTGCGCGAGGCCGAACAGCACCAGCCACGACAGCCGCGCGCGGATCCAGCTTTTGCCGCGTCGCAGCAGCATTTGCAGCCCGGCGCCGAACAGCAGTGCGAACATCGCCAGGAACTTGGCCTGGGCGAAAAGATCCAGCAGCGCCCAGGTCCAGGCGTCGCGCGATGACGGCATCCCCAGATAGGCCGGATTGAGGTAGGCGGCCTTCGGCAAGCCGAAGGCGCTGATGTTCAGCAATAAGATGCCGAGGATGGCGATGCCGCGCACGCAGTCCAGCGTGGCGATGCGCGGCAGAGGATGACTGTTCATTTTTTATCGCTGTCTTCCGCTCATGAAAAAGGCGCCCGCAGGCGCCTGTTGTCGTTTTGCGAGTCGCCCCGCAACGCCATCACCCCTGGTGATGGCGCACCGCGCGCAGGAACTCCTGGCGGGTATTTTGGCTGGACTTGAACAGCCCCCCCAACGAGGTGGTGGTGGTGGCGCTGGTCGCGTCGCGAATGCCGCGCGCTTTGACACAATAATGGACCGCATCGATCGATACCGCCACGTTATTGGTGCCGAGCAGGGTCTGCAGCGCCACCAGGATCTGCTGGGTCAGGCGCTCTTGCACCTGCGGGCGCTGGGAGAAGAACTGCACAATGCGGTTGATCTTCGACAGACCGATCACCGAGTCTTTCGGGATATAGGCCACGGTGGCCTTGCCGTCAATGGTGACGAAGTGGTGTTCACAGGTGCTGGTCAGCGTGATATCGCGCACCGTCACCATCTCATCCACCTTCATTTTGTTCTCGATGACGGTGATTTTCGGGAAGTTGGCGTAGTCCAGACCGGAGAAGATCTCGTCGACATACATTTTGGCGATGCGATGCGGCGTTTCCGCCAGGCTGTCGTCAGACAGATCGAGATTCAGCAGCTGCATGATTTCGGTCATGTGCTCTTTGATGCGACGCTTGCGCGTTTCGCGATCCAGCACTTCCCCGCGCAGCGGTGTCTCCAGACCACGCTCTTCCAGTGCCGCATGCACCAGCGCGGCTTCTTTACTTAATGATGTCATGTATTTGTTCTCCTGCGGACGGAACCCGCCGGCGGCCTGATAGGGCGTGCGGCCGGCGAATTGCTTGCTCTCGTGACGGCAGAGTTTTCGTGGTGGATAACGTGAACCCGGTCAAGATTTTGCCCCCACTGTAGATGAGAGCGCGGCGATTATCCAGTGATAGTGCTTCATCCAGAGGTGAAATCTTCGCATTTAGCACAATCAGGCCGGCTGCGGGTCTCCACGCTTTTTGTATGGATTTTAATCACCGAGTCGCCGTTTTTTGCGCCAACCGCCGCGCCGGGGTATTCACCGCCAGCCCTCCGGCCACCAACAGCGCTATCACCGCCACATACAGCGCCGGTTCCAACCGATGGGTCAAGGCGGTCGACAGCGCCGACAGCATCGGCCCAACCAGCTGGCCGATCGCATAACCGGTGG
This sequence comes from Serratia sp. CY74737, assembly GCF_052166775.1. Lineage (NCBI taxonomy): Bacteria > Pseudomonadati > Pseudomonadota > Gammaproteobacteria > Enterobacterales > Yersiniaceae > Serratia > Serratia sp. CY74737. Next base: position 41,543 of record NZ_JBJNOF010000004.1, read on the forward strand.
TCAGCAATCCGGCCATGTAACGCGCATGGCGCGGCGCCAGTTCACGGCCGTGCTGAAGGGCGAGCTGCACCACACAGAGGAAACCGCCGCCGGTCAGCAACGCCCCGAGCGCCAGGCCGGCCACGCCCGGCACCACTTCGGCGCTCAGTACGCCGAGCGCCTGTACCCACAGCGTGATCGCCAACCGGGTTTGGGTAGTCAGCCGATGGCGGGTCACAATGCCGATAACGATCCCCAGCACCGCCGCGCCGCCGAACACCGGCCAGACGAACTGTGCGAACAGGCTGTCGGGAAAACGCGCCGCCGCCATCTGCGACAAGAAGGTCGCCGGCAGGATATAGCCGAAGCCGGCCAGGCTGTAGCTCCACACCAGACGCTTGAGCGCCGGCGTCAGCAGCAGCGGCTCCGGGGCCACGTCCGGGCGATGCAGCTCGCCGCTGCGCGGCAGAAAGGCGCTAATCCCCCCGACCAGCACCAGCGCCAGCCCGCCATACACCAGCCAGGCCTGCGCCGCCGTCAGCCCCAGCGCGTTGATGCCCACCGCCAGCATGCCGCTGAGGAAGATGCCGGCGCCCGGCCCGGCGAACACCGCCGCGCTCAGCGCCGGCCGGCCGTAGTGCGCCAACCGCTCGTTGGTCCAGGCCGCCACCAGCACCATCGCCCAGCCGCTGGCCCAGCCGATGACGAAGCGCAGCGCGCCGTGGGTCCATTCATCCTGCGCCAACGCCGACAGCAGCGTCAGCGCCATCGCACCCCATACGCCCAGCCACAGGCGCCGCTCGACGTGGCGCGTGGCGCGCATCGCGTCGTAGGCGCCGCACAGGTATCCCAAATAGTTGATCGCCGCCACCAGCCCAGCGCCGGTCAGGCTGAACTGGTGGTCAGCGATCATCAGCGGCACCTGAGGGGTGAAAGCGAAGCGGCCAATGCCCATCGCCACGATCAGCGCGGCAAACCCGCTCAAGGCAATACGTAAAGCCATACCGGTATCCAAAAGGTTAAAAGAAAGTTGCCAGTATCATGCCGCAGTATTAAACTCACAAAAACTGAATAATAGTTATCAAGTTCATCACGAAACGAGAATATTATGGATCTGACTCAGCTTCGCATGTTCTGCTGCGTAGCGGAAACCGGCTCGGTCGCCCGCGCCGCCGAGCAGCTGCACCGCGTGCCGTCGAATCTGACCACCCGGCTGCGCCAGCTCGAGCAGGAGCTGGGCGCCGATCTGTTTATCCGCGAAAAACAGCGCCTGCGCCTGTCGCCGATGGGCCATAACTTTCTGTGCTACGCCAATCGCATCCTGGCGCTGAGCGACGAGGCGATGAGCATCACCCATGCCGGCGAACCGGCGGGCAACTTTGCTCTCGGCTCGATGGAGAGCACCGCCGCCACCCGCCTGCCCTCGCTGCTGGCAGCTTACCACCAGCGTTTCTCGCAGGTGTCTCTGTCGCTGACTACCGGCACCTCCGGCGAAATCGCCGATCGGGTGCGCGCCGGCACGCTGGCGGCAGCGCTGGTCGACGGCCCGGTGCCCTATGACGAGCTAAACGGCTGCATCGCCTATCCTGAACATATGGTGGTGATCTCCTGTCTCGATCACGCGCCGATCCACAGCGCCAAAGACGCCAACGGCGAAACGCTGTTCGCCTTTCGCGCCAGCTGTTCCTACCGCCTGCGGCTGGAGGCCTGGTTCAAGCGCGAAGGCGCGCGGCCGGGGCAGATCATGGAGATCCAGTCCTATCACGCCATGCTGGCCTGCGTCGCCAGCGGCGCCGGGCTGGCGATGATCCCGCATTCGGTGCTCAGCCTGCTGCCGGGCCATGAGCGGGTTCGGGTTCACACCCTGCCGCCGGACGTGGCCGACACCGCCACCTGGCTGCTGTGGCGCCGCGACGCGTTCGGGCCGAACGTGCGCGCGCTGAAAGAATTGATTATTGAACAGACGGAAACCGCCGCTGTTGATGAAAGCACCCCCAACGATTTATCAGACGTTGTCGATATCGCCTGATTTAAAAAGAAAACCACTGAGGAGACTATGATGGAGATGATCAAAACCCGCGCCGCCGTTGCCTGGGGCCCGAACCAGCCGCTGAAGATCGAAGAAGTCGAGCTGATGCCACCGCAAAAAGGCGAAGTGCTGGTGCGGATCGTCGCCACCGGCGTTTGTCACACCGACGCCTACACCCTGTCCGGCAAAGATCCGGAAGGCGTGTTCCCGGCGATCCTCGGCCACGAGGGCGGCGGCGTGGTGGAAGCGGTCGGTGAAGGCGTCACCAGCGTGGCGGTCGGCGATCACGTGATCCCGCTCTACACCCCGGAGTGCGGCGAGTGCAAATTCTGTAAATCCGGCAAGACCAACCTGTGCCAGGCGATCCGCTCCACTCAGGGCAAAGGCCTGATGCCGGACGGCACCACCCGCTTCTTCAAGGACGGCAAGCCGATCTTCCACTACATGGGCACCTCCACCTTCTCCGAATACACCGTGGTGCCGGAAATTTCACTGGCGAAAATCAACAAGGAAGCGCCGCTGGAGGAAGTGTGCCTGCTGGGCTGCGGCGTCACTACCGGCATGGGCGCGGTGATGAACACCGCCAAAGTGCAACCGGGCGACACCGTGGCGATCTTCGGCCTGGGCGGCATCGGCCTGTCGGCGATCATCGGCGCGCAGATGGCCGGCGCGGGCCGCATCATCGGCATCGACATCAACACCAGCAAGTTCGATCTGGCCCGCAAGCTGGGCGCCACCGATCTGATCAACCCGAAAGACTATGACAAGCCGATTCAGGAAGTGATCGTCGAGCTGACCGACGGCGGCGTCGATTTCTCCTTCGAGTGCATCGGCAACGTCAACGTGATGCGTTCCGCGCTGGAGTGCTGCCACAAGGGCTGGGGCGAATCGGTGATCATCGGCGTCGCAGGCGCCGGCGAAGAGATCTCGACCCGTCCGTTCCAACTGGTCACCGGCCGCGTCTGGCGCGGTTCGGCGTTCGGCGGCGTCAAGGGCCGTTCGCAGCTGCCGGGCATCGTCGAGCGCTATCTGGACGGCGAATTCGCGCTGAACGACTTTATCACCCACACCATGGGGCTGGAGCAGATCAACGAAGCGTTCGATTTGATGCACGAAGGCAAATCGATCCGTTCCGTCATCCACTTCGACCAATAAGCCAGGAGGCAGAGATGACGTTGTCATTGGAACTTCTCGAAGAGCACCGCATGTTCGGCGGCTGGCAGCAGCGCTATCGCCACGCGGCGCAGAGCCTGAATTGCAACATGACATTCAGCATCTACCTGCCGCCGCCGCGCGATGACAACCCGCCGCCGGTGCTGTACTGGCTGTCGGGGTTGACCTGCAACGACGAGAACTTCACGTTGAAAGCCGGCGCGCAGCGCATCGCCGCCGAGCTGGGCCTGGTGCTGGTGATGCCGGACACCAGCCCACGCGGCGACGAGGTGCCGAACGACGAAGGCTACGATCTGGGCCAGGGCGCCGGGTTCTACCTGAACGCCACCCAGGCGCCGTGGGATCGCCATTTCCGCATGTACGACTACATCAGCGCCGAACTGCCGGCGCTGATCGAACAGCACTTCAGCGTCAGCGATCGTCAGTCGATCTTCGGCCACTCGATGGGCGGCCACGGCGCGCTGATGATGGCGTTTCGCAATCCGCAGCGCTTCCGCTCGGTATCGGCGTTCGCACCGATCGTTAACCCGTGCCAGGTGCCGTGGGGCCGCAAGGCGTTCACCGCCTATCTGGGCAGCGACGAAAGCCAGTGGCTGCAGTACGACAGCTGCCATCTGCTGGCCAGCGGCGCGGAGAAAATGCCGGTTCTTATCGACCAGGGCGACGACGACCAGTTCCTGGCCGACCAGCTGCAGCCGGCACGGTTGGCGGAGCTGGCGCGCCAGCGCGACTGGCCGCTGACGCTGCGCATTCAGCCGGGGTACGATCACAGCTACTTCACCATCGCCACCTTCGTGGAAGATCACCTGCGCTTCCACGCCGAGCACCTGTTCCGTTAATAAAAAAATCCGGGCGGTTAATAAAACGCCCGGATTTATTTAAAAACCATCAATCAGAAAATCGATGGCAGCTTTATTTGATTCCTGTGCTCATTGGCATTACCAACGGCCTTGCCGAGCTGTGAAATACGTACGGCAGCCATCTCATGGGTCATAACGAGAAACTTTTCGCCGTTGACCTCAATCTCCGGGCACAGGCGTGCAGAAATTTTAACCCTGACGTTATCCAATGCATAAAGAGGGATCATTAACCGGGTCGAGAAGGCATCAATAAGATCGCTTTGAACGTCCAGTAAGTAGGGATAGGCTGATGCCGGATACGTATTGTCATATACGGTAAACTGCATATTCAAAATGTCCGATATTCATCAGACAACAAACCATTTTCTTCAGTGATACGATTAAGTTCTTCTAACGCCGCGCGATTTTGCTCGCGCCACTGTTGAATCTCAATATCCCTGACGCGGACGCTCAATGCGTCTGTCAATACGGATGACACATTGACGCCCAGGGATTTTGCGCGCTGGAAAAGATCGCGATCGATGGTTACGTTGACTGTCTTTTTCGTCACATTGTTATTTGCCATATCCATACCTCATCCCTGTAATATACGCGGGTCAAATTTTCATCAATTATACTCGTAAACAGGGGTATGCCAATTCAGCGATACCCTCACCCCTTCAGTTTCGGATCCAACGCGTCGCGCAATCCGTCGCCCAACAGGTTGAAGGCCAGCACGGTGATGAATATCGCCAGGCTGGGGAAGATCGCCACGTGCGGCGCGATCACCATATCGGCGCGCGCCTCGTTGAGCATCGCCCCCCACTCCGGCGTCGGCGGCTGGGCGCCCAGGCCCAGAAACGACAGGCTGGCGGCGGTGATGATCGAGGTGCCGATGCGCAGGGTGAAATAGACCACGATCGAAGACAGGGTGCCCGGCAGAATGTGCCGCAGGATGATGGTCCAGTCCGAGGCGCCGATGCTGCGCGCCGATTCGATATAGGTCAGGTGCTTCAGCACCAGCGTATTGCCGCGCACCAGGCGGGCGAAGGCCGGAATGCTGAAGATCGCCACCGCAACGATCACGTTGGCCATGCCGCTGCCCATGATCGCCACCACGCCGATCGCCAGCAGAATGCCGGGAAACGCGAACAGCACGTCGCAGACGCGCATGGTGAGGCGATCCCACCAGCCCTCATAGTAACCGGCCAGCAGCCCCAGCAGGGTGCCGATCGCCCCGCCCGCCAGCACCGAGAACACCCCGGCCGCCAGCGAAATACGCGTGCCCATCAGGATGCGGCTGAAGATATCGCGCCCGAGGGAATCTACGCCCAGCCAGTGCACCAGCGAAGGCCCCTCATTCAGCCGGTCGTAATCGAAATAGTTTTCCGCATCGAACGGCGCCAGATAAGGCGCCAGCAGCGCCGCCGCAATCAGCAGCAGCACCAACAGGCCGGCGACCAGCGCCGCCCGCTGACGGCGAAAACGCCGCCAAAATTCGCCCCACGGCGTGCGTACCGCGTTAGGGTCGATAAGCGGCATCGCCTTCAATGCGGCGCTGCGCCGCCAATGCTTAATCATGCCGCGTCCTCATTGGTAACGAATCGCCGGGTTGATCGCCGCGTACAGCATATCCACCAGCAGGTTGATCAGGATGAACTCCAGCGAGAACAGCAGCACCTCGGCCTGGATCACCGGGTAATCGCGCATTTCCACCGAGTCCACCAGCAAGCGCCCCAGCCCCGGCCAGTTGAATACCTTCTCCACCACGATCGAACCGCCGAGCAGGAAGCCGAACTGCAGCCCCATCATGGTCACCACCGGGATCATCGCGTTGCGCAGGCCGTGTTTCATCACCACCACGCTTTCCCGCACGCCCTTGGCGCGCGCGGTGCGCATGTAGTCCTCCTGCAACACCTCGACGAACGAAGCGCGGGTGAAACGCGCCATCACCGCCGCCACCGCCGCCCCCAAGGTGATAGAAGGCAGAATGTAGTGCCGCCAGCTGTCGGCGCCCACCGTCGGCAGCCACCCCAGCTCGACCGAAAACACCTGCATCAGCAGCATGCCGAGCGCAAAGGCCGGGAACGAGATCCCCGACACCGCCAGCGTCATGCCGAGGCGATCCGGCCAGCGGTTACGCCACACCGCCGACACCACGCCGATCGCCAGACCGAACGCCACCGCCCACAACATGCTGGCGATGGTCAGCCAGAAGGTCGGCATAAAGCGCGAGGCGATCTCTTCGCTCACCGGGCGCTTGGACACCATCGAGATGCCGAAGTCGCCCCGCAGCGCGTTGACGAAAAAGTGCGCGAACTGCTGCGGCAGCGGCTTATCCAGCCCCAAATCCTTGCGCACCAGCTGCACCACCGCCTCGTCGGCCTCCGGCCCCGCCGCCAGCCGCGCCGGATCGCCCGGCAGCAGATGGACGAACAGGAACACCAGCACCGCCACGATCAGCAGCGTCGGGATCAGGCCCAGCAGTCGTTTCAGAAAATAATTGAGCATCTCATTCCTTCCCCCGCCCGCCGCCGTCTGGCCGCAGGCGGGGATGGGCGCCTTATTTCAGATCGGCGTTATCAAAGTTGAACGAGGTATCCGGCATCACGTAGAAACCGCTCAGCTGTTTGCTGTTGGCCGACAACAGACGTTCGGTCGCCAGGAAGATCCAGGGCGCGTCGGCCCAGATGCGATCCTGCGCGTCCTGATACAATTTCTGCTTCTCGGCGCGATCGGTGGTCGCCAGCGCGTCGGTCAGATCCTTGTCCACCTGCGGGTTACTGTAGAACGCGGTGTTGAACTGCTTCGGCGGCGCCGCCTGGGTGGAGAACAGCGGCGACAGCGCCCAGTCCGCTTCCCCGGTCGAGGCCGACCAGCCGGTGTAGAACAGCCGCACGCCGGTGTCTTTCACCCCGATGCTCTCCACCTGCGCCGCGCGCTGCCCGGCGTCCATCGCCGTCACCGTCACTTTCACCCCCACCTGCGCCAGCTGCTGCTGGGTGAACTGCAGCACTTTCTGCGCGGTGCTGTGGTTGTGGGACGACCACAGCGTGGTAGTAAAACCGTTCGGGTAACCGGCCTCTTTCAGCAGCTCACGCGCCTTGGCCGGATCGTACGGCCACGGCTTGTAGCGGGCGGCGAAGTCGATCGCCGGCGGCACCGGCCCTTCCGCCGGCACCGCATAACCGGCGAACGCCACCTTGATCAGCGCGTCCTTGTTAATCGCGTAGTTCAGCGCCTGGCGCACCTTCGGGTTGTCGAACGGCTTTTGAGTGACGTTCATGCTGATGTAACGCTGCAGGATCGACGGCGCAGCCACCACGTTCAGCTTGGCGTTGCCCTCCAGCACCTTGGCCTGCTCGTAAGGGATCGGGAAGGCGAAGGTCGCCTCGCCGGTCTGCAGCATCGCCGCGCGGGTGTTGTTATCCACCACCGGGCGCCAGGTGATGCTGTCGAGCTTCGGCAGCCCCGGCTGCCAGTAGCCGTCGAACTTCTTCACCTTGACGAAATCGGTCTGGTTCCAGGTCACGAACTGATATGGCCCGGTGCCGACCGGATGGAAACCGATCTCCTTGCCGTATTGCTTCAGCGCCGCCGGGGAGATGATCGCCGCCGCCGGGTGCGCCAGATTGTTGACGAACGCCGAGAACGGCGCCTTCAGCACGATCTTCACCGTATTGGCGTCCACCGCTTCGGTTTTGTCGATCATCTTGAACAGGTTGTAGCGCTTGAGGTGGCTGTCCGGGTTGCTGGCACGATCGAGGTTGATCTTCACCGCTTCAGCGTTGAACGCGGTGCCGTCGTGGAATTTGATGCCCTGGCGCAGTTTGACGGTATAGGTCAAGCCGTCTTTGCTGACCTCATAGCTGTCCGCCAGCACGTTCACCAGCTTCATGTCCTTGTCGAAGCCGAACAGCCCCTGATAGAAAGACTTGGCCACCGCCTGCGACAGCGTGTCGTTGGCGTCGTAAGGATCGAGGGTGGTGAAGTTGGAAGCCACGGCGATCACCGCGTCCTTCGCCGCCCAGACCGGGCCGGTTCCCGCCGCCAGCAGTACGGCGGCCAACAGCGCATTGCGTTTGAATGTGTGCTTCATGTCGCTTGTCTCTCCTGAGGTCTTTAAAAAGCACCGGCGATCGGGTGGCGGGCGACAAAGTGCCCGGCGCCAACCTGCACCAGCGGTGCGGTAACGGGTTCATCGCCCAGCGCGCGCACCGGGCTGGGGATCTCATCGGCCGGCAGCGGCTGCCGTTTGTGGGCGTGAGCGGGATCGGCCACCGGCACCGCCGCCATCAGCTTGCGGGTATAGGGGTGCTGCGGGTTGTCGAACACCGCCTGCCGCGGGCCGATCTCGACAATTTGCCCGAGGTACATCACCGCCACCCGGTGGCTGATGCGCTCCACCACCGCCATGTCGTGTGAAATAAACAGAAAAGCGATGCCGAACTCGCGCTGCAGATCGAGCAGCAGATTGACGATCTGCGCCTGAATCGATACGTCCAGCGCCGAGACCGCCTCGTCGGCGATCACCACTTTCGGGTTCAGCGCCAGCGCGCGCGCGATGCAGATGCGCTGGCGCTGGCCGCCGGAAAATTCGTGCGGATAGCGGCGCGCGTGTTCCGGCTGCAGACCGACGCGTTCCAGTAGCCAGGCCACCCGCCTTTCCGCCTCACGGCCGCGCATCACGTTGTGCACCAGCAGCGGCTCCATGATGGAGAAACCGACCGTCAGGCGCGGATCGAGCGAGGCGTAAGGATCTTGAAAGATGAACTGAATATCGCGCCGCAGGTGCTGCAGCGCCGGCCCCTTCAACCGATCGATTCGCCGCCCGGCGAAGGTGATGGTGCCGCTCTGGCTGTCCACCAGCTTCAGCAAAGAACGCCCGGTGGTGGACTTGCCGCAGCCGGACTCGCCCACCAGCCCCAGCGTCTCGCCGGGGTAAAGATCGAAACTGACGTTTTCCACCGCGTGCACCCGGCGAGTAACCCGATTGAACAGCCCGCCGCGCAGATCAAAACGCGTGACCAGATGCTCCACCCGCAGGATCGGCGCAGCGTCTGGCGGCACGGTATCCTGCGGCGCGGCATCCCCCTCGCCATCCGGCAGCGGAAACTTCGCTGGCAGCGGCCGATCGGCCATTGCCCCCAGCTTCGGCACCGCCGCCAGCAGCGCCCGGGTATAGGCCTGTTGCGGCGCGGCGAACAGCTCGCGCACCCGATTTTGTTCCACCTGCTCACCGCGGCGCATCACCAACACCCGATCGGCGATCTCCGCCACCACGCCCATGTCGTGAGTAATGAAGATCACCCCCATCTGCATCTCCTGTTGCAGCACGCGGATCAGCTGCAGGATCTGCGCCTGAATGGTGACGTCGAGGGCGGTGGTGGGTTCATCGGCGATCAGCAACGCCGGCTTGCAGGAAAGCGCCATGGCGATCATCACCCGCTGGCGCATACCGCCGGAAAGCTGATGCGGGTAGCGCCCCAACACCTCTTTAGCCTCCGGAATACGCACCAGATCGAGCATGCGCAGCGCCTCCTGGCGCGCGCTGCGGTGGTCCATGCCCTGATGCAAACGCAGCGATTCGGCGATCTGCTCGCCGACCGGAAACACCGGATTGAGCGAGGTCATCGGCTCCTGGAAGATCATCGCCATGTCGGCGCCGCGCACCGTGCGCAGCGTGTGCTGCGAGGCGCGCGCCAAATCGAGCAGCGCGCCGTCGCGCCGGCGCAGCGTCATGGCACCGCTGACGATACGCCCGCCGCCCTGCTCCACCAACCGCATCAGCCCCAGCGAAGTGACCGATTTGCCGGAGCCGGACTCGCCGACGATCGCCAGCGTCTCGCCGCGATCGAGATCGAACGACAGGTTGCGCACCGCTTCTACGGCGCCGTCCGGTTGCGGAAAACTGATGCTCAGATCGCGCACCGCCAGCACCCGCTGCGGCGGCAATGACAACCCGTCGCCGGCGGGCCGGAATGAAACGTCGGTCATACACCCTCCCGGTGAACGCTTAGCGATAAATCCCGACGGACGGCGCATCGCCGACATAGCCAAAACCGCGGTACATCCCCTCGCTGTTGAACGGCAGCGCGATATTGCCGTGGCGATCGACGGCGATCATGCCGCCGCTGCCACCGAGGGCCGGCAGCTTCTCCATCACCACCCGATCGCTGGCCTCTTGCAGGCTCAGCTCGCCGTATTCGATCAGGGCGGAGACGTCATAGGCCGCCACGCCGCGCATGAAGATTTCGCCGGTGCCGGTGCTGGAAACCGCCACGGTGGCATTGTTGGCATAGCAGCCGGCGCCGATGATCGGCGTGTCGCCCACCCGCCCGGCCTGCTTGTTGGTCATGCCGCCGGTCGAAGTGGCGGCGGCGAGGTTGCCCAGCGCATCCAGCGCCACCGCGCCGACGGTGCCGAATTTGCGATCGGGATCGAGCGGCTCGCCGGCCTGCGCCGCGCCGTCGTGATCGAGCAATACCCGCCCCTGCTCCGCCTGGGCGCGGTGCAACTGATCAAAGCGTTCCTGAGTAAAGAAGAAGTCGGGGGTGACCATTTCCAGGCCGTGGGCGGCGGCAAACTTCTCGGCGCCTTCGGCGGCAAACAGCACGTGTTCGCTGTTTTCCAGCACCGCGCGCGCCGCCAGCACCGGGTTGCGGATGCGGCTGACGCCGGCGACGGCACCGGCATCACAGGTGCGGCCGTCCATCACGCAGGCATCCAGCTCATGGGTGCCCTGATGGGTAAACACCGAGCCTTTACCGGCGTTGAACAGCGGGCACTCTTCGAGCAGCCGCACCGCTTCGGTCACCGCGTCCAGCGCGCGGCCGCCCTGCGCCAATATCGCCTGCCCGGCGGCCACGATCTCGGACAGCGCCTGAATATACTGCCGTTCCTTTTCCGCACTCAGCGCCGCCCGGGTAATTGCGCCCGCGCCGCCATGAATGGCAATCACTGGTTTGCTCATTTGCCTGACACCCTGTGTTAATCCCGCCGTTGCGCAGCGAATAAGCTGAGCGCGGTATCATTATTATTCAGTCTTTTTTCGATGCTATTTAGCCCGACTGTGGAAGTACAGCATAACGTCCACGCCCCACTTTTAGCGTAGTCCGCTTAGACCGTTTCGCACCTTGAAATAGCTTATTGGAATAAAAACAGCAGGTTATAAAAAGCAGCAAACCGCTGAGAGTGCGGCTGAGATTATTGGTAATTTCGCGAGAGGAAATAGCGGCATGGGGTCATGAAATAAACGTTCACACTGAATAATCATTATTTCAACGCCCGGCCTACCGTTTTTTCCCGGCCGGGCGAAGATAATCCGCGATTAAAAACCGGAACCGGGTTGCTGTAAAAAGGCCTCTTCTTCCGGCGTGCTGATGCGCCCCAATATCGCATTGCGATGCGGGTACCGGCCGAAACGATCGATGATCGCCTTATGACGCAGTTCGAATTCCAGCTGATCGCCGTTATTGAGCTCGGTATACAACACCAGCGCCTGTTGGTGAATCAGCGGCGATTCCGAATGCATGAACGGCAGATAAAGGAAGCCGCGCTGCTCGCGGCTCAGCCGTTCGCACTCGCCGCTGTGGATCGCCTCCTGCGCCAGAATCAACGCCATGCCGTCGCAGGCGAACGACTGCGGCGTGCCGCGGAACAGGTTGCGGCTGAACTGATCGAGCACGATCACCTCCGCCAGCCGCCCTTCGATGGTGTCGCGCCAGTGCGCCAGCTCCCCCGCCGCCGCCGCCTGCCAGATTTCGCCGAAGCGGCTGTGCAGCAGACGATCGAAATCATCGTCCTTTTTGAACCACATCACCGGTTCGATCTCGTCGAACCAGAACTCGATAACCTGTTTATGCATCATGATTCTCCTCTGTTTTACGCAGTTTATACCCGTTCGCGCTTCCGCCGCAGTGCGAAAGATGGCGGGCATAACCCGTTCTCCCCCCCGGCGTTCTCTGCCATAATACCCGCACTTTGTCGCTATCAATGCGCACCCTGATTACGGAGTTCCCCTTATGGATCATTGCCATACTTCCGATCTCATCTCCCTGGAGCAAGCGCTGGAAAAAATGCTCGGGCAGATCGCCCCGCTGCAACAGACCGAATCCGTCGCGCTGACCGCCGCCGCCGGTCGCATCACCGCCGCGCCGGTGGTCTCACCGCTCGACGTGCCGCCGTTCGCCAACTCGGCGATGGACGGCTATGCGGTGCGCCTCGCCGATCTGGCGGCCAATGCGCCGTTGCCGGTCGCCGGGAAAGCCTTCGCCGGCGCGCCGTTCGACGGCCAATGGCCGGCCAACAGCTGCGTGCGCATCATGACCGGCGCGCCGATCCCGGCCGGGGCGGACGCCGTGGTCATGCAGGAACAGGCCGAAGTGAGCGACCAGGGCGTGCGTTTTACCGCGCCGGCAGAAACCGGCCAGAATATCCGTTTGGCGGGTGAAGACATTCGCCAAGGCGCCAGCGTGTTGCCGGCCGGCGTGAAGCTGGGCGCCGCGCAGCTGCCGCTGCTGGCCTCGCTCGGGGTCGCCGAAGTGCAGGTGATGCGTAAGCTGAAGGTGGCGGTGTTCTCCACCGGCGACGAACTGCAGCCGGTCGGCCAGCCGCTGCAGGCGGGCCAGATCTATGATACCAACCGCTTCGCGGTACGCCTGATGCTGGAGCAGCTGGGCTGCGACGTGCTCGATCTCGGCATTATCCGCGACGATCGCGATGCGCTGCGCGCCGCCTTCGAACAAGCGGACAGCCAGGCCGATGTGGTGATCAGCAGCGGCGGCGTCTCGGTCGGCGAAGCCGACTACACCAAACAGATGCTCGACGAGCTGGGCCAGGTCAGCTTCTGGAAGCTGGCGATCAAACCCGGCAAACCGTTCGCCTTCGGCAAACTGGGCCACGCCTGGTTCTGCGGCCTGCCGGGCAACCCGGTTTCCGCCGCCCTGACCTTCTACCAACTGGTGCAACCGCTGCTGGCGAAGCTGGCCGGCCACAGCGACTGGCGCCTGCCGCCGCGCCTGCGCGCGCGGGCGCTAACCCCGCTGAAGAAATCGCCGGGCCGCCTCGATTTCCAGCGCGGTGTGTTCAGCAGCAACGCCGCGGGCGAACTGGAGGTGAGCACCACCGGCCACCAGGGCTCGCACGTCTTCAGCTCCTACAGCCAGGGCAACTGTTTCATCGTGCTGGAGCGCGAACGCGGTTCGGTGGCGGTGGGTGAAACGGTGGAGATCGAGCCGTTCAACGCCCTGCTGAGGAGCTGAACATGTTGCCGGAATTGACCGACGCCGAAGCGCTGCGCTACAACCGCCAGATCGTGCTGCGCGGCTTTGACTTCGACGGCCAGGAGAAGCTGAAGGCCGCCCGCGTGCTGATCGCCGGGCTGGGCGGGCTGGGCTGCGCCGCCGCGCCTTATCTGGCGGCGGCCGGGGTTGGCCATCTGGTGCTGGTGGATTTCGACACCGTCTCGCTCTCCAATCTGCAGCGCCAGATCCTGCACCGCGACGATCGCATCGGCCAGAGCAAAGTCGCCTCCGCCAGGCAGGAACTGAGCGCCATCAATCCACATATCCGCATCGACGCCATCGACGGCCGTCTGGAAGACGATGCGGTTGCGGCAGAGATCGCCGCCTGCGATCTGGTGCTGGACTGCACCGACAACGTGGCGGCGCGCGACGCGCTGAACCGCCTGTGCCACGCGCAGCAGAGGCCGCTGGTTTCCGGCGCGGCGATCCGCATGGAGGGCCAGCTCAGCGTGTTCACCTATCAGCCCGGCGAGCCCTGCTACCGCTGCCTGAGCCGGCTGTTCGGCGACAGCGCCCTCACCTGCGTCGAAGCGGGCGTGATGGCGCCGCTGGTCGGCACTATCGGCACTCTGCAAGCGATGGAAGCCATCAAGCTGCTGGCCGACTATGGTCAGCCGCTGCGCGGCAAGCTGTTGATGTTCGATGCGATGAGCATGCAGTTCCGGGAGATGAAACTGCCGAAGGACCCGCACTGTGAGGTGTGCGGCGGAGAATGACGGATAAAAAAAGGGCGGGATAATTCCCGCCCTGATGCGTTGCCGCGAGGGTTACACGATGCCCTGGCTGCGCAGATAGTCTTCGTAGTTGCCGGTAAAGTCGATCACCTTGTTCGGGGTGATTTCCAGAATCCGCGTCGCCAGCGAGCTGACGAACTCACGGTCGTGGGAGACGAAGATCAGCGTGCCTTCGTACATCTCCAGCGCCATGTTCAGCGATTCGATGGATTCCATATCCAGGTGGTTGGTCGGTTCGTCCATCACCAGAATATTCGGGCGCTGCATCATCAGCTTGCCGAACAGCATGCGGCCTTTTTCACCACCGGACAGCACCTTCACTTTCTTCTTGATGTCGTCCTGGCTGAACAGCAAACGGCCCAGCACGCTGCGCACCGCCTGCTCGTCGTCTTTTTCCTGCTTCCACTGGCTCATCCAGTCGAACACGCTCAGGGTGTCGTCGAACTCGTATTCGTGATCCTGCGCGTAGTAACCGATACGGGCGTTTTCCGACCATTTCACGGTGCCGCTGTCCGGCTGCGCGTCGCCCACCAGCGTTTTCAGCAGGGTGGTTTTACCGATGCCGTTGGCGCCCAGCACCGCGACCTTCTCACCCACTTCCACCATCAGGTTCAGCTTGCTGAACAGCGGGCCGTCATCGAAGCCCTTGGTGAGCGCTTCCACTTCCAGCGCGTTACGGAACAGCTTCTTGTCCTGCTCGAAGCGGATGAACGGGTTCTGGCGGCTGGAGGCTTTCACCTCTTCCAGTTGGATCTTGTCGATCTGACGAGCGCGCGAGGTGGCCTGCTTGGATTTGGAGGCGTTGGCGCTGAAGCGGCTGACGAACGATTGCAGCTCATTGATCTGCGCCTTCTTCTTGGCGTTGTCCGCCAGCAGACGCTCGCGCGCCTGGGTGGCAGCGGTCATGTATTCGTCGTAGTTGCCCGGGTAAACGCGCAGTTCGCCGTAGTCCAGATCCGCCATGTGGGTACAGACCATGTTCAGGAAGTGACGGTCGTGCGAGATGATGATCATGGTGCTGTTGCGCTCGTTGAGCACGTTTTCCAGCCAGCGAATGGTGTCGATGTCCAGGTTGTTGGTCGGTTCGTCGAGCAGCAGGATTTCCGGATCGGAGAACAGCGCCTGCGCCAGCAACACGCGCAGCTTCCAGCCCGGCGCGATTTCGCTCATCGGGCCATAGTGCTGCTCAACCGGAATACCCACGCCGAGCAACAGTTCGCCGGCGCGCGCTTCGGCGCTGTAGCCGTCCATTTCGCCGTAGGCCACTTCCAGATCGGCCACTTTATAGCCGTCTTCTTCGCTCATCTCCGCCAATGCGTAGATGCGGTCGCGCTCTTCCTTCACCGCCCACAGTTCGGTGTGGCCCATGATCACGGTATCCAGCACGCTGTACTGCTCAAAGGCGAACTGATCCTGACGCAGTTTACCCAGGCGCTCGTTCGGATCGAGGAACACGTTGCCGCCGCTCGGTGCCAGATCGCCGCCGAGGATTTTCATAAAGGTGGACTTGCCGCAGCCGTTGGCGCCGATCAGGCCGTAACGGTTGCCGCCGCCGAATTTGACAGAGATGTTTTCAAACAACGGCTTACTGCCGAACTGCATGGTGATGTTGTTAGTGCTTAACACAGCGCTCGCTCTTTATACATAGGGAATGTGATTTGGCGCGCATTATGCCACAACGGGGTGCAGAGATCGCGGGAAGTTTCGGTGACATTTTGAGCGGTGAGTTCACACCGTTTGCCGGTGGGCATTGGCTTGCGTACAAGAAGTCTGCTAGATTCGCGCTTCATATTGAAAAGGATTTCTATGAAAAGCGCAAAGCAGATAGCCAACGACATGGCGGATGCCATAAACATTGACAGCAATTTAGTACGCGGGTTTGCACAAGGTTTTATCAGTGTACCGGTCGATTTCTACTACCTGGGCTACGACTATATTGATAGTGAAAACAGATGGTTAAACTCGCAAGATAAAGAGCGATTTATCAGACTCATCAAGTCAGGCCTGGCCAATAAAGCGAGCATCGAGAAAGTGGCTCATATCTTCATCGAAAACTTCGCCAGCAAAGTCAAATTTGAAGATGTTAAGGACATGACCATAAGAACATCAGGCAAACTCATCGGCAAATTCGCATTTAATCAGTTAGCCACCGCAAACATGGGATATATATTCTCTAAACAAATCATTCCACGACTTGTCTCGGGTGTTGCCGTTGGCTCAATTCTCACCGCTGGGGCAAGCATATCGCGCTCTGTCTATACATCACGCGACTTGAGGGCAAGAAACTCGCGGATGTATGATCAACTCAGACGCTTGGGAAACCTCGATCTGCTGTACTTTCTGTTAGAAAACAAAGTCCGACCATTCGAGGATGCCGTCTCGGTTTGGGAAAGAGATCGAAAGAAATTCAACCAAATTTGTCAGTACTTTTTTGCAAAGGTTAACGTATGAAGAACTTTATGCTGGCGGCTTTATCCAGAATTATTCAGGGTATTGGATGCGGCGTTGTGGCCCTCTCGCTGTTAGCCATTGCCTGGTTCATGTTTTATTCCGGCGACAGTTTGAAGTATCTGTGGGTTGCCATCTCCGCACTGGGGGTTTTCTTAGGGTATGTCATTTTCAGGTTTGCGGTTAAAAAAGTATACGATGAAAGTCCTGAGTGAACGGTGTAATTTAAATTAAATAAAGACAGTTATCATTTTGCTTTCAATGTTAATTACTGACTCTCTAGCCGATGAGCTGTAATTAACTCAGCAACATTCCGCACGCAGACTACTATCTTTGCGACGTATCTACCCCAGATAATTAGATGAGCCAATGCTACGAAAGTCGCGGAAAACAATTGAAACCTATCTGTGTGCCATTGTTATAGAAGGGGGATAGTTCGAATGGGTTGCTTCTTATTCCACTCACTCTGGTTGTAATACTCACCAGGGGGCTTGAGGATAGCATGCCAAAATTTATGCGGGAAATACCAGTTAAATGGTATAGTCCATGTCCAAAAAAAACCAGAAGAATTAATAACATTGTAAATAATAAATACCTATTACTAATAGCATGGTCCTCGGTCTGATAAGCAACGAAAGATGGTGCTTGTGAGATGAAAAATGAACTTCAAATCAAATTTGGCCAACGTGTTAGAGAGTTACGCAATGAGCATGTTTGGTCATAGGAAGAGTTCGTTGATAAGTGTGAGCTAGATCGCAATTATATAAGTGGGGTTGAGCGTCGGGTTAGGAATCTCACCTTAGAAGTGATAAATTTACTTGCTATCGGTTTGTCCATAACAATAAAAGATTTTTTAATTCCTTTTAAAATTACACTAGTGGAAAATAAAATTAATTTGAGGAATACTTTATGAAGCAGCAATCACTTTCCATTACGCCTATAGCAATAAAAGAAGTAGATAACATTAGCATGGGCATTCTCCCAAATGGAGAAACATTCCTATCCCTTCAAGGGCTAGCTAGATTTTGCGGTATGGCTCCGAGCTCAATAATTCAATTAGCACAAGACTGGGAAAAAGGAGAAGCTCAAGGACGTCAAAGGGGAAGGCAATTAGAAGAGCTAATAAAAGAATGGACGGAAACTGAACAAGCTCCAGATAGTTTATATGTACAATTAAGTAGTAACAATTCAATAACAGGGACTATACACGCAGTTCCTGAGCAAATTGTTATGGCCATAACCGACTATTATGCTCATTTTGCACAGGTAAAAAAAGATGAAGCCATAATAAACTATCGAAAAGCAGCCAAATTTGGTTTGCGCAAATATATATATGAGCGTCTGAGCTATAAAGAAACAGACGCCATATCAAAGAGCTGGTCATTATTTCAAGAACGAATTCTATTAAATGAGACCCCGCGAGGGTACTTCACGATGTTTGATGAGGCAACATCGATAATAGCCTCATTAATAAGAAATAACATTGTTGTCGATGATTCCATTATGCCAGATGGTAGTTTAGGAAGTCATTGGGGCCGTTATTGGAGAACAAACGCCCTTGCAGAAAAGTATGGGGAACAAATAAAAATAAGGCATAACTTTCCTGAGTCTTATAGACAGTTAGACCCAGAAATAAATGCATATCCCCATAGTGCACTTTCAGAGTTTAGGGGTTGGTTTGAAGACATATACTTACCTGAAAAATATCCTGAGTACGTAAAAAGGAAAGTCAAAGATGGTAAAATAATGTTGGAATCAATCCCACTATTATTGTCAGCAGTAATGCCACCAGAAGTTTCTGAAAAAAGATTGCTTAAGTAACAACTTCTCGAGCTCATTTTAAATTTTAATATGAGCTCTAAATATATTCCGCATACATATACATAGTAGGAAAGAGTAACACTGCTTTGTAACGATAAGAGAGATGTATAGTACAATAGGAAATTGAACCCTCAAATAATTAAGAGTTAGTATTGAAAGTCCATTTAAAAATCAAATATACTAGTGCGATCCATAACATACTCTTCGCGATAGAGTTAATGCTCTCCAGTCTTCACTTAGCATTATCTATTTTATAGTAAAGCCCTGATGACAATTTTTTCAGCATCTTTAACCTCAGCACCTCATCAAATTTAGCATACCTAGAAAATGCATCTATTAAATTTTTCTTTAATGAGCTATACGATTCAAAATGCACATCATTAGACATTTTTGTAAAAAAAACAAACCATTAGCAAGCCGATAAATATTAAAATTGAATCTAAAAAACCACTAGCTTTGGCCAAGCCACCGATAGCAATCAAAACACCAGGAATAGTAAATACTTTACTTTGACTTGATGAAACAAATTCATTTATTTTGGATGTGTACTCAAGATTCTTTTGATCTAATTCGTTCAATATTTTGTTGACAGAGAATCTTTTCGTATAGAGATCCAGCAATTCATTGTATCTTTTATAGAGCTTAGCACTTTTATTTATTAGAGAGGTGATGCTTTTATTATCATCCTCTTCGAGAACATCCAACAAAGCTGCCCTCATTATAGATATTCTTTCTGGAGATTGCGCATCATCTATAGATAATACTTTGATAAACTCTAATGCATTTTTTAGGTTGATGTCGCAGCCATTTTTCCCTAAGACATCCTTCATAGAACAGGACATATTTATAAATAACTCTTTTCCCCCAGAGTCATTAGGTACGAAAATAACACAATCCTTATCAACATGGTGGTTAGATATTTTTGCGACTACAAATAGCTAAAACAAATTCACAAAACACATTAATTATCGGTATCCATTAAAATAAAAAATGAAATTTATTCTCGCCAGATACCGCTCCAGGTACGAATAAATCGCACTTGAATGCCCCTTGGGAATCATTGATACAGTCAATACACCGCTATTTAATTCTATTTCTTTCCGACTATCGCCACATATTATGCTATACGCGACATTTTGTGATCGCCTTCTTAAATACCTCGAATCTTTAGATGATTAATGCGCCATAGCTCACTAAATAAAAATTAAACACACTGCCCACAAAAAGATAAAAAATAAATAAAAACAGTAAAATACAGACAAAAAGAAAAATCAAACTGCCATTCATCCGTTAGTTGTCCTCATATTGCATAGGATTGTACATACAAGTATATGTAAAGGAGACGTTGCCATTCTGTTGCCGCTTCGGGCGGTGGTTATCGCCGTCCCGGATAACGCCACCACGGCCAGAAAATAATAACAACACACCGTCCACCTATCGCGAGAGATAACGATGAACACTGCTGAAAACGCATTGCCCAAAAGCCAAACGGCGGAGAAAGGCGCGGTAAATTACAAAGTCATTGTCGGCGCCAGCCTGGGCAATGGCCTGGAGATTTTCGACTTCACCGTATACAGCTTCTTTGCCGCTATCATCGGCAAACTCTATTTTCCCAGCGACAGCGCCTACGGCTCTTTGCTGATGTCGGTAGCGGTATTTGGCGTCGGCTTTATCATGCGCCCGCTGGGCAGCATGGTGCTGGGCGCTTACGCCGACCGGGTCGGCCGCAAGGCCGCCATGCTGATGACTATCGTCTTGATGGGCATCGGCACCGCCCTGATCGCCTTCGCACCGACCCATGCGCAAATCGGCGTTCTGGCGCCGGTGTTGATCGTGATCGGCCGTTTGATTCAGGGCTTCGCCGCCGGCGGTGAAGTCGGCTCAGCCACCACGCTGCTGCTGGAATCGGCCGGCGCCAACCAGCGCGGCTTTTTTGTCAGCTGGCAGGCCATCAGCCAGGGCGTCAGCGCCCTGCTCGGCGCCTCTTGCGGGTTGGCGCTCACCTATTTTCTGCCGGAAGAGGCGCTGTATGTCTGGGGCTGGCGCGTACCGTTCATCATCGGCCTGCTGATCATTCCGGTCGGCGTGTATATCCGTAAGCACCTGGAAGAGACCTACAGCGGCGAACAGCCGGATCGTGCGCGAGCACCGTTGAATCCGGTATGGGATCTGGTGAGCAACCATGCCAAAGACCTGTTGCTGGGTGTGCTGGTCATCATGTCCGGCACCGTGATGGTTTATGTGGTGCTGCTTTACATGCCGACCTACATGATGCAGACCTACCACATCGCCGGCCCGACCGCCTATCTGTTCAGCTGTATCGCCTCCGTGGTGCAGATCGTGGCGGTCTATTACGCCGGGCGCTATGTCGATCGGATACAGAATTACAAAAGGCCGCTGCTGTTCTCCATCTTTGCGGCGCTGATCCTGATTTACCCGACCTTCTGGTTCCTCAGCGCCACGCAAACCCTGTGGCTGGCGATCGTTTTCCGCATCCTGCTGATCGGCGCGCTGGGGATCAACATGCTGGCGAGCACCATGCTGATCGTCTCGGCATTACCACGCCACGTGCGCGCCACCGGCACCTCGATGATTTACGCCTTCGGCGTGACGCTGTTTGGCGGCTCGGCGCAGCTGATCGTCACCTGGCTGCTGGAGACCAGCGGCAACCCGCTGGCGCCGGCGTGGTACGTGACCGGCATGCTGACCGTCAGCCTGATAGCCACTTTGCTGTTCCGGGAGCGTCACACCGAATAAAGTGCCGTCAATACCGATTCTGCCGCAGGCGGTAAACGCCTCTGGAGCGAGAAGACATTCCCGCCTGCGGACACGCGCTCAGACTGGCGTCATTTCGCGCACTCGCGCGGCGGGAACTTCGCGGCAATCATCGCCGCCGTCGGCTGCACGCCGCCCAGGCTCCATTGTTCGGGCGCATGTTCATCGATTCGGACCCAAACCGACTGCCTGAACGCCGGATCGCCTCGCCCTTCTATCTCTACCAGCAGTTCGGTAATGCGGGACAGCAATTCGCTTTTTTGCCGTTCATCCAGCATGCCTTTCACCGTTTGCACATTAACAAATGGCATTATACTCTCCTTGAATATAGATGAGTCTAAAAACAAGACTTAGGTTAGCGAAGGAAAATGCCCATGTCAAAATCTCCCGATCTCCCTACCGTTTCTCTTGCCCTGTGCGGGCTGGCACAGGCCGCGGATCTGCTTGGCGATCGCTGGACGTTACTGATCCTGCGCGAGTCATTCTACGGCGTCCGCCGTTTTGAAGAGCTGCGCGAGAATATCGGCGCTTCACGCCAGGCGTTGAGCAACCGTCTGAATGCCATGGTAGAACAAGAACTGTTGGCCAAACGCGCTTACCGGGAGCCGGGCGAGCGCGAACGACATGAATATGTCTTGACGGACAAGGGGCGCAGCCTGGGGCCCATCCTGGTTGCGCTGATGGCGTGGGGCCACCGGCATATTCTGCATGACAGCCCCCACGTTCAACTGGTGGATAAACGCAGCGGGCTGCCGGTGCAGCTGGCATTTATCGATGCGCAGGCGCACGTAGTGCCTGAAGACGCGCTGCAAATGTCGGCCGTTGAGCTCCCCCCGGCCTGACTTACCCATTCTGGTCTACGCTTGATACCAGACTGATTTAGGACAAGGATGCTGAACCATGCCACACCTCTATAACACCGCGCTGCTGATCGGTGCCGCGCTGAGCGCCATCGCCGCCCTGCTGCATATTTGGGTGATCGCCGCCGGGCCGCGCGGCTATCGGCTGTGCGGCGCCGGCGATCGCTTCATTAAGGCGGCGGAAGCGGGTAAAAAGTTCCCGGCCGTCGTCACCGCCGGCATCTCGCTGGTGCTGTTTATTTGGGCGCTGTACGCACTGTCCGGCGCGGGCCTGATCGCACCGCTGCCGCTGCTGCGGCCCGCGCTGTTTATTATCACCTTTATCTACCTGCTGCGCGGCGTCGCCGGCCCTTTCGCCCTGCGCGATACCGGCCGCAGCCAACGCTTCATCGTCGTCAGCTCGCTGATTTGCCTCGGCTTCGGGCTGGTGCATCTGCTGGGGATGACGCAGCGCTGGAGTGCGTTGGCGTAACGCCCTGTTCCTGCAAGACGGCGATAAACGCCTGCGCGGCGGCGCTGCGGTAAGCACCTTGGCGCTGCAGCAATACCGCCTGACGGGCCGGCATGGCGTTGGCCAGCGCCACCTTTTTCAACTGCCGGTTCTCGCGCGCAATCGCGGCCGGCAACAGCGTGGCGAGCTGCCCGCGCCGCACGATCTCGACGATGGCGCCCAGCGCATTGGCCTCCACCGCCACCTGCGGCCGAAATCCCAGCTGTGTGCAGTAGCGATCGATAAACTGCCGCGTGGCGAAGTCGCCGCTCAGCAAAGCCAGCGGCAGATGTTGCCACTCCGCCAGCGTCAGCGGCCGACGCCGCGCCGCCAGGGGATGGTCGGCGCCGACCATCAGCTCCAGCGTCTCGCTGAACAACACCGAGGCTTCCACGTCCACCGACTGCGCCATCTCAAAGGCAATCCCCAGATCCAGCCGATCCTGCGCCAGCAGCGCCTCGATCCGCTCTTGCGCCATCTCCTCAATGCTCAGCGTAATCCCCGGGTAACGGCGATAGAACGCATCGATCGTCGGCCCCACCAGATAGGCGGTGAACGTCGGGGTCATCGCCAGCCGCAGATGGCCGCGCGCCAGCGTCGCCACGTCATGGATCGCCCGCGCGCCGGCGTCCAGATCCTGCAGCGCCAGGCGCGCATAGCGCATCCAGGCCTCACCGGCGTCGGTCAGCTGCACCCTTCTGCCGCTGCGATCAAACAGCGGCGCTCCCAGCGCATCCTCCAGCTGTTTGATCTGTTGGGAGAGCGTCGGTTGCGAGACGTGCAGCGCTTCGGCGGCGCGGGTGAAATTGCCCTGTTCGGCCACGGCCAGAAAATAACGGATATGTCGCAGCAGCATAGCGCCCCAACTATTAGTAATACCTATAGCCATCATTATAAATGGGTCTTAGATCCTATAGCCAGAAGCGTTCATCATGCCGTCATCGCTTACCCCCCAGGGAGAAAAACAATGAAAGAGGTGATTGAGGGCTTCCTGAAGTTTCAGCGCGAAGCCTTTGTTGAACGCACGGCGCTGTTTCAGCGGCTGGCGACCCGCCAAAATCCGCGCACCCTGTTTATCTCGTGTTCCGACAGCCGCCTGGTGCCGGAGCTGGTCACCCAGCGCGAGCCGGGCGATCTGTTCGTGATCCGCAATGCCGGTAACATCGTGCCTTCTTTCGGCCCCGAACCCGGCGGGGTGACCGCCTCGGTCGAGTACGCGGTCGCCGCGCTGGGCGTGGAAGATATCGTGATCTGCGGCCATTCCGACTGCGGCGCGATGACCGCCATCGCCACCTGTCAATGTCTGGATCACCTGCCGACGGTCGCCGGCTGGCTGCGTTACGCCGATTCCGCCAAGGCGGTCAATCAGGCTTATCCGCATGTCTCCGACGAGGCGCGGGTCGCTTCAATGGTGCGCGAGAACGTCATCGCCCAGCTCAACAACATCAAAACGCACCCTTCCGTCGCCCTGGCGCTGGATCAGGGCCGCCTGACGCTGCACGGCTGGGTCTATGACATCGCCAGCGGCGCTATCGAGGCGCTGGACGGCGAAACCCGCCGCTTCGTGCCGCTCGCCACCCATCCCGAGGTGACCGCCACGCCGGCGATCGCCCGTTTTTAAGCCAACAAAAGGAGCCAACATGACACACTCTCTGCATAACGCCGCCCCGCGCGAAGCGCTCACCGACACCATCATGGCCGCCAAGATCCGCCATAACCTGACGTTCGAAGCGCTGGCCGAGGGCACCGGCCTCAGCCTGGCGTTTGTCACCGCCGCCCTGCTGGGGCAGCATGCGCTGCCGGAACCGGCAGCGCGCACCGTAGCGGCCAAGCTGGGGCTGGATGACGAAGCGGTGCAGCTGCTGCAAACCATCCCGCTGCGCGGCAGCATTCCCGGCGGCGTGCCGACCGACCCGACCATTTATCGTTTCTATGAAATGCTGCAGGTCTACGGCTCCACGCTGAAAGCGCTGGTGCACGAGCAGTTTGGCGACGGCATCATCAGCGCCATCAACTTCAAGCTGGATATCAAGAAGGTCGCCGATCCGGACGGCGGCGAACGCGCGGTGATCACCCTGGACGGCAAATACCTGCCGACCAAGCCTTTCTGATTGGCCTTGCGCCGGCGGCCCGCGTCGCCGGCAAATTGACAGCCAACCGGCCATTGGCTACATTAACTGCGCTTAAACGCCGCCCTGGCGTTTTTCACTGCCCGAGGCCTGTATGTTGGAGATTGTAACCACCCGATAGTCGCTTCCTTGCCGCATGGCGAGGGACTCTGACGTATCCGACGCGCGTTTGCGCGGGGATGCGCGTATCTGGGGTTATTACAGGATCTCCCAACATGAACATTTCCAAAGCGGAACAACGCGTGCTGCACGTGTTGGCCAAAGGCGGTTATATCGCCTTCACCCGCAACGACGCCGGTCGCGTCACCCACGTCGAATGCTACACCCGCGAAGGGCTCGGCCTGGCCGACTGCTCGCTGGCCGTTTTTACCAAGCTCAAAACCAAACGCCTGATCCTCTCTCGCCAGGGGCGCCCTTATCGCGTCACCTTCGCCGGGCTCAAGGCCGTGCGTGCGCAGCTGGATAACCGTTAATCATCGATACCGGCCGGGCAGGCAGCCCGGTCGGCTCAGCCTTATTGAATCAGGATACAACCATGAACATCACGTTACGCCACGAAACGCCGGCCGACGCCGGCGCCATCGCCACCCTCACCGCCGCCGCATTCTTGCACGCCGAACACAGCAGCCACACCGAGCAGTTTATCGTCAATGCGCTGCGCGCGGCGGGAGCCCTCACCCTGTCGCTGGTCGCCGAACGCAATGGCACACCGATCGGGTACGCGTCCGTCTCGCCGGTCGCACTCAGCAACGGCGCCGCCGGGTGGTACGGGCTGGCGCCGGTGTCGGTGCTGCCGGCCTGTCAGAACCTGGGGATCGGCAGCCGGCTGATCCGCCAGTTGCTGGCCGAGCTGCAGGAACGCGGCGCCGCAGGCTGCGTAGTGCTGGGCGAGCCGAACTATTACGGCAGCTTCGGCTTCCAGGCGCAGTGCGCGCTGACCCTGCCGGGCGTGCCGCAAGACTACTTCCGCGCCATCGCCTTCCAGGGCGCGCTGCCGTGCGCGGAGGTCACCTTCCACAACGCGTTTAACGCCGAAGCCTAACCCTGTTGCCGGCGCCGTCATGGCACCGGTTTTCAGTCCCGTTCGCCATAACGCAAGACGGCCATCCCTTCTTCTTCCGCCGGGAAAAAAGTACTGTGCCAGGCGCTCAAACTCCGTTTCGCTCAGTGCAAACGGGTTGCAGGATGGGTTTGCATAACGTTCTCCGGTCGTTGCCGGAGGGGGATAAAAAAACCCGCCTGCAGGCGGGTTTTTATTGGCGACACACGCGCTACCCCACCCTCTGGAGAAGGGTGATAATCATTTGCGCGAATGGGCGGTAGGATTTTTTCATAGCTAATGAATATGACAACCGTGCAGCGTTGTCAATTCGCCGTCATCAATCCCTGTTCTCGCACAAACTCGGTGAATAAACTCACTTTCTGCTGCACATGCCGGCGCGTCGGGTAAACCGCGAAGACCTGATGCACGTCGGCAATCTGTTCAGGGAACAGCCGCACCAGCCTGCCGGCAGCGATCTCGGGATCCGCCACAAACGACGGCAGCGAACCGATGCCCAGTCCCGCCACCAACATATCCCGCAGCATCAGGCTGTTGTTGGCGATCAGCCGGGGAGTGAACGTCACGCTCAGATTCTCCTCGCCGGCGGTGAACTGCCACTGCCCCGGCTTTTCTGCCAGGGAATAGGCCAGACAGCAGTGTCGCTGCAATTCATTGGGCGTTCGCGGCACGCCGTGCTGCGCCAAATAGCCGGGCGCGGCGCAAATTCGCTGGTGCACGTCCCCCAGCGCCCGGGCGCTGAGGGAAGAATCCGGCAGTCGGCGGCGAATGCGCAAGGAAATATCGAACCCGGCCGCCACCACGTCCAATACCCTGTCGTCCAGCGTCAGTTCGACCTGCAGCTGCGGGTAACGTTGCATAAACGGCGGCAGCAGCGGCGACAGCACCGTCAGGCCGAACGAGAGCGGCGCATTGACCCGCAGCGTGCCGGAGACCTGCTGCGCGCTGGCGGCAACCGTCTGCTCCAGCGCGTCGAACTCGCCAAGCAACCGGCAGGCTTCCTGGTAATAGAGCTGCCCGGCTTCGGTCAGACTCATGCTGCGGGTGGTGCGCACCAGCAACAGCGTCCCCAACCGACTTTCCAACTGCTTAATCTGCTTGCTCAACGCCGCCGGCGTGATCGCCAGATCCTCCGCCGCCTTATAGAAACTGTTGCGCTCAACCACGCGGCGAAAGGCGCGCATCGTCAGTAGCACGTCCATATTATGTCCCACAGGTTAATTATTAATTCAATAAAACACAGATTATTAACCTCAACAACCTCAGTAGACTTTATTCAACCACTTCCCTGAGTGGGAAGTGAATTTAATCTACTGATAATCATGGAGTTAATAATGAAAAAGACCCTGTTCGCCCTGATGCTCGGCCTGAGCGCCGCCACCGCCCCCGTCGCCGCGCTGGCGCAATCCCCCGCCGCCGACAGCCGCCAGACGGGTTATGTGCAACCGCTGACCGCCGACAACAGCCTGTTGCTGCTGGTCGATCTGCAGGACATGTTCGGCATGACCATTTCCTCTATCGATCAAACCAATCTGGTGAATAACGCCGCCGGCATCGCCAAGGCCGCCAAGGTGTTCAACGTGCCGACCATTCTGGCCTCGGCCAACGCCAAAAGCTTCGCCGGGCCAGTATTCCAGCAGGTGACGCAGGCACGTCCGGATCTGCAGGTGTACGATCGCACCGCCATCAACGTCTGGCAGGATCGGCGCGTAGTGGATCTGATCAAACAATCCGGCCGCAAGAAAATCATCATCGGCGGATTGTGGACCGCCAGCTGCGTGATGCTGCCGGCGCTGTCCGCTCTGGGCGAGGGGTATGAGGTTTATATCCTGTCGGACGTCACCGGCGACATTACGCCAGACAGCCAAAACAACGCCATGCAGCGCCTGATACAGGCGGGCGCCACGCCCATCAACTGGGTGGCGTTGATGCTGGAATGGCAGCAGGACTGGAGCCGCAAAGCCACGGCGGGAGGCGTATTGCAGATCGCCCGCGACCACGGCGCCGCCTGGGGGATGGGCGCCAGCTACGCCGGAGCAATGAAAGTGGGCAGCGAAGCGAAATAGCAGACGAAAGCCCGCCGCCGGCGGGCTTTTTTCAGGTGCGGTGATAACAACGGCTATCCTGTGGCGCCTGGTCGCGGCTCTCCAGCCCGTAGTCCCGCACCACTTCCGCCACCCGCAGCCGATACTGCGCCAACACCTCGCCACGGCCGCGCGCCTGCGCCGCCCGGTGCTGTTCGAGATTGCGCCACTGTTGCACCGCCGCTTCGTCGCGCCAAAAAGAGAGCGACAGCAGGCGCGCAGGATCGGCCAGGCTTTGAAAGCGCTCGATGGAAATGAATCCGTCGATCTGCGCCAGCAGCGGCTTCAGCGCCGCCGCCAACTCCAGGTAGGTCTCCCGCTGCCCATCGGCGGCCTGTAGTTCAAAAATCACGGCGATCATTATCTTCTCCTCTCAACGGTAAAATTCCGGTACGCGCGCAGGGTAAGAATGGCGCCACTGCACCGGTTTCAACGCCCGCTCATCAATATCCAGCGAATACGGCCGCTCAGCACCAAAGTGCGATGACCACAGGCTAGCAATGGACGCACAGCCATACTTCGTCTAACCTCAAAATATGCATAACATCGAGATAGAAGATCGTTTATCGGCGCTGAGCGCCGCCATCGCCGACCGCACCCGAGCGCGCATGCTGTGCCTGTTGATGGACGGGCGCGCCTACACCGCCACCGAGCTCAGCGCGGCGGTCGAGGTCGCCCCGTCCACCGCCAGCGCGCATCTGGCAAAACTGCTGGAGCAGCAGTTGATTGCCTGCGTCAAACAGGGGCGCTATCGCTATTTCCGGCTGGCCGGGCAACCGGTGGCCGCAGCGCTGGAAGGCCTGATGGCGCTGGCGGGCGTGCCGCGCCCGTCGGTGAAAAGCCGCACGCCCACCTCGCTGCAATATGCTCGCACCTGCTACGACCATATGGCGGGCGAGGTGGCGGTGAAGCTGCACGATCGGCTGCATGCGCTGAACTGGCTGACCGGCGAAGCAGACTACCGGTTAAGCGACATCGGTCAGGCCGCGCTGGCGCGGCTGGGCGTCGATTGCTCCCCCGCCCCCACCCGCCGCCGCTTCGCCTGCGGCTGCCTGGACTGGAGCGAACGCCGCTCTCACCTCGGCGGCGCGCTGGGCGCCGCGCTGTTAGCCGCCTTTATCCAACGCGGCTGGATCCTTCGCCGGCTCGACAGCCGCGAGCTGCAGCTGACCCCCGCCGGTAAAAAAGCGCTGGCCGCACATTTTGACCTCACGGTGTAACCCGGCGACAGGGTAGTTTTACTGCAATACTCTAGGGGTACGCTTAAGCGACCCCGCCAACCCGAGGAGTTTCCATGCTCGATTCCACCCAATTCCCGAT
This sequence comes from Serratia sp. CY74737, assembly GCF_052166775.1. Taxonomy (NCBI): domain Bacteria; kingdom Pseudomonadati; phylum Pseudomonadota; class Gammaproteobacteria; order Enterobacterales; family Yersiniaceae; genus Serratia; species Serratia sp. CY74737. The sequence continues at coordinate 70,589 of NZ_JBJNOF010000004.1, forward strand.
CGTCAAACGCTGGCCGGCTCAGCATCCAGAACGGCTGCAGCTCTACTCTCTGCCGACGCCGAACGGCGTCAAAGTCTCCATCATGCTGGAGGAGATCGGACTGCCTTATGAAGCGCACCTGATCGACATCGGCAACAACGAAACCTGGACGCCGGAATTCCTGGCGCTGAACCCGAACGGCAAAATCCCGGCGATCATCGATCCCGACGGCCCCGGCGGCCGGCCGCTGCCGCTGTTCGAATCCGGCGCCATTCTGCTCTACCTGGCGGAAAAGAGCGGCCGTTTCCTGCCGCAGGACCCGGCGCAGCGTTACGAAACCATTCAATGGGTGTTCTTCCAGATGGCCGCCGTCGGCCCGATGTTCGGCCAGCTCGGTTTCTTCCATAAATTCGCCGGGCGCGAATATGAAGACAAGCGGCCGCTGGAGCGCTACAAAAACGAATCGAAACGCCTGCTCGGCGTGCTGGAAACGCGCCTTGAAGGCCGCGACTGGATCATGGGCGCGGAGTACACCATCGCCGATATCTCGCTGCTGGGTTGGGTGCGCAACCTGATCGGCTTCTATGAGGCGCGCGAACTGGTGGAGTTCGACAGTTTCCCCCGCGTCGCGCAGTGGCTGGAGCGAGGTCTGGCGCGCCCGGCGGTGCAGCGTGGGCTCGCTATCCCGGCGCGTGCGGCCTGATCGTCAAACGGGATGGCCGCCGGGCCCTCCCGCCTTCCGCTGTCATAAAATTGTCATCCCTCTGCTCTACTCTCCTTTCGTAACAATTTGATGTTATTTACATTGTTGTATTACGACAAGGAGCTTACCCCATGCAACCTGCTGTATCCCTGATCACCGGCGCCGTACTGTCCGCCCTGCTCTGTTCCTCCGCCATCGCAGCGGAAACCTCGGCCAATGCCGATGGCCTGACCGATCGTGCCGCGCGCGGCAACCTCGTCGAACCGGGCGGCGCCCGCCGTCTGGCCGGCGATCAGACCGCCGCGCTGAAGGCGTCGCTGTCGGACAAAACGGCGAAAAACGTGATCCTGCTGATCGGCGACGGCATGGGGGATTCCGAGATCACCGCCGCGCGCAACTACGCCGAAGGCGCAGGCGGTTACTTCAAGGGCATCGACGCCCTGCCGCTGACCGGACAATACACCCATTACTCGCTGGACAGGAAAACCCACAAGCCGGACTACGTGACCGACTCCGCCGCCTCCGCCACCGCCTGGGCCACCGGGGTGAAAACCTATAACGGCGCGCTCGGCGTGGACGTGAACGGCAAGGATCAACCAACGCTGCTGGAGATCGCCAAGGCGGCCGGCAAGGCCACCGGCAACGTCTCCACCGCCGAGTTGCAAGACGCCACGCCGGCGGCGCTGGTCTCGCACGTCATCTCACGCAAGTGCTATGGCCCGGAGGAAACCAGCGAGAAATGCGCCGCTAACGCGCTGGAAAACGGCGGCCGCGGCTCCATCACCGAACAACTGCTGAAAACCCGCGCCGACGTCACGCTGGGCGGCGGCGCGAAATCGTTCAACCAGCTGGCGAAAAGTGGCGAATGGCAAGGAAAATCGCTGAAGGACCAGGCGGCGGCGCAGGGTTATCAGTGGGTGAGCAACGCCGACGAACTGCAGGCCGTTACCCTCGCCAACCAGCAAAAACCGCTGCTGGGGCTGTTCGCCGACGGCAATATGCCGGTGCGTTGGCTGGGGCCGAAAGCCAGCTACCACGGCAACCTCGACAAACCAGCAGTGACCTGCGAAAACAACCCGGCGCGCACCGCCGCCACGCCAACGCTGGCGGCGATGACCGAAAAAGCGATCGCGCTGTTGAAAGACAACCCGAACGGCTTCTTCCTGCAGGTGGAGGGCGCGTCGATCGATAAGCAGGATCACGCCGCCAACCCGTGCGGGCAGATTGGCGAAACCGTCGATCTGGACGAAGCGGTACAAAAAGCGCTGGCCTTCGCCCGCGCCGACGGCAACACGCTGGTGATCGTCACCGCCGACCACGCGCACGCCAGCCAGATCGTCTCCGCCGACGCCAAAGCGCCGGGCCTGACCCAAAAGCTGACCACCAAGGACGGCGCCCCGATGACCCTCAGCTACGGCAACTCGGAAGAGGAGTCGCAGGGGCACACCGGCACCCAACTGCGCGTCGCGGCCTACGGCCCGCACGCCGCCAACGTAGTGGGCCTGACCGATCAGACCGATCTATTCTTCACCATGCGCGATGCGATGGGTATCAAGTAACCGTCTTCTGAACGATGGCCGCCCGCGACGGCGGCCATTTATTATTGGTTACCGCTAGGTATTTGCAATTTAACCGCAATTATTGTGTGATAACGAAATAACGTCTAATTACGCGACAATTAGCCCCTGAAGATAACGCGGTTATACGGCCTTTCTTCCCTCTCTGTTTATTCCTGCGACAGCAACCGGCCGTTTTTTGCTTATATTCATTTTTTTTAGTTACAAAAGTAGTTTTTAACATTCTCGCAAACAATAATACCCCGCCAGTAACGTGAACCGATCAATTTGCATCCGGACGGCCTGCAATAGTTCACTTTTCGTTAAATACCCTATTAACAAAAAGGCATTATTGCTGCCTATCGGCTTTCGCCGGGCGGTCGGCTTCATTATTTCCAGGGTAACTCCCGCTAAATTCTTTCACCTGCAATGAGTAGAATTTACACACAAGAGATTTAATTCAATGAGAAAATTACTCGTCCTGATTTTCAGTCTCAGCCTGTTTGGCGTTACGCAACAGGCGGCGGCTGAAGAGAAGAATAAAACCGTCGACGTGGTTCTGATCGGCGGCGGCATCATGAGCGCCACCTTGGGTACCTATCTGCATGAGCTGGAGCCGACCTGGACCATCGACATGTACGAGCGCATGAACGGCGTAGCGGAAGAGAGTTCCAACGGCTGGAACAACGCCGGTACCGGGCACTCCGCCTTCAGCGAAATGAACTACACGCCGGAAAAAGCCGATGGCACCATCGACATCAGCAAGGCGGTGAAGGTCAACGAGTCTTTCGAAATCTCTCGCCAGTTCTGGTCTTATCAGGTGAAAAACAATGTCCTGAAAGATCCGAAATCTTTCATTAACAGCGTGCCGCACATGAGCTTCGTGTGGGGCGACGACAACGTCAACTTCCTGCGTAAACGCTATGCGGCGCTGCAGCACAGCACCCTGTTCCGCGGCATGGAATACTCCGAAGATCCTGCGCAGATCAAGCAGTGGGCGCCACTGGTGATGAACGGCCGTGATCCGGCGCAGAAAATCGCCGCGACCCGCATGCCGCTGGGTACCGACGTCAACTTCGGCGTGATCACCCACCAGCTGGTTGACGCGCTGAGCGCCAGCGACAAGTTCAAGCTGAACCTGAGCCACGAAGTGCGCGACATCAAGCGCAACGCCGACCAGACCTGGAGCGTGACCGTTGCCGATCTGAACCGCGACGGCAAAGAAACCACCGTTAACGCCAAGTTCGTGTTCATCGGCGCAGGCGGCGCGTCCCTGACCCTGCTGCAGAAGTCCGGCATCCCAGAAGCCGACGGCTACGGCGGCTTCCCGGTCGGCGGCCAGTTCCTGGTCACCACCAACCCGGAGATCGCCAACCAGCACCTGGCCAAAGTGTATGGCCTGGCCAGCGTAGGTTCACCGCCGATGTCCGTGCCTCACCTGGATACCCGCATGCTGGACGGCAAGCGCGTGCTGTTGTTCGGGCCGTTCGCCACCTTCTCCAGCAAGTTCCTGAAGAACGGTTCACTGTTCGATCTGATGCACTCGCTGAGCACCTCGAACCTGATGCCGATGACCCACGTCGGTCTGGATAACTTCGATCTGGTGAAATACCTGGTCGGCCAGCTGATGATGAACGACGACGACCGCTTCGCCGCGCTGAAAGAGTACTTCCCGGACGCCAAGCAGGAAGACTGGAAGCTGTGGACCGCGGGCCAACGCGTGCAGATCATCAAGAAAGATGCGGATAAAGGCGGCGTGCTGCAGTTCGGCACCGAAGTCGTCAGTTCTGAAGACGGCAGCATCGCCGCTCTGCTGGGCGCTTCGCCGGGTGCTTCTACCGCTGCGCCGATCATGCTGCATCTGATGGAAACCGTGTTCAAAGACAAAGTGGCGACGCCGGAATGGCAGAGCAAGCTGAAAGAGATCATCCCGTCTTACGGCCACAAGCTGAACGGCGATATCGAGATGACCAACAAGATCCGCGGTTACACCAGCAGCGTGCTGGGTCTGAACTACATTGAAGTGAAACCGGAAACTAACTGATTCCCCGTGGTTTCCTGCTGACAAGGCCGCTTTATGCGGCCTTTTTTCTATACCCCTGCCGCTCAAAGAGCATTTTTGGCCACCTATTTACCCCCGGTTTACCCTTGCGTAACGGCGTAGTCACGCCTATTATCAAAGTATATTCTTGGATAATTAAGCTAAGTCACTGTGACCTGAATGTCGTTTTTGCGGGAGAACTAAAACCATGGATCGCGTCAATATCATTCACGATTTACTAGACTGGATTGAAACTCATCTGGACCAACCGCTGCTGCTGGATAACGTCGCCGCCAAGTCAGGCTACTCCAAATGGCACCTGCAGCGCATGTTCCGCAGCACCACCGGCCACGCGCTCGGCAGCTATATCCGCGAGCGGCGCCTGTCGCAGGCGGCGCAGGCACTGCGCTCCACCCCACGACCGATCCTGGATATCGCCCTGCAATACCACTTCGATTCTCAGCCGTCGTTCTCGCGCGCCTTCAAGAAACAGTTCGGCAAGACCCCGGCGGTGTATCGCCGCACCACCCGCTGGGACGTCGCGGAGTGGCCGGCGCAGACGCAGACTGAGCAACACCGCGACGCCCCCGCCTTACCACACTGGTTTGCCGGCAAATTGCCGGAAGGCGTATGCACCAGCTGGATGGGGCTGCGTTAATCCTCATGGTAAAGGCACAAAAAAGGGTTCAGTTCGCGAGAACTGAACCCTTTCTTTATTGACGAGACACCGAATTATTTGAAGGTGACGTCAATATTCGCCGATGCGCTGAACGGCCCCACTTTCGGGTTGGTGCTCAACCATTTCAGGCTGGCCATAAAGTTCTTTTCAACGATGGTGCCGTTGACCAGGCCCAGATCGACCGGACTGTTCATCATGATCGGCGTATTCGGCGTCGCCGCCTGCGAGATCAAAATCCCGAAACCGCTGTCGCTGGTCGGCAGGATCACGCTGTTATCCTGCAGTGGATAGGTGGTGCTGAAGCTGGCCTGCAACGTTTCACCTTTGCAATCCTGACCGGTCGTCGGATCGGACATATTGGCGGCGACCGAGAACGGCACCTGTTTCTCGATTTTACCCACCACCGCATTCTGACGCGGGATAGTGCCGAAATTCACCGTCGAGCCGTTGTTGGCCACCACGGTGATTTTCGGGTTGCAGGAAATAAACTGAATATTGCCTAGCCCGGAAATGTAGGCGTTAAAGTTACTGTTCGGCGTGCCGTTCAAGCCGCCGACGCCATCAACCTGAAATACCGAGTACGAGTTGTTGTCGTTGATCTTGCCGCCGGCCGGCGGCGCCTTGCCGGTTGCTTTAATGTAGATGGCGTAAGACACGGTTACCGTCAGCGATCTGGCCGGAGACAAACAACGGTTGCCCGAACGGCGACATTCCGTGCCGGGACCGACGTCCTGACGCGCACCTTTAGTCGGTTTGACATCAATCCCCTGATAAGTGACACCCACTTCGATCGAATTATGGATCTGACTCATCCGGGACTGCGGATCCCAGTACAGGTAGGCGTTCTCCCCTTTCGGGTTGTTCCAGTCATCCGTACATTGGAATGTCGAAGTAAAGGTCTGCGAACGCCACAGCAACGCGCCCGGCGCGGTATTGGCGGTCGACACCTTGATGGCTTTATCCAGCACGATATCCTGGCGAATGCTGCCGTTCTGCTTACAAGACAGCGCATAGCTGCTCTGAGAAAACGCGCCCAGCGTGACCAGCAGCCCAGCCGCCAACCCGAGATTCTTGTGCTTTAACAAAGAAGACATATCCTTTCCTTTTACGGTTTTCCGCAGGTCAGCGAAAGTTCCTGATAACCCATCAGCTGTTCGGTCGCCGCTTTCAATTCCGGCACCACCAGTGAGCAGCTTTCGCCCGCGTCGTTGCCCCATTTCACCAGCAGGCGATCCCCTGCGGAAGCCCCTGAAATATAAATATCGCCGTTGGTACCGACAGTACCGTTGTTCTTGCCGTCCGCACTGAAGACGTTGGCGCCAATCGGCGGTACGCTGCCGTCGGCCATCTTGCTGTGCACCAACAGGCTTTGGCCCGTGTGCGTTTCAAACTTCACGCGGGTGATTGCGCCGTAAGTCGGCACCACGTCTCGCGCCGCCATCGGGATATCCAGGCCGTTGCCGATATCTTCGGTGCGCAGCGCCACGCGGTTATGACGGTATGGCGACGCAGAGGTCATTACCGCGTAACCGAAGCGGTCGATGGCGACGCCCGGTTGGTTTTCGATGCGAACGCCTTTGGCGTCTTTGGCTTCCACCAGCACAAAGGTGTTCTGCAGCGGCTGGGTCAACGTCACGCCGCCGGAGTGCGCGACGATGCCACCCGCCACGCCCAACGAAGATTGTTGATAATCTTTGCTGTAGCTGTAACCGGCATTGATGTTCCCCATGCTGCCCTGGTAACCGACGTTGGCCGAGCTGGTTTGGCCCGAATAACGATCATGGCCGCTTTGCACCGCATAGTTCAAGCGGTTGTCATCCAGCGCGGTACCGCTCAGGCCGGCGCTGTAGGTATTGCCGCTCTGCTTGCTGTGGCCGGCGTTGAAGCTGGCGGTCATGTCCGACGAATCCTTGCTGAAGAAGCTGAACGGAATCGATACGGTCAGGTTGACGCTGCGATCTTTATAGCCGTAGTTGCTGCGGCTGTCCTGATAGAAGACGCCATAGCTGATATTTTTATAGCTGCTGTTGAAACCGGTCTGAACGGTGCGATCTTCGCCGGACCCGCCCCAGTAAGACTGGTTGCTGAGGTTGGCGTACAGCGTCGAATTACCGGCGATGCGCTGGTTGACAGACAGCTCAACGCGCTGGCGTTTGTTGTTGAACCGGCTGGTATAATAACTGCGACGGCGCGACTCCGCCCAGTCCGGCACGCCCAGGTTGCGATCGTTTTGATCGTAGTAATCGTTACGGTAATAACCGTTCTCATAGCGTTCGCGCTCGGCAACCGCATCGGAGAAATCATAATAGCCGGAGGTCGAGTAACGGTAACCGGCAATGCGGAATTCCGTCCCCCAATCGTTGAGCGACTTGGAATACAGGAAACGGAAACTCTCCCCCTGCTTGTCATCGCCGTTCACCAGGTTGGTGTCGGAATAGGACATATCAAAAGAGACAGCCCCCCAGTTCCCCAGGTTTTTACCGAGGCCCACGACCGCTGAACGGTAGTTTTCCGCCACCAGCACGCCACCGTAAGGCGTGATGTCATACGCCATACCGTGCGACAAGGTGCCTTGGACAAACTTGGGCTGATAGCGGCTGGTGCCGTCGTGGTATTTACCGGCGGTCAGCTGATAGTTCCAAATCCCTTCGCGCAGCATGTTCGGCACCGAGGAGAATGGCACGACGAATGAGGTTCTCGAACCATTGGCTTCGATGACCGTCACGTCCAGGTTACCGCTCAGGGTGCTTGGGAAAATGTCCGTCAGTGCAAACGGCCCTGGCGGCACGTTGGTGCTGTAAATGGTATAGCCGTTCTGACGCACTTCAACGCGTGCGTTGGTCGTCGCCACACCGCGCACCACCGGCGCATAGCCGCGCTGGCTTTCCGGCAGCATGTCGTCGGCGCTGGACATCTGCACACCGCGGAACTGAATGCTGTCGAAAACATTGTTATTGGTGTTGGTCTGGCCGATCACCAGACGGCTGCGCAGAGAAACGATGTCCGTTTCCGCCCAGCTGGAAATGTTCTTCCAATGCGTACCGGCGCCCGACTGTTGGTTCAACGTCGAGTTGTTGCGCAGGCGCCAATCGCCAATATTGAGGCCATTGTTAAGGCTCAGGAAGTAATAGTCGGAAGTCTTGTCGTTCTGATTGTTGCCGTAGCGGTTATGAGTGCCGCTAAAGTTATAGTTAACAAAGCCGGCATTGATGCCGCGATCGTAAACTTTCGGCGAAATGGCGCCTTGCGGGCGCGGGATCAGAAATACCTGCGGCACTTCCAGATCCATTCGCTGTACGGCGGCGTCATAGCTCAGCTTGGCGCCGGAGATCTGTTGTGGCAATGCGTAGCATTGCGCGGCACCGGCGGTGGTCAGATCGCCGGGCAGCTTTACGCCGTAATCCTGATAGTCCGCGGCCGTCAGGCACGGCGCTACCGGAGAGTCCTTGGATTCTTTCTTGAACTCGATTTCACGGTGATCGATACGCTGCCCGTTGAGATAGATATCAAACGGATATTTACCCGGCAGAATGTCATCCCCGCTGGCCAACGACGCCACCTGGGCGATGTTGTCATCGCCATGGATGAAGGAGGTGTTGAACTGCTCCTCCGCCATGGCCATATGTGAGAATGAAAAAGGCACAGCAGAAAAATAAATTACACCATTAATCAGCTTCACCAAACGTTTTGGCGCGAGGGTTGTTATTCTTTTGTGTGCCATTTCTTTCATTCCTTGAAGTGCTTCAAATCAATTCAGTGCGACGTTTTTAATCTCGGTGTGACCGCCATAGTCGTTGATATAGGTAAACGACATATTGTTGGCCGATTGCGCCCCCTGAGGCAGGGAAATACGCAGGCTGTCGTGTGGCTTGACCATGTCGGCGTTCACTTTCCAGCTCTTGCCGCCGCTCTTCAGGTTCAACACGCCCAGCGTGACGAACAGCGGGCCATCGTTGGTCACGACCAAGTTGCCGCCCTGGCGCTTCCACTTCAGCGCTTCCGCCTGCTGTTGCAAGTTGGTTTTCAACGAATCCGGGCGATAGAACAGTTTGATACGAGTACGGATCGCCACCTGCAGCACGTTATCTTGCTTAGGCGTTGGCGGAATTTCCTGTACGTTGACCCAGAGCAGAGATTCTCTGTCCTGCGGCAAACCGCTGCCGGAATAGATAAAACGCAAAATGGCGTCTTTCTTGGCAGCCAGCTTCAAAATGGGTGGCGTCACCACGATCGGCAAATTCTTAGGCATCTGGCTTGCATCGCCAGTATCCAGCCAGGTTTGCACCATGTAGGTATCGTCGCTGTCATTGCTGATTGAGAGCGATGCGGATTTACTTGCGCTGTTATAGATGACACGCGTCGCATCAACCTGAATGCCGGCAAAGGCATTAACAGAGAATGCGAATAAAATACCAGTCAGAATTTTTTTCATCGGAATGTCTCAACTCTCAAAATTTAGCCATCCTTGGCCAATAACTCTATCTATCCTGCCAGCGAATTATTTGTATTCGATGGTGAAGGTAGCGTTAGAGTTTGCCTGACCGGCAGTTACCAGATCCTGGAAGGATTTGTAACGAGCGCGCAGGTTGAAAGTCGCAGCGCCTGGGTTATCGCCATCAGCAGCAACAGTTACGGTAGCTGGGGTAGCCACTTCCTGAGAGATTGGCAGAGTAGAACCGTTGTTATCCAGAATTTCAACGCCAACGCCAGTTGCGCCGCCAGTTACAGCCAACAGCTCTGGGTGGCCAGCAGGAGTGTTACCGTCGAAACGCAGGGTGTAGTTACCCGCTTCACATTTCTCCAGGCTAATATCGAAAGCTTTAGCACCGCTGGTAGAACCGGCAGTTGGGAAAGCGGTGGTAGGATATTTACCCAGGTAAACTTCTTTATTCTGGTCTTTATCAACAACTTTACAGGTGGACTGTACAATTTCACCGGTGAATTTAACGTTGCCGTTTGCTGCCATTGCATTGGAAGCAGTTGCAGACAATACCAGGGCAGCCAAAGGCAATAATACTTTTTTCATTTCCAGCTCCATAGAACAATAAAATAATCGATTCAGTGGCGGGCTTATATATATATTGCCGCCACTGAGCATACACTCAGCGATAGCACTCCCTTGCTGAAAAGGAGCGTTGCCTCGATGAACTCATTGCCGGACGAAATATAGACTAAGCATATTCTTAATGTTAAATCGTTTAAAACATTCATAAGCCCCCTCTTGATAGGAATAAACTATCGGCGGATACCTATCGATCGATGTTGACGATTCATATGAATAGGAATAATCTGTGTTTGGGAAAGCTGCAGAGTTCAACATTTTGCGTTAAGGCCTGAAAATCAGAATATTATCCCGAATATTTACATTTAGTAACAGATTGCGACGTTTGGACTTTGGCACGAATTCCGCGTTAAATAGTCTGTCGACACGTTTCGGCCATCCTGACGCTTTAAATAAGAAATTTACCAAAAAATACGGAGTAACTTTCTTTTTAATCATTTAAAATCAACAAGTTAAATATCAATCCAAGGATTGGGAAATGAGCGGTTCTTTCAGAGAGAAAAATAACGGCATTAATTATGTTTTTCAGCCAATGTTCGCGAAATCGGGACAATTGCTGGCCGTTGAATGCCTGTCTCGCTTTACGTTTAATAGCGAATATGCCCATTTTTCTCCTGAACAGTTCTTTCGCCATGCCGACAGCGCTACCCGGATTGAGATTTTGATGGATCAGATCAATCTGATCGATAAATACAAACACTGGTTTCATGAAAACCAAGTGATAGCCACTTTGAATGTTGACGATTATTCCTTGCAATCGCTGGCGAATACTCACTTTGCCGAAAGAATTAATGCCCTGCGCTGTATTCATTTTGAGATCAGCGAGAATTCAACCCGGCTGGTGAAAGATCGCGTGCACGGCGATCCGTCCTTGAATAGTTATTCATTTTGGCTCGATGATTTTGGTTCTGGCTATGCGGGTTTTTCCGCGTTGTACAACAGCCAGTTCCGCTTCGTTAAGCTCGATCGTTTTCTGCTTTGGGACTTTATGAAAAAGTCCGGCGGCGAGGGCTTGATGCGCGCGTTACTGCGCTTCTTTTACCTTAATCATTACAAGGTAATTATCGAAGGAGTTGAAACTCCCGAACACAAGAAATGGCTGGATGAAATGCCATATTACGCACTGCAGGGAAAGCTGTGGAAGGAATCCAGCATCAAGGATTTGAACTCGCTTCTTACAGCTGAATACTTTTAACTCGGTATTGGTGTTTGCCCTATGTCTAAAAACAACGTTCTTGTGATTAGTGAGTGTAAGTACAGCTATGTTGGCCTGTCGGTGCTGCTGAAGAAACACTACGGCGCGTACGATATCCGCCTGTTTTCCGATTTCATGCACGGCGGCGCCAAAGCGGAAAAGATCACCAAGCACGATATCGCACTGATTTTCACCTCGCAAAACCTGGAGCAGAGCGTCAACGTGATCGAAAGCCTGGTGTCCCTGCACCAGCAGTACAACAGCAAAACGCGCCTGTTGGTGTTCTATGACGACGAGCGCGTGGTGAAACTGCTGTCGATCCTGGGGATTTCCGTCGAGTTGGTCTCCACCCGCATTCCGCTTTATTCGCTGCAGGAAAAAATCCAGCGGCTGCTGGAAAGCAAAGAGCCAGGCGGTATCCGGGTGCAGAAAACCCGCGAGCTCAGCCCGGCGGAAAGCGACGTGATCTTCAATCTGCTGCGTGGCGACAGCCTGCTGCATATCGCGGAAAAACGCGGCACGCACCCGAAAACTATCTTCTCGCAGAAATACAGCGCGATGAAAAAGCTGCGGCTGCGCAGCATGAGCACCATCTTCGTCGCCGGCAAATAGCACGCCCTGGTTTGTTGCGCGGTACGCCGCGCGGCAACCCGCCCCCTCGCCGAGTTAAATTAATGTAACAACCGGCGACAAAGCAGCAACAGACACACAACATCCTCTCCTGTTGGCTACGATTTGCACACGGATTATCCGTGAGTCATGTCGTGTGGATTAAAAATAAACATCAGGAGATGTTATGAAGTCGTCCTTATTCAGCCGCTATACCTGCTTTGTGCTGAGCATCTTGCTCACCCTGGTTTTCTTGATCATGATGCACAACCATCCGTGGTTCTGGCTGCCGGCCCTGGCCTGCGGTTGCCTGATGGTGCTGGGTATCTACGATCTCACGCAGCAGCGCCACGCCATTTGCCGCAACTACCCGATCATCGGCCGCCTGCGCTTCTTCTTCGAGTTCATCCGCCCGGAACTGCGCCAGTATTTCCTCGAGCAGGATAATGAAGAGATCCCGTTCTCCCGCACCCAGCGCACGTTGGTGTATCGCCGGGCGAAAAACGAGATGGGCGACAAGCCGTTCGGCACCCTGCTGGACGTGTACCAAACCGGTTATGAATGCATCGGCCACTCGATGCGGCCGGTGGAAGCCGCCGATCCCACCAGTTTTCGCATCACCATCGGCGGCGCCGACTGCCGCCAGCCCTACTCCGCGTCAATCTTCAACATTTCGGCGATGAGCTTCGGCGCGCTCTCCGCCAACGCCATTCGCGCACTCAACCTCGGCGCGGCCAAAGGCAATTTCTACCACGACACCGGTGAGGGCAGCATCAGCCGCTATCACCGCGAAAACAACGGCGATCTGGTGTGGGAGCTGGGCAGCGGCTATTTCGGCTGCCGCACCGCCGACGGCCATTTCGATCCGCGCCGCTTTGCCGAACAGGCGCAAAGCCCGCAGGTGAAAATGATTGAAATCAAGCTCAGCCAGGGCGCCAAACCGGGCCACGGCGGCATTCTGCCGGCGAAGAAGGTGGATGCGGAAATCGCCGCCACCCGCGGCGTGCCGGAAGGCGTGGATTGCATCTCGCCGGCCTCGCACAGCGCCTTTACCACCCCGCTGGAAATGATGCAGTTCATTCAGCAGCTGCGCGAGCTGTCAGGCGGCAAACCGGTCGGTTTCAAGCTGTGCATCGGCCACCCGTGGGAGTTCGTCGCCATCGTCAAGGCAATGCTGCACACCCGCATTCTGCCGGACTTCATCGTGGTGGACGGCAAGGAAGGCGGCACCGGCGCCGCCCCGCTCGAACTCTCCAACTATATGGGCATGCCGCTGCGCGAAGGGCTGCTGTTCGTGCATAACACGCTGGTGGGCTGCGGCCTGCGCGACCAAATCAAGATTGGCGCCAGCGGCAAGATCATCAGCGCCTTTGACATCGCCAGCGTGCTGGTGCTCGGCGCCGACTGGGTGAATTCGGCGCGCGGCTTTATGTTCGCCGTCGGCTGCATCCAGTCGCAAAGCTGCCACACCAACCACTGCCCGACCGGCGTCGCGACGCAAGATCCGCTGCGTCAGAAGGCGTTGGTGGTGCCGAACAAGGCGGAGCGCGTCTATCACTTCCATCAAAATACGGTGAAAGCGCTGGCGGACATGCTGGCGGCGGCTGGCGTCAGCCGCCCGGAGCAGCTGACCTCGCACCATATGCTGCGCCGCATCACGCCGACCGAGATCAAGGTGTACGCCGATATCTATTACTACCTGGAGCCGGGCGCGCTGCTGCAGCCGGAGATCAAAAGCGAGTTCTACGCCCGCATGTGGCGCATGGCGACGCCCAACAGTTTCGATCAGGCAATCTCGCTGCCGGCGGCATGATGGGATAAGGAATAAAAAGAGAGTTGCCCCCTCGCCTTGGGGAAGAGCATATGGAGAGGGGTTGCTTGCTACGGCGGCCCTCCCCCTCAACGGCGAGAGGGCGTGTCGGTTACTGCTTGCGCACCGGCGCATCGCCGGCGACGTAGTAGTCGGCGGTGCTGCGCGGCAACGGCGCGCGCTGGCGAATGCGGTCGGCGATCTTTTCGGCGATCATGATGGTGGTGGCGTTCAGGTTGCCGGTAATGATCAGCGGCATAATCGACGCATCCACCACCCGCAATCCTTCCATGCCGTGCACTCGGCCCTGGCCGTCGACCACCGCCATCTCGTCTTCGCCCATCTTGCACGAGCAGGACGGGTGGAAGGCGGTTTCGGCGTGCTCGCGCACGAAGGCGTCCAGCTGCTCGTCGGTCTGCACCTCTGGCCCTGGGCTGATCTCGCGACCGCGGTATTCGTCCAGAGCAGGCTGCGCCATGATTTCGCGCGTGATGCGGATAGCGTCGCGGAACTCCTGCCAATCCTGTTCGGTCGACATGTAGTTGAACAGAATGCTCGGGTGCTGGCGCGGATCCTTCGACTTCACCTGCACCCGGCCGCGGCTCGGCGAACGCATCGAACCGACGTGGGCCTGGAAGCCATGCTCTTTCACCGCGTTGCTGCCGTTATAGTTAATCGCCACCGGCAGGAAGTGATACTGAATGTTCGGCCAGGCGAACTCTGCGCGGCTGCGGATGAAACCGCCGGCCTCGAACTGGTTGCTGGCGCCGACGCCGGTGCCGTTGAACAGCCATTCCGCGCCGATTTTCGGCTGATTGAACCATTGCAACGCCGGGTACAGCGACACCGGTTTCTTACAGGCGTACTGCAGATACATCTCCAGGTGGTCCTGCAGGTTCTCTCCGACGCCCGGCAGATCGTGCACCACGTTGATGTCCAGACTTTTCAGCAGCGCCGCCGGGCCGACGCCCGAACGCTGCAGAATTTGCGGCGAGGCGATGGCGCCGGCGCACAGCAGCACTTCGCGCCGCGCTTTGGCATGGGTCAGCTGATTGCTGTCGCCCTGCAAATAGTTGACGCCCACCGCACGCTTGCCGTCGAACACGATGTGGTCGGTCAGCGCATGGGTGACGATCTTCAGGTTCGGCCGTGAACGCGCCTGATCCAGATAACCGCGGGCGGTGCTGGCGCGGCGCCCTTTCGGCGTCACGGTGCGGTCCATCGGGCCGAACCCTTCCTGCTGATAGCCGTTCAGATCGTCGGTGCGCGGATAGCCCGCCTGAACGCCGGCTTCCACCATGGCGTGGAACAGTTCGTTGTTACCGGCCTTCGGCGTGGTGACGCTCACCGGGCCATCGCCGCCGTGGTAATCGTTCGGGCCGATATCGCGCGTTTCCGCCTTGCGGAAATACGGCAGGCAGTCCAGATAGGTCCAGTCTTCCAGACCCGGCGCCTTGGCCCAGTTGTCGAAGTCCATCGCGTTGCCGCGAATGTAACACATGCCGTTGATCAGGGATGAACCGCCCAGCCCTTTGCCGCGGCCGCATTCCATCCGGCGGTTGTTCATGTGCGGCTCAGGATCGGTTTCATACGCCCAGTTATAGCGGCGGCCCTGCAGCGGAAACGCCAGCGCGGCCGGCATCTGGGTACGGAAATCCATCCGGTAATCCGGGCCGCCGGCTTCCAGCAGCAGGACGCTGACGTCGGCGTCCTCGGTCAATCGGGTGGCTAACACGTTGCCGGCTGAACCGGCACCGATAATGATGTAGTCAAATTCCATTCATTATCTCCTTACTTTATAGAGGCCTGGTCAGGCAAAGACGCGAAGCGCGGCTCGGCAACAGGCTGTGTATTTGGGCGCTCTAGAGATTGTCGGCCGCAGCCAACGCGGCTGCGGCTCGAAAGACGACGGGAAGATCAGAATACCGAGGCGTATTCGCCCAGCTCGACCTGCACCGATTTGATCTGGGTGTAGTGTTCCAGCGTCGTCAGGCCGTTCTCGCGGCCAACGCCGGACTGCTTGTAGCCGCCGACCGGCATTTCCGCCGCCGACTCGCCCCAGGTGTTGATCCAGCAAATGCCGGCTTCCAGCTGGTGGATCACGCGGTGCGCGCGGGCCAGATCGTGGGTCACCACGCCCGCGGCCAGGCCGAAGGTGGTGTCATTAGCGCGGCGCACCACTTCCTCTTCGCTCTGGTAGCTGAGAATGCTCATCACCGGCCCGAAGATCTCCTCACGCACGATTTCCATATCGTCGCGGCAGTCGCTGAACACCGTCGGCGCCACATAAGCGCCCTTGCCGAATTCGCCATGGGTGACGCGTTCGCCGCCGCACAGCAGGCGCGCGCCGCTGTTTTTGCCGCTCTCGATAAAGCGCAGCACCGATTCCATGTGCGCAAAGCTGACCAGCGGCCCGAAGTTGGTCTGCGGATCGGTCGGGTCACCGAGGCGAATGCGCTTCACGCGCTCGAGGATTTTCGCCTCAAACTGCGCCTGCAGCGCCGCCGGCACGAAGACGCGGGTGCCGTTGGTGCACACCTGGCCGGAACTGTAGAAGTTGGCCATCATGGCGATATCGGCGGCGCGATCCAGATCGGCGTCGTCGAAGATAATCAGCGGCGATTTGCCGCCCAACTCCATGGTGACTTCCTTCAGCGTCGAACCCGACGCGTTGGCCATCACCTTCTTGCCGGTTTTCACCCCGCCGGTGAAAGAGACTTTGGCGATGCCCGGATGGTCGGTCAGATACTGCCCCACTTCCGCCCCGCTGCCGGTCACCACGTTGAACACGCCGTCCGGCAGGCCGGCTTCGGTGTAGATTTCCGCCAGCTTCAACGCCGTCAATGACGTGACTTCACTCGGCTTGAAGATCATCGCGTTGCCCGCCGCCAGCGCCGGCGCGGACTTCCACAGCGCTATTTGAATCGGGTAGTTCCAGGCGCCGATGCCGGCCACCACGCCCAGCGGCTCGCGGCGGGTGTAGACGAACGAGGTATCGCGCAGCGGGATCTGCTCGCCTTCAATGGCCGGGATCAGGCCGGCGTAGTACTCCAGCACGTCAGCGCCGGTGACGATATCCACCGCGGTGGTTTCCGACATCGCTTTGCCGGTATCCAGCGTCTCCAGCGTCGCCAGTTCATCGTTGCGCTCGCGCAGAATATCCACCGCACGACGCAGGATGCGCGAACGCGCCATCGCCGTCATCGCCGCCCACACCTTCTGCCCGCTGGCCGCACTGGCCACCGCACGATCGACGTCTTCAGCGTCGGCGGACTGGACTTCAGCCAGAACTTCGCCGTTCGCCGGGTTAATGGCGTTGAAGGTTTTTCCAGCGGTGCTGTCTACATAGGCGCCATGAATATAGAGCTTCTGCAAGCCAAAACGGGACATAGGATCTCCTTGAGTTATCCTCCGGGCGGCGTTTGCCCCCGGAGTTGGAACGTGATGTATTCGGTCGTGAGCGCCAGGGCCTGCGCCTGATTGAACGCGGAGCCGCGCAACGCGCTGCGCAGCCACAGCCCATCGATCAGCGCCGCCAGCCCCTTGGCCGCCAACCGCGCCTGCGGCTGCGGCATAACGCGGCGAAACTCGGCGCACAGGTTGGAATAGAGCCGACGGCCGTTCACCTGTTGCAAGCGGTTGAGCTGCGGCTGGTACAGACTGCTGGCCCAAAAGGCCAGCCAGGTCTTCATCGCCGCGCTGTTGATCTGGCTGTCGTCGAAGTTGCCGGCGACGATCGCCTGCAGCCGCGCCGCCGGGCTGTTGTCGGTCAGCGCCTGCAGCCGCAGCTTCACCGCCTCGCCCAGATGGCTGATCAGATAGCGCATCGTGGCTTCCAGCAGGCCGTTCTTATCCTTGAAATAATGGCTGATGATGCCGTTGGAAACGCCGGCCCGCCGCGCAATCTGCGCGATGGTGGCGTCATGCATTCCCACTTCGTTTACCGCGGCGAGCGTGGCATCAATCAACTGCTGCCTTCTGATTGGCTGCATTCCTACCTTTGGCATATTTCGACTCTCACAAAACCGACTTCGGCCTTATCTCAGCGGGCAAATTTCACTGCCGTTTCGCCCGTGATTCAGGTCATCATGAGGACTATTAAACTTTTTTTTGATTGAACGTTCAATAAAAATTGCATATATTTTATTGCCGCCTGGTTAAAAAAATGTATTTTCTGGTTGTGGAACTGGCTGATTTTTGTGAGGTAATTAACGAATCTGACCAAAATCAGTGGCTGTAAGCGGTTCCCACCGCGAAGCGCTCCGGTGCTTCATAAGCAGGCGAAAGCGGCATCGTTCAGGCCATTCCCGTGGGGATGGCCGCCGCCTTCATTCGCCCGTTTTCCGGATGCGCCAACGCGCCCCAGAATGCGGAGCGGCACGATTTTACTCAGTTCAGAGGATGACGATGACAACACGCGAAACCTCCTCCAAACCGCAGCAGGACCGCCTCAACCCTGTGGTTTTCTTCACCTCGGCGGGGCTGATCCTGGCCTTCTCGCTGATGACCATCTTTTTCACCGACTTCTCCGGGCAGTGGATCACCCGCACGCTGAATTGGGTGTCGACCACCTTCGGTTGGTACTACCTGCTGGCGGCGACGCTGTACATCGTGTTCGTGGTGTTTATCGCCGCCTCGCGCTTCGGTTCCATCAAGCTCGGGCCGGAACAGTCCAAACCG
This sequence comes from Serratia sp. CY74737, assembly GCF_052166775.1. NCBI lineage: Bacteria > Pseudomonadati > Pseudomonadota > Gammaproteobacteria > Enterobacterales > Yersiniaceae > Serratia > Serratia sp. CY74737. The sequence goes on from NZ_JBJNOF010000004.1 coordinate 88,903, forward strand.
GAGTTCAGCCTGATGAGTTGGGCGGCGATGCTGTTCGCCGCCGGCATCGGCATCGATTTGATGTTCTTCTCGGTCGCCGAGCCGGTGACCCAGTACATGATGCCGCCGGAAGGCGACGCGCAAACGCTGGAGGCCGCCCGCCAGGCGATGGTCTGGACACTGTTCCACTACGGCCTGACCGGCTGGTCGATGTATGCGCTGATGGGCATCGCCCTCGGCTACTTCAGCTATCGCTACAATCTGCCGCTGACCATCCGCTCGGCGCTATACCCGATCTTCGGTAAACGCATCAACGGCCCGATCGGCCACAGCGTGGACATCGCCGCGGTGCTCGGCACCATCTTCGGCATCGCCACCACGCTGGGCATTGGCGTGGTGCAGCTCAACTACGGCCTCAAGGTGCTGTTCGAGATCCCGGAAAACCTGACGGTGCAGGGCTCGCTGATCCTGCTGTCGGTGATCATGGCCACCATCTCGGTCACCTCGGGGGTCAACAAGGGCATCCGCATCCTGTCCGAGCTGAACGTGCTGCTGGCGCTGGGCCTGATCCTGTTCGTGCTGTTCTTCGGCGACACCGAGTTCCTGCTCAACGCGCTGGTGCTTAACGTCGGCGATTACGTCAACCGCTTTATGGGCATGACGCTCAACAGCTTCGCGTTCGATCGGCCGGTGGAGTGGATGAACAACTGGACGCTGTTCTTCTGGGCCTGGTGGGTGGCGTGGTCGCCGTTCGTCGGCCTGTTCCTGGCGCGCATCTCGCGCGGGCGCACCATTCGCCAGTTCGTGGTCGGCACGCTGATCATTCCGTTCGTGTTCACCCTGCTGTGGCTGTCTATCTTCGGCAACAGCGCGCTGTATCAGATCATTCACGGCAACGCGGAATTCGCGCAGGAAGTGATGCAGTTCCCGGAGCGCGGCTTCTACAGCCTGCTGGCGCAATACCCCGGCTTCACCTTCAGCGCCTCGGTGGCCACCATCACCGGCCTGCTGTTCTACGTCACCTCGGCGGACTCCGGCTCGCTGGTGCTGGGTAACTTCACCTCACGCCTGGCCGACATCAATAATGATGCGCCGAACTGGCTGCGGATTTTCTGGTCGGTGGCCATCGGCCTGCTGACCATCGGCATGCTGATGACCGACGGCGTGCCGGCGTTGCAGAAAACCACGGTGATCATGGGCCTGCCGTTCAGCTTCGTGATCTTCTTCGTGATGGCCGGGCTGTACAAATCGCTGCGGGTGGAGGACTACCGCAAGGCCAGCGCGCTCAGCACCCTGGCGCCGGTGCCGGTCTCCAGCCACGACGTGCTCAACTGGAAACAGCGTCTGTCGCGGGTGATGAACTACCCGGGCACGCAGTACACGCAGAAAATGTTGGATAAGGTTTGCCGTCCGGCGATGCAGGACGTGGCGCGCGAGCTGGAGTTGCGCGGCGCGAAAGTGGAGTTCAGCGAAGTGCCGCCGACCGAAGACGAACGCCTGAACCACCTGGAGCTGCTGGTGCACCTGGGCGAGGAACAGAACTTTATCTATCAGATCTGGCCGATGCGCTACTCGGTGCCGGGCTTCACCTACCGCGCCCGCTCCGGCAAGTCGCACTACTACCGGCTGGAAACCTTCCTGATGGAAGGCACCCAGGGCAACGACCTGATGGACTACAGCAAGGAACAGGTGATTGGCGATATTCTCGACCAGTACGAGAAGCACCTGAACTTCCTGCACATTCATCGCGAAGCGCCGGGGGACACCCTGACCTTCCCGGATATGTGACGGCCGAGAAATACCCAGAGGGCGTAGCCAGGCTACGCCCTTTTTTATGCCTGCTCGGCCGGCAAATCGGCCTTCAGCAGCACCAGGGAGCCGGCCAGCAACACCAGATCCTTGATTAAAAAGCTGGTGGCGCCGGCCATGGCCGGAAAACCGCCGGCGGAGGGCTCCCAGGCGCCCGGCGTGGAAAAGATCAGCGTCAGCGTGGTCAGGTAGGTCACCGTCGATCCGATCGCCCCCAGCAAACCCAGACGCCGCGACCAGAACCCCGCCAGCAGCAGCAAACCGAAGCTCCATTCAGCGACGCCCAATGCATAACTGGCGCCGCGAATGCCGAACGCCTGATGCATCCAGCTCAGCAGCGGGCTGTTGCCGATCAGCGGCACCAGCCCCTGCGCCTCATAATCAAACCATTTGGCGTAGCCGAAGGCGGCGAAGATCACCACCAGCGCCGCACGCATAAAAATAACGTCCCCGTTCGAGCGCCGAAAGCGCCGCAGCCATGTCGCCAACATCATCCTCTCTCCTTATGTTGCCCGCAGCCGCCGCGGTTTGCCGCTTGCGGCCGCGGGGTGAGGCGGCTTAGTGCCCCATCGCATCCTTTTTCATCTCGTCTTTCTTCATGCCGTCTTTGGCCATACCGTCTTTCGCCATGCCATCCTTTTTCATGGCGTCTTTGCCCATTTTGTCTTTCTTCATGCAGTCCTTGCCCATGCACTCTTTCTTCATCCCATCTTTCGCCATGCCGTCGTGCGACATCTGGCTCATGCCGTCCTTTTTCATCGCGTCTTTACTCATGCCGTCCGCGGCGTTGGCGCCGGCCACGCCCAGCATCAGCGCGCTGCACATCATCATTGCGAATAACTTTTTCATGGTATTTCCTTCCGTCATGTCAAAGGCACCGGAGTGCCGGAGAATGGCCGGCGGCCGCCTCAGCTGCCGCCAAACCAGTTGTAACCCTGGTCTTCCCAGTAACCGCCCGGGAAGCGGTTGGTGACCTCGATCACCTGAATGTGCTTCGGATTCTTGTAGCCCAGCTTGGTCGGCATGCGCAGCTTCATCGGATAGCCGTACTTGCGCGGCAAGGTCTGGCCGTCATAGGTCAGCGCGATAATCGTCTGCGGATGCAGCGCGGTGGCCATGTCGATACTGGTGTAATAGTCGTCGGCGCATTTAAAGCTGACGTAGCGGGCGCTCAGATCCGCGCCGATTACCTTAAGAAAGTTGGCGAACGGCACGCCGCCCCACTTGCCGATGGCGCTCCAACCCTCGACGCAAATATGACGCGTCACCTGGCTAACCTGCGCCATCCGATGCAGCTGCGGCAGGCTCCAGGCGCGCTTGTCCTGCACCAACCCCGCCACTTCCAGCCGATAGTCGTCGCCGTTGATGTCGGGCGCGTCCTCCTCGGCGTAAAAGGCGTTGAACGGGAATGGCCGGGTGATCATCGACTCCGGGTAGACCGGCGCCAGGCGATCGCCGTTGAACAGCCAGCCCTGCACCCGATCGTTGAGGCGCGAAATGCGGCTCAGCGCCTGCTCGACGTTGGCGTTGCCGCTGAGATCGCAGCCGGTAAGCATAGCGATACCGCCCAGCGTCAGGCCGTTGCGCAGAAAGCGGCGGCGGGACGACGCGGTCAACAAGCGCTGCGCTTCTTTGACGATCGCCTGCCCTTCAACGATCGTCATGATCTGTTTATCCTTTTTCATCGTGAACTCCTTAACGTCCGCGCAGCATGGCCAGCAGCGTGCGGGGCACCAGCGCCACCATCACCAAATGGATCGCGACGAAGGCCACCAGCGCCGACATGGCGAAAAAGTGGATATAGCGCGCCGCCTCATAGCCGCCGAGCAGCGTGCGCAGCAGCGGAAACTGCACCGATTTCCACAGCACCAGCCCGGACAGCGCGCTCAGCACGCCGAGGAGCATCACCGACAGATAGGCCACGCGCTGCACCATGTTGTAGTGGCGCAGGTCGGCGTGCTGCAGCCTGCCGCGCAGCGCCGCGCCGACATCGGCGAGAAACTGCTTCGGGCTGAGCGGCCAATATTTGCGTTTGAAGCGCCCGCTGGCGAGGTTCAGCAGCAGGTAACACAGCCCGTTGACGCCAAACAGCCACATGCCGGCGAAGTGCCACTGCAGCGCGCCGCCCAGCCAGCCGCCGAGCGTCAGCTCGTTGAAAAAGCTGAAATTGAACAGCGGCGAAGCGTTGTAGATGCGCCAGCCGCTGGTCACCATGATCAGCATCGCCAGCGCATTCAGCCAATGCGTTAACCGCAGCCACAGCGGATGTACGGTCTGTCGTTGTTCCGGGGTGAGGGTGAGGCTCATAACGATTCCTGCCAGCTAACGATGCGATGCACCGAGTATTCCCCGGATTTGTTCCCCAAGACCTCACGCAAAGTTAAATAAAATGTGATAACTCCGCCGGTGGCGGTTGTGTAGACTTCAGAGAGAATCGGGCTAATCAGCGGTAATGAGAATGGACAAGCCAAAACGAATTTTGATCGTCGAGGACGACGGCGACATCGCCGAGCTGCTGCAGCTGCATCTGCGTGACGAGGGTTACGCCATCAGCCACGCCGCCGACGGCAATCAGGGCATGGCGATGCTGGAACAGGGCGGCTGGGACGCCTTGATCCTCGATCTGATGCTGCCGGGCGTAGACGGATTGGAGATTTGCCGCCGGGCGCGCACCATGACGCGCTACACGCCGATCATCATCACCAGCGCGCGCTCCAGCGAGGTGCACCGCGTGCTGGGGCTGGAGCTGGGCGCCGACGACTATCTGGCCAAACCCTTTTCCATGCTGGAGCTGGTGGCGCGGGTCAAGGCGCTGTTTCGCCGCCAGGAGGCGATGAGCCGCAACCTGCGCATGGACGCCGGCGCGCTCAGCTTCAACGATCTGACCATCGATCCTATCGCCCGCGAAGTGCGCCTGCACCAACAGCCGATCGAGCTGACGCCGCGCGAATTCGACCTGCTGTACTTTTTCGCCCGCCACCCGGGCCAGGTGTTCTCGCGCCTCAGCCTGTTGAATCAGGTCTGGGGCTATCAGCACGAGGGGTATGAGCACACCGTCAACACCCATATCAACCGGCTGCGCATCAAGATCGAGCGCAACCCGGCGGAACCCGAGCGCATCCTCACGGTGTGGGGCATGGGCTATAAATTCGCGGCCGCGCCGCAAGAGTGAGCCATGAAAAACCTTACGTTAGCGCAACGCCTCACGATTATCTTCGCGCTGCTGATCGTCATCGGCTGCGCCTTTTCCGGCTGGATGCAGGTGCGCAGCAATACCCAGTACAGCCAGGCGGTGATCCAGCGCCTGTCCGGCAACCTGGCGCAGCATATCGCCGACAGCAATCCGCTGCTGGGGGTTAACGGGCCGGATCCGCAGGCGGTGCATACCCTGTTCGATCAGCTGATGGCGGTGAACCCCAGCGTTGAGGTTTATCTGCTCGACAAACAGGGCGCAATCATCGGCAACGCCGCGCCGGCCGGGCATCTGAAGCGGCAGCGGGTCGCGCTGGCGCCGCTGCAGGCGCTGCTCGATGGCGCGCAGATGCCGGTGTACGGCGACGATCCGCGCAGCGCGGACGGGCGCAAAGTGTTCAGCGTTGCGCCGCTGAAGATCGACGGCCGGGTCGAGGGCTATCTGTATGTGGTCTTGCTCGGTGAAGAGTACACGGCGCTGGCCAGCAACGCCCAGTTCAACTCGGCGGCCAGGATGGCGCTGTGGACCTCCGGGGTGATGGTGCTGTTCAGCCTGCTGGCCGGCGGTTTCGCGTTCTACTGGGTCACTCGCCCCATCCGGCGCCTGACCCGTCAGGTCAATGCGCTGGACAGCGGCGGCATTGAGGCAGTGCAGGCCTACGCGGCGCTGCCGGCGGTGCCGGCCGGGCGCGACGAAGTCAGCCAGCTTCAGCAGGCCTTCCACCGCATGGCGCAGCGCCTTGCCGAACAATGGCAAACGCTGGCGCAGCAGGATCGGCTGCGGCGTGAGTTCATCGCCAACGTCTCGCACGATCTGCGCACCCCGCTCACCTCGCTGCACGGCTATCTGGAAACGCTGTCGGTCAAGGCCGCCACCCTGAGCGACACCGATCGGCGGCGCTATCTGGAGATCGCGCTGGCGCAGAGCCGCAAGGTGGGCAAGCTGGCGCAGGAGCTGTTCGAGCTGGCGCGGCTGGAATATGGCGTGGTGAAACCGCAGAAAGAGCCCTTCTCCCTCAGCGAACTGCTGCAGGACGTGTTCCAGAAGTTCGAGCTGGCGGCGGAGGCGCGCAACCAGCGGCTGCACGCCGACATCGCCCCCGGCGTGCCGCCGGTGTTCGCCGATCTCAGCATGATTGAGCGGGTGCTGACCAACCTGTTGGACAACGCCATTCGCCATACGCCGCCCGGCGGCGACATCGGCGTGCGGCTGTGGCGGCAGGAAGACCAGGTGATGGTGCAGGTCAGCGACAGCGGCCCCGGCATTCCGCAGACGCTGCGCGCCGATCTGTTCGTGCGGCCGTCTGTCCTGAGCGGCGCCCGACGCCCCGCCGGCGGGCTGGGGTTAATGATCGTGCGGCGCATTCTGCAGCTGCACGACAGCGACATTCAGCTGATCGAACAACCACAAAGCGGCGCCTGCTTCCGCTTTGCCATTCCGCCGCGTTAATCCGGCATATCGGTTATTGCGCTAGCGGGAACCGCAGGCTGAAAATGAGGCTGGCGACAGACGCGCGCTCGATACATTCGGCGCGCACCTCACCGCCGTGCAGCGTCATGATGGCGCGCACGATGGACAGCCCGAGGCCGCTGGCGTGGCTGCCGGCGCTGCGCGCGGGATCGGCGCGGTAGAAACGATCGAACAGCTTTTCCAGATGCGCCGGCGCGATCGGCGGCCCCTGATTGATGACCTGCACCCACCAGGCATCGGCACGCCGTTCAGCCCGCAACACGATCAGGCTGTTTTCATCGGCATAGCGCACCGCGTTGGCCACCAGGTTGCTCAGCGCCCGCTGGAACAACATCGCGTCCGCCTTCAGCTCTCCTTCCCCTTCGCAGCTCAGCGCGATGCCGCGTTCTTCCGCCAGCCCTTCGAAGTAATCCGCCACCCGCCGCAGCTCGGCCGCCACCTCCAGACGACTGTAGTTCAGCGCGGACTGCGCCTCACCGGCGCGCGCCAGAAACAGGATGTTTTCCACCATGCGCGAAATACGCTCCAGCTCATCCATATTGTTCGACAATAGGGTTTCGTACTCCTCCACGCTGCGGGGTTGATACAGCGCCACCTGACACTGGCCCATCAACGCGCCCACTGGCGTGCGGATCTCATGGGCCAGATCGGCGGAAAACTGCGTCAGCCGCTGATAACCTTCATTCAACCGATCGAGCATCGCATTGAATGACCGGGTCAGCTGCTGCAACTCCTTCGGCGCCCCCTGTTCGCTGAGGCGAGTGGACAATGTATTGGGCGCGATCTGCGACGCCTGCGCCGCCATGCGCCATAGCGGCTTCAATCCCCGGCGCATGACCCCATAGCCCAGCAGCGCAATCAGCAGGAAAGCCACAATGACCGCCGCGACAATGCGCCACAGGTAACGCGCCAGCATCTTCTGCTCGTTGACCATGACGTGCGCAGCGGAGATCTGCAGCAAACTGCCGTCTTCCAGACGCACCATCGCCGATGCCGCGCGCAGCGGCACCCCCTGCGCCGTTTCCCCGCCGCGCACGGCGGCCAGCGTCTGCGCCTGTTCGGGCGGTGTCGGCGCGATCGGCGGCAGGGCCACCCTGGCCGGATTCACATTGATGAGCGGTTTTTGCCCTGGGATTTGGAAAATCAGCACGTCCTGTTCATTGCCCAGCATATTTTCGAACAGGCCGTTATTGGCGGTCAGGCGCGCCAAAGGAAAGCGCTGCCCCAGTAAATGGCGGAAATACTCTACGCGCCCGGTCACCTGCAGATCGCTGCGGAGCGTCATTTCCTGGCGCATCGCGCCGAACAGATACCAGCCCGCCCCGCTCACCACGCAGGCGGCCACCAGCGCGAACAGCATGGCGGTACGCAGCGTCAGCGACACCGGCCGACGTGAAGCGCGGGCGTTCACGAGCGCGGCTCGCAAACATAGCCGATGCCGCGCACGCTGTGGATCAGCTTGACGTCGAACGGCCGGTCGATTTTGGCGCGCAGGCGTTTGATCGCCACGTCAACCACATTGGTGTCGCTGTCGAAATTCATGTCCCACACCTGAGAGGCGATCTGCGTGCGCGACAGCACTTCGCCTTCGCGCCGCACCAGCAGATGCAGCAGCATGAATTCTTTATTGGTCAACGGGATCACCTGATCCTGGCGCACCGCCCGGCGGCGCAATACGTCCAACTGCAGATCGGCGATGGCGTAATGATCGGCTTCGCGCGCCGGCCCGCGGCGCAGCAAGGTGCGCAAACGCAGCACCAGCTCGGTAAAGGAAAACGGTTTGATAAGATAGTCGTCCGCGCCCAGCTCCAGACCGTGGATGCGATCCTGCACGCCATCGCGGGCGGTGAGAAACAGGATCGGCACGTCGCTTTTCTTGCGCAATACCTCGATGATCTGCCAGCCATCCAGCCCCGGCAGCATGACATCGAGCACGATCGCATCGTAGTCCTGCTCCAACGCGCGAAACAGCCCATCGGTGCCGTTGCGCGCCAAATCGACGCCATAGCCCGCTTCCCCCAGCCCTTTCTTCAGGTAATCCCCTGTGCCGATATCGTCTTCAACTACCAGTATTCGCATGCTCGCCACCTCGTTACGTCTGCAAAAATACTAGCAGCTTCGGCGGACAAACTTGATGACATTAATGTCATCAAACGGCCATGGCGCTGACCCAGTAGGTCAACCATGCTTAACCGGCAAACTCATTTCAGGAGAACGTTATGATTACCCGTCATCGTATAGCCGGTTTACTGTTGTCCACGTTACTGCTTTCCAGCGGATTGGCCGCCGCCGCCCAAACGCCGGGCAAGGTGATTGCGCCGCTGCGCGGCACCATCACGCAGGTTGCCGACGGCAATCTGCAGCTGACCGACCGCAAGGGCGAGACACTCAGCGTCAAGCTGAACGAGCAAACTAAAGTGCTCAGCGTTTCCAAAGCCACGCTGGACGATATCAAACCGGACAGCTTTATCGGCACCGCCGCCGTGCCGCAGCCGGACGGCACGCTCAAGGCACTGGAAGTGCACGTGTTCGCCGCCAGCCTGCGCGGCACCGGCGAAGGGCATTCGGCCTGGGAATCCGCCGACGGCAAAGTGGATACCATGACCAACGGCACCGTCGGCAAACTGGTGAAATCCAACGGCCGCACCCTGACCGTCACTTACGGTAACCAGCAGAAAACCGTCGTCGTGCCGGAAGACGTGCCGATCGTGACGCTGGATCCGGGCGATCTGAGCCTGCTTAAACCGGGCGTGCACATCGTGCTGTTCTCCGCCGCCGACGATAAGGGCCAGCGCGTCGCCACGCGTATTTCCGCCGGCAAAGACGGCACCGTGCCGCCGATGTAACCGGAGGAATACCATGAAGACCAACGCGTCGCCGCCGGTGCATCGCTGGCCGGTTCGAATCACTCATTGGATCAACCTGTTCGCCATGGTGTGCATGTTCATGAGCGGTTGGGAAATCTACAACGCCTCGCCGCTGTTCGATTTCCGCTTTCCGCTGCAGATGACGCTGGGCGGTTGGCTAGGCGGCGCGATTGGTTGGCATTTGGCGGTGATGTGGCTATTGGCGCTCAACGCCGTCTGCTATCTGCTGTGGAGCCTGTTCAGCGGCCATTTTCGCCGCGATCTGTTGCCGCTTCGCGCCGACGCGCTGCGGCAGGATATCTGGCTGGCGATGACGCTGCGCCTGCGCCACCGGCATGGCCGCTATAACGCCATTCAGAAACTGATGTACCTCGGCGTACTGGCGCTCGGCCTATTACTGGTGCTGTCCGGCCTGGCGATTTGGAAACCGGTTCAGCTGCAGGGATTGGTCGCGCTGTTTGGCGGCTTCGACTTCGCGCGCTACGTGCATTTCTTCGCCATGGCCGGCATCGGCCTGTTTGTGGCGATCCACGTCTTTATGGTGGCTGTCGTGCCTAAAACCCTGTGGGCGATGATAACGGGTGGCAAACATGAATGAGAAAAAACAGCGGGCAATCGCGCCGACGCTGGAACCGGACCAAAAAAAGCAGCTGGTCAATCTGCAACGCCGGCTGATGTTGCGCTCCGGGCTGACGCTGGGCGGCATCGCCATGCTGACCGGGTGTAATCTGCAAGACGGCGATCGGGTGGATAAGGTGCTGTGGGCCATGTCGCGCTGGAACGACCGGGTGCAGGCCTGGCTGTTCAGCGGCCAGCGGTTGGCGCAAACTTACCGGCCGGACCAGATCACTCACCCTTTCCCCTTTAACGCATTTTACCCGGAATACAACGTCCCCGAGATCGATCTCGCCGGCTACCGGCTTGAGGTCGCGGGGAAAGTGGAGAAAAAAGCGCCCTGGACGCTGGAACAGCTGCAGCGGCTGCCACAGCAAAGCCAGATCACGCGCCTGATCTGCATTGAGGGCTGGAGCGCCATTGGCCAATGGGGAGGCGTGCCGCTGCGCACCTTTCTGCAGCACGTCGGCGCGGATCTGAATGCCGGTTACGTCGGCTTCAAATGCGCCGATCGCTACTACGCCAGCCTCGACATGGCCACCGCGCTGCACCCGCAGACCATCCTGGCGCTGGACTTCGGCGGCAAGGCGCTGCCGGCGGACTATGGCTACCCGCTGCGGCTGCGCGTGCCGACCAAGCTGGGGTTCAAAAACGCCAAACATATCGCCGCGATCTTCGTCAGCGACGTCAATCCGGGCGGCTATTGGGAGGATCAGGGCTACAACTGGTTCAGCGGCATTTAGTTTTGCGCGGTGCTGCGCACAACCTTCATCGGCGGCTGGAGGATCGTCTCCGCCGCGGTTAATAATCTGTTCGTCACAAAGGGGATAACTATAGGAAAAATAATAGTAAAAAGGATTTTATCATGGATATTGATGTGAGGGAGTCACACACTGGAATAGCAGACACATACAGATATCAGATTGCCGTCAGAAAAGGTGATGGTAAATCGGCCATCTATCATTTGGATTTCAAGAGAATTGGGCAAAACATGCACCATTGGTTTGCCCCAGTGTATGTGGACACTGCTATCCTCAATAATGCTTTCTCTCTGGAATTTTATGATGTTAAGGCGTTGAGCGACGTAAACAGGCATCGGCGCTCAGCTTTCGATACCTATACTGCAATGCATTATACCCTTCTCCAACGCGAACGCTTATTCGTTGTTGGCATCGGGGAAACTCTTCTCAAGTTTGCCTATCAGTATCATGCCAGGATCATCTTAAGTGCACCGTTAAGGCCAGCATTAGCTAAAATTTATGATTTTTTGTTGAAAAAATACGCGCAAAAAGGGCATTATTTATACAAAATAGAGTTTATAAAGGACCGCCTCTATGTCATCGAAATCCCACGTAGCCCCCATAGCATCCCATACTTGCCAACAGCACGTTAAGGAACAGCGCCTGAAAGAGATGCAAGCCTTCCACGAAGAGTGGTGGGAACAAAGGCGCCGCGAATGGCGTGAACGCGGCGGCATTGAAGCCAGTGAACCGCCCGCACGTAGCATCGATACCGAACTTTCATCCTAATGAAGGTTCGTTCTTATTCTTCCGCCGTCAGCAATGCAATCTCCGCTTGCTCAATGGCCTCCCGCGCGGCGGCGGGCAACCCTTCGTCGGTAATGATGGCGTCAAAGGCAGCGATCGGCAGCGCCAGATAGGTGGCGACTTTGCCGTATTTGGACGTATCGCTGAGCAGAATGCGGCGGCGGCTGGCCTCGACGATGGCCTTCTTCACCATCACCTTATCTTCGTTCGGCGTCGACAGGCCGCGCATGCTCCACGAAGAGGCGGAGATGAACGCCAGATCGATAAACAGACCGCGCAGCGCCTGCGCCGCCGCCTCGCCGACGCAGGAGCGGTTTTCCCGGCACACGGTGCCGCCGGTGTGGATGATTCGGCACTGGCTATGCTCTATCAGGAACCCGGCGATGACAAAGTCGTTGGTCACCACCGTCAAATCGTCACGTTCTCCGATCTGTTTCGCCAGCGCCAGCGTGGTGGTGCCGGCATCCAGATAGATACAGCTATTGGCGGGAATTTGCCGCGCCGCCAGCCGGCCGATGGCGATTTTCTGCCGGCCGAACATCCCCTCTTTGGTCTGGTGAGAAGGTTCGCTCGCCACCCGTTCCGGCGCCTGCACGCCGCCCGAGACCGACTGCACCGCCCCCTGCTCTTCCAGCTTTTGCACGTCACGGCGGATCGTCATATGTGACACCCCCAGCCGTTCGGTCAGCTCGGCGATGCTGACGACGCCGCGTTCGGATACCAGCGCAAGAATTTGTTGATGGCGTTCTACAGGTATCACGGTTCCCTCTCGTTGCTGCGGTGATAATAATTGTGATTTTACGTCAATTTTCGTTCGCCGATAGCCCTAATTTCTCGCAGCGTGACGGCGAGCGCAGTTAGGCCAGCCAAACATAAACTTATTAAAAACATAATAGTAATGTTGCTTCATGCCAGAAATCGCACGAAAAACCCGTTTCACGCATTGTTAATTATTGTGATATCGATCGCGGATAATCGGCCGGCAAGCGCTTACATTTAACACAACAAAACAAATTATCACTAAAATTAACAGGAGTGCAGTATGACACACCCAGGGAATTATGCCGTTTGCGTCATCGGGCTGGGGGCGATGGGCATGGGCGCCGCGCGTTCATGCCTCCGCGCCGGATTGACCACCTACGGCGCCGATCTCAATCCGCAGGCGCTGGCGGCGCTGCAACAGGCCGGCGCGAAACAAACGGCCCCCAGCGCGTGCGACTTCGCCGCCGAGCTGGACGCCGTGTTGCTGCTGGTGGTGAACGCCGCGCAGGTGAAGCAAATCCTGTTCGGCGAGCAAGGCCTGGCGCCGCAGCTCAAGCCGGGCACGGCGGTGATGGTCTCTTCGACCATTTCCGCCGATGACGCCAAACAGATCGAGCAACGGCTGCTGGACTACGGCCTGGCGATGCTGGACGCGCCGGTTTCCGGCGGGGCGGCCAAGGCGGAAGAAGGCCAGATGACGGTGATGGCCGCTGGCGCCGACGCCACCTTCGCGCGCCTGCAACCCGTGCTGGACGCCATCGCCGGCAAGGTTTACCGCATCGGCGAAACCATCGGCCTGGGCGCGACGGTAAAAATCATCCACCAGCTGTTGGCCGGGGTGCACATCGCCGCCGGGGCGGAAGCCATGGCGCTGGCCGCCCGCGCCAACATCCCGCTGGACGTCATGTATGACGTCGTCACCCACGCCGCCGGCAACTCCTGGATGTTCGAAAATCGCATGCGCCACGTGGTCGACGGCGACTATACGCCCAAATCGGCGGTGGATATCTTCGTCAAGGATCTGGGGCTGGTGGCGGATACCGCCAAGGCGCTGCATTTCCCGCTGCCGCTGGCCTCCACCGCCTTCACCATGTTTACCGCCGCCAGCAACGCCGGCTACGGTAAAGAAGATGACAGCGCGGTAATCAAAATCTTTGCCGGCATCGATCTGCCGCAGAAAAAGGAGACGCTCTGATGCAGCTCGGCGTAATCGCGGATGATTTTACCGGCGCGACCGACATCGCCAGCTTTCTGGTGCAAAACGGCCTGCCGACGGTGCAGTTGAACGGCGTGCCGCAGGACGAAACGCCGGTCGACGCTCAGGCGGTCGTCATCAGCCTGAAATCGCGCTCCTGCCCGGCAGAGCAGGCGATCGAACAGGCATTGCAAGCGCTGGCCTGGCTGCAAAAACAGGGCTGCCGCCAGTTCTACTTCAAATACTGCTCCACCTTCGACAGCACCGCACAGGGCAATATCGGCCCGGTGACCGACGCCCTGCTCGCCGCGCTGGGGGAAAATTTCACGGTTGTTTCCCCGGCGCTGCCGGTAAACGGCCGCACGGTCTATCAGGGCTACCTGTTCGTCGGGGAACAGCTGCTGTCTGAGTCCGGCATGCGTCATCACCCGGTCACGCCGATGACCGACAGCAACCTGCTTCGCCTGATGGAATCCCAGGCCGCCGGACGCTGTGGGCTGGTGACGGCGGCGGAAATGGATCGCGGCGCCGAGGCAGTCAGCGAGAAGCTGCAGCAATTGGCGCAGGAAGGCGTGCGCTACGCGGTGCTGGACACGCTCAACGAACGGCATCTGCTTACCCAGGGCGAAGCGTTGAAAACGATGAAGCTGGTGACCGGCGGTTCGGGCCTGGCGATCGGTTTGGCGCGGCAATGGGCGCAGAACGGCGAACGTTCGGCAGAGGCGGCCGGCGCGCCGCAGGGGGAAAAGGCGGCGGTGCTGTCTGGCTCCTGCTCCGTCATGACTAACCGGCAGGTGGCGCACTATCGCGAACGCGCGGCGGCGCAGGCCATCGATATCGACCGTTGCTTCGATCCCCAGACGCGCGCCGCCTACGCCGTCGAGTTGGCGCACTGGGCGCAGCGCCATGCCGGAGAAGCGCTTGCCCCGCTGATCTACGCCACTGCATCGCCGGAGTCGCTGCAGCAAACGCAACAACGGCATGGTGCCGCCGCCAGCGAGGCGGTGGAAGCCTTGTTCGCCGAGCTGGTGGTGCAACTGCGCCAGTTGGGATTCAGCCGCTTTATCGTCGCCGGCGGCGAAACCTCCGGCGTGGTGACGCAGGCGCTGGGCATTCGCGGCTTCCATATCGGCCCCAGCATTTCCCCCGGCGTTCCCTGGGTGCGCGCCAGCGATCGGGCCATTTCCCTGGCATTGAAATCAGGTAATTTTGGCGATGAAGCCTTCTTCGCGCGCGCGCAAACGGAGTTCCCGGTATGAGCATGACGATTGAACAGCATGCGCGTGAAGAGATGGTGCGCCTGGGCGCCTCGTTTTTCCAACGCGGCTACGCCACCGGCTCCGCCGGCAACCTCTCGCTGATGCTGCCGGACGGCGCGCTGCTGGCGACGCCGACCGGCTCCTGTCTCGGCGAGTTGCAGGCCGATCGCCTGTCTAAAGTGAGCCTGAACGGCGACTGGCTCTCCGGCGACAAACCGTCGAAAGAGATCAGCTTTCATCGGGCGCTCTATCTGAACAACCCCGAATGCAAAGCGGTCGTGCACTTGCATTGCACCTACCTCACGGCGCTCTCTTGCCTGCAGGGGCTGGACGCCGACAACGCCATCAAACCGTTCACCCCCTATGTGGTGATGCGCGTCGGCAAGGTGCCGGTGGTGCCTTACTACCGGCCCGGCGACGAAAGGCTGGCACAGGATTTGGCCCGCCTGGCGCCGACCCACCGCGCCTTTTTGCTGGCCAACCACGGGCCGGTGGTGACGGGTAAAGACCTGCGAGCGGCGGCGGACAATACCGAAGAGATGGAAGATGCGGCGCGTCTGATCTTCACCCTCGGCGATCGTCCGATCCGCTATTTGACCGCTGATGAAATTGCCGAATTACGGAGCTGAACCATGCCTAAATTTGCCGCCAATTTGTCGATGATGTTTACCGAGGTGCCGTTCCTCGATCGCTTTGCCGCCGCTGCCGCACAGGGCTTCAGCGCGGTGGAATTCCTGTTCCCTTACGAGCATCCCGCCGATCTGTTGGCCGAGAAACTGCGCGAACACGGCCTGCAACAGGTGCTGTTCAACACCGCGCCCGGCGATGCCGCCGCCGGCGAATGGGGACTGGCGGCGCTGCCGGGCCGCGAACGGGATGCGCGCGCCGATATCGATCGCGCGCTGGCCTACGCCATCGCCCTTTCCTGCCCCTGCGTGCACCTGATGGCCGGCGTGGTGCCCGCGAGCGCGGATCGGCGGCGTTATCTCGACACCTTTATCGCCAATGCGCGCTATGCCGCCGACGCTTTTGCGCCGCACGGCGTCAAGGTGCTGATCGAGGCGCTCAGCCCGCCGGTCAAGCCCGACTACCTGTTCGCCAGTCAGCATCAGGCGGCGGAAGCGGTGGCGGCGATCGAAAGACCGAACGTGTTCATCCAGTTCGATTTTTTTCACGCGCAGTTGGTAGACGGCAATATCAGCGGGCTGCTGGAGACGCTGGCCGGGCGCTACGCGCATATCCAGATAGCCTCGGTGCCGGATCGTCATGAGCCCGACGAGGGCGAACTGAATTACCCGTGGCTGTTCGACAGGCTGGATGCGCTCGGCTATCAGGGCTGGATCGGTTGCGAATACCGCCCGCGCGGCGACACCGCCGCCGGGCTCGGCTGGCTGAAGCCTTACCGCTAAAGCCGCACGCCGACACCAGGAAATCGATTTTATAACAATGAAACGCACCCGTATCGCCACGCGGCGATCGCGGTGCCCAACGCTTACCCAACGAAAGGCTTTTTTCATGTCTACCTCTCTGCTGTTGCTGATTGCCGTACTCGGCGTGGTGCTGCTGTTATTGATGGTGATTAAGGCGAAGGTGCAACCCTTTGTCGCGCTGTTGGTGGTCAGTTTGCTGGTGGCGCTGGCCAGCGGCATTCCGACCGGCGAAGTGATGAAAGTGATGACCGCCGGAATGGGCGGCGTGCTCGGCTCGGTGACCATCATCATCGGTCTGGGGGCGATGCTCGGCCGCATGATCGAACAATCGGGCGGCGCCGAGTCGCTGGCGCAGCGTTTCAGCCAGGGTCTGGGGCCGAAACATACCGTCGCGGCGCTGACCCTCGCCGCGTTTATTCTCGGCATTCCGGTGTTCTTCGACGTCGGCTTTATCATTCTGGCGCCGATTATCTATGGCTTCGCCAAGGTCGCCAAAGTGTCGCCGCTCAAGTTCGGCCTGCCGATGGCCGGCGTGATGTTGACGGTACACGTCGCGCTGCCGCCGCACCCCGGCCCGGTCGCCGCCGCCGGCTTGCTCAACGCCGACATCGGCTGGCTAACCATTATCGGCCTCGCGATCTGTATTCCGGTCGGCGTTATCGGCTATTTCGCCGCCAACTACCTCAACCGCAAAACCTATCCGTTATCGATAGAGGTGCTGGAACAGCTGCAGCTGGCGGCGCCGGAGCCGCGTCCGGAAGATCACGCGCCGCTCAGCGATCGCATCAACCCACCCGGCGCCGGCCTGGTGGCGGCGCTGATCGTCATCCCGATCGCCATCATCATGCTCGGCACCGTCTCCGCCACCCTGCTGCCGGCCGGCTCGGCGCTGCGCGACGCGCTGTCGCTGCTGGGCTCGCCGGCGGTGGCGCTGATGATCGCCCTGCTGCTGGCCTTCTATTTCCTGGCGCTGCGCCGCGGCTGGAGCCTGCAACACGCCGGCGACGTGATGGGGGCCGCGCTGCCGACCGCCGCGGTGGTGATCCTGGTAACCGGCGCGGGCGGCGTGTTCGGCAAGGTGCTGGTGGAATCCGGCGTCGGCAAGGCGCTGGCGGAAGTGCTGACGGCCATCGGCCTGCCGCTGGTGCCCGCCGCCTTTATCATTTCGCTGGCGCTGCGCGCCTCGCAGGGTTCCGCCACCGTGGC
Organism: Serratia sp. CY74737; assembly: GCF_052166775.1. Classification (NCBI taxonomy): domain Bacteria; kingdom Pseudomonadati; phylum Pseudomonadota; class Gammaproteobacteria; order Enterobacterales; family Yersiniaceae; genus Serratia; species Serratia sp. CY74737. Next base: position 106,235 of record NZ_JBJNOF010000004.1, read on the forward strand.
GATCCTGACCACCGGCGGCCTGTTGTCGGAAGCGGTCAGCGGCTTGAATCAGCTGCAGCTGGTGCTGGTAACGCTGGCGACCTGTTTCGGCGGGCTCGGGCTTTCGCACGTCAACGACTCCGGTTTTTGGATCGTCACCCGCTATCTGGGGCTGTCGGTGGCCGATGGCCTGAAGACCTGGACGGTGTTGACCACCCTGCTCGGCCTGAGCGGCTTCCTGTTCACCTGGCTGTTGTGGCTGGCGGCGTGATTTCTCTGGCATACTGAACGCCGTTGTTTTTCATCGCCTTTCATCCTGTGCAGGAGCAGCAACATGACCGTAATCAACACCGCGCCAACGCTTATCACCGAACGCCTGCGGCTGGACGCGCACACGCTGGACGACTTCGACTCGCTGGCCGCGCTGTGGGCCGACCCGCTGGTGGTGCGCTATATCGGCGGCACCCCGCGCGACCGGGAAGACTCCTGGGGGCGCCTGATGCGCTACGTTGGCCACTGGGCGCTGTTGGGATACGGGTATTGGGCGGTGCGTGACAAGCAGAGCGGCGAGTACCTCGGCAGCATCGGCTTCTCCAACTTCCTGCGCGACATCACCCCGGCGCTCGATGCGCCGGAGATGGGCTGGACGCTGGTGAGTTCGGCGCACGGCAAAGGCTATGCCACCGAGGCGCTGCGGGCGGCGCTGGCCTGGGGGAAAACGCACCTGCCGGGGGAAAAAACCGTCTGCATCATCTCGCCTGAAAACCAGGCTTCGCTGGCGTTGGCGAAAAAGGTCGGCTTCAGCGAAAGCCACCGCAGCGAGTACCATCAAAACCCGATCGTGGTGATGCACTGCCCGCTTTGAATGCCTAAGCGCGTTGCACCGCCAACGCCGTCTGAATGAAGTTGTCCCGCAGCGCGTCGGTGCGCTGCGGATCCCAGGCGATACCGACCTGCCACTCCGTCTCCTCGCCGCTCAGCGATAAAATGTCGATGCCGGCCGGCGCGATATGCGTGATGCTGTGCGGCAGCAGCGCGACGCCGACGCCGGCGGCGACCAACGCCAACAGCGTCTGGATATCACCGGCCTGCTGCACCACGTTCGGCGTCAACCGGTGAGCGGCGATAAACCGCAGCGACTGATCGCTCAGCCCGCGCCCGCGTTTAGGGGTCAATTGCAACAGCGGCAGCTGATTGAAACGCGCCATCAGATCGTCGGCGCGCAGCGCCAGCGCACCCGGCGCAGCCAGCACCAACCTATCGCTCAACAACGCGACGCCGCACAGCGGCGTATTGACCGGCAAGCGCACGAACCCCGCCTGCAACTCTCCCTGCAGCAACAGCTGATACTGCCGCTCCGACGGCAGATCTTCGAGGCCAATCGCCACCTCGGGAAACCGTTGGCGAAAGGCGGCCACCAGCTGCGGCGCCAGATGAAAACTGGACAGGCCAAACCCCAGCGCCAGCCGCCCCGCTTCCCCGAGCGCCACCCGCCGCGCGCGCCGCTGGAACTGCTGATACTGCTCCACCAGCGCCTGCGCCTCCGGGTAAAGCCGCCGCCCGCCGGCAGTGAGCACCGCCCCTTGTCGGCCACGCTCGAACAGCCGAACGTCAAGCTGGGCTTCCAGCGCCTGAATTTGCTTGCTCAGCGCCGGTTGGCTGATACACAGCAGGCTCGCCGCCTGCCGATAATTGCCCTGCTCCGCCAGCGCCACCAGGGCGCGCAGTTGTTTTATATCCATTCCATTAGATTATCAAATAAGGAATTTAATTGATTATACAGTAATCAATTCGCCTGCTGTAATCAATGCAGACCCCAACCGGAGAGATCCCATGACCACCTCATTACGCGCCGCCACGGTGCAATTCCAGCATCGCGCCAATGACAAGAATTACAACCTGTCGACCATGGAACGCTTTATCGCGGAAGCGGCCGAACAACAGATACAACTGTTGGCCTTCCCGGAAATGTGCGTCACCGGCTATTGGCACGTGCGCCATCTGTCCGACGCCGAAGTGCGGACGCTGGCGGAGCCGATCGTGAGCAGCCCTTCGCTGGCGCGCATTCGCCCGCTGGCTGAGCGTTACAACATGGCGATTGGCGTCGGGCTGATCGAGCTGGGCGATGACGGCCTGTGTTACAACGCCTATGCCGTTTGTCTGCCGGACGGCGAACTGCATGTGCACCGCAAACTGCACGCCTTCGAGCACCCGGCTATCGCCAGCGGCGACCGCTATACGGTGTTCGATACCCCCTGGGGCGTACGCGTGGGCGTATTGATCTGCTGGGACAATAATCTGGTGGAGAATGTGCGCGCAACGGCGCTGCTGGGCGCGGAGGTGCTGATCGCCCCGCACCAGACCGGCGGCACCCATTCGCGCAGCCCGCACGGCATGAAGCCGATCCCGCAGGCGCTGTGGCAGCGGCGCGTGGAAGATCCGCAGGCGATAGAAGCCGCCTTTCGCGGCGAACACGGCCGCGGCTGGCTGATGCGCTGGCTGCCGTCGCGCGCTCACGACAACGGGCTGTTCTTGCTGTTCAGCAACGGCGTGGGCCGAGATGACGATGAAATACGCACCGGCAACGCGATGATCCTCGATCCTTACGGCCGGATCGTGGCGGAGACCTGGGCGGCGGAAGACCGGATGGTCAGCGCCGAGCTCGATCTGACGCTGATCCCGCTCAGCACCGGTCGCCGCTGGATCTACGGGCGGCGCCCCGAGCTGTACGGGTTGTTGACCGAGCCGCAAGGTTACGAGCGCGATGCCCGCAGCGCGCGCTTTTCGACGCAGCCGACGGGGCGCGGCGGTGAATGACAGATAAAAAAAATCCGCCCGGAGGCGGATTTTTTATGGGTGCGGCAAACAAGGCCGCAGGTTCATGCCCGCAGGCACGAACACACTTAGAAGCGGTAGCCTACGCCAACGTTCCAGGTGCCAACGTCAACGCTGCGAATGCGGTTCTGCTCGTAACCGACATCCAGGGCAACGTTCTCGATTGGGTTGAACTGCAGACCGGCGCCGTAGGTGAAGCCGTAGTCAGCGGTGTCGTGACGAGAAGTGCCGTTCTGAGCGTTGGTAGTGAATTTACCGTAACCCAGGCCAACCAGACCGTAGATGCTCGCCCAGTCATTGATGCGGTATGCTGGACCGGCAGAGATAGAGTTGTACTGAGCTTTGTTATAGAAACCGTCCTGAGAACCGTCCTTTTCCAGGTGGGTAAAGGAACCGATTACGCCCAGTGGGTTGTTGTCGAACTCGTAACGGTATTTCAGGTTGAAACCGTCGGCTTTGTTAGCAACGCCTTGGAAATCACCCTGCGCATAGCCAGCGGATACGGTGCTCTGACCAGCGAATGCGGTACCTGCGCTAACTGCTAATACGCAAGCTGCTACTGCGGAAAGACATGCAATTTTTTTCATAACCACCTCAAACGCGTTTTATTATTAAGTACATCCATTTGTTCATGCTTTGAAAATATAACAAAAATTAGCGTGAAACTCTGCCTTGAAATGAGTGTCTAATGCTTTATATCGTGTAACAGAAGATTTCAAGAACAGTGTATCTTCTTCTTTTCGCTCTATTTTCGGCCGTATTCTACGACTTTCTGTGACAAAAATCACCTATTTAATATCCAGATAATTCTTAAGAAAAAGCGCATTTTTTGACCAAATCCGCCACATCTCATCCGAGGATCGGCGGATTTCACCGCGATGCGCGCTTTTCTCAGACAGATTTTCGCCATTTCATTTACACTGCTCGCATCCCCGTTTCGACCGTTTTCTCAAGGCTGAGGAACGGCGCATAAAAGGCCCGTTAAGGATGTCGTTATCTACTGCCGGCAGAGCGCCCTCCGCGCTGCTGCCCATTTGTCTGTTAATCATCGCCATGGTGTCGATCCAGAGCGGCGCTTCGTTGGCCAAAAGCCTGTTCCCGATCGTGGGCGCGGAAGGCATCACGACGCTGCGTCTTTTCATCGGCACCCTGATTCTGTTCATCATCTTCCGCCCGTGGCGCATGCGCATCGCCGCCGGCAGCCGCTTGCCGCTGTTGATTTACGGCCTGTCGCTCGGCGCGATGAACTACCTGTTCTACCTGTCGTTGCGCACCGTGCCGCTCGGCATCGCCGTGGCGCTGGAGTTTACCGGCCCGCTGGCGGTGGCCATGTTCTCGTCGCGGCGGCCGATTGACTTCCTTTGGGTGGCGTTGGCGATCGCCGGGCTGTGGTTCCTGCTGCCGCTTGGTCACGGCGTAGGCGGAATCGACCCGTTCGGTGCCGCCTGCGCGCTCGGCGCCGGCGCCTGCTGGGCGGTCTATATCATCTTCGGCCAGAAGGCCGGCGGCGATCACGGCCCCGGCACGGTGGCGCTCGGCTCGCTGATCGCCGCGTTGGTGTTTTGCCCGATCGGCGCCTGGCAAACCGGCAGCGTGCTGTTCAACGTTGAGATTCTGCCGATAGCGCTGGCGGTGGCGATCCTTTCCACCGCGCTGCCTTATTCGCTGGAGATCATCGCGCTGCCCAAAATTCCGGCGCGCACCTTCGGCACCTTGATGAGCCTGGAACCGGCGATGGCGGCGTTATCCGGCATGCTGTTCCTCGGCGAACACCTGAGCGGCGTGCAATGGCTGGCTCTGGCGGCGATCATCGCCGCCTCCATGGGCTCCGCCCTCACCATTCGCCCCAAACCTCGCCTCGAAAGCCTTTCCTGATGACCCGACTCGCCTGCAGTCCGCAACGTCGGAATGCAGGCGGGTTAACTGTTTTCCTCGTGACAAGTCGGCATACTTCCCCTTAGCCTGTATCGCAGGCTCTTTGGACTTTCGCTCACATGGAGAATAACAGTGATTCACAACAGCCTGTTCAACCCACGCTTCGGCCGCGGACTCGCGCCGGCGCTGGTTTCAACCCTGACCGAATTGCGCCGATGTGACCTGCCAGAACTGGCGCTGGGGCATCACCCGATCGACGGCGACAACATCTTTATGGACGTGATGACGCTGACCACCGCGCCGGCGGCGGAAAAGCGCGCCGAAATGCATCAGGAATACATTGCGCTGCATCTGCTGATCAGCGGTGAAGAGCGCATCGAATACGGTCTGGCGGGCAACGGACATCGCGAACAACCCCACGCGGAAAATAGCGATCTGCTGCTGCTGGACATCAAACGCCACCCGCAAACGCTGCACATGACGCACGGCATGTTCGCCCTCTTTTTCCAGATGGAGCCGCACAAGACCGGCTGCGTGTGGCAGCGGCCACAGCAAATCAAGAAAGCGGTGGTGAGGATCCATCACCGTCTGCTGCTGTGAACCTGCGGCAGCGCCCGTAGAAAATCGGCGGCCTGGCGGGGAGAACGCAGGCGCACGAAACGGCGTCCGGCGTCGGGACGAGCCATCTCCGCCAGGTATTTTCGCCGGTTCTTCGAGTAAGTGCGGATCGTCCAGAGCACGATCGACTCGCGGCTGAAGAAAGAACGGCGGAAGCTTTCCCGATTGCCGGTGCCCGGCCACAGCTCGCTTTTGCCGGCCGCGCGTCGGCACGCGCGGCGCACGGCCTGCCACAGCGTGCGGCCGAAACCGTAGTCCAGCCACAGAATATAATCGACCTCGCGCCACTTGATCGGCTGCGTGCGGCTGTAATTGCCGTCCAGCACCCAGCCATCCCCCGCTTCGGCCAGCATCTGTTCAAGCCGCGCCAAGAACGCGTCATCGGGCGTTCCCTGCCATTCGGGCCGCCAATACAGCCTGTCCATCTCGATATAGGGCACGTCAAGCCGTTCCGCCAGTTGACGCGCCAGGGTACTTTTACCGCTGCCGCTGGTGCCGACGACGTTAATTTTCATTATTCGCCTATAAAGAGAGAGGATAATTGCCCTACTGTAGCGGCATCAATTACCGCTATCAATATGAATGGATGAGAAATTAACACCACGATAACAAAGCGGATATTTAGCCGAAGCCCGCAGGCGAAAAAATAAAATAACCAAGGTAAATTTTCACAGCCATAAACAATAAATCAGCGAATGATAAATAACTATATTTTTCATGGTTTTGTATTAATTAAAAATTCAACCAGATCCATTATTCGTAGGCTAACCCTATTTGTGCAATAGCCATTTTCGTCCGGCAAAAATAAACAGCCCTGCTATAATTGATCCCGTAACGAAATAGGACAACGACTAATCAAGAGGATATCTGATATGAGTACCGCTAAACTGGTGAAAACGAAATCTTCTGATCTGCTGTATACCCGTAACGATCTGGACGAAAAAATCAAACTGGCCGCCATCAAGGCGCTGAACCATCAGGTCGTGCAATTCATCGATCTTTCGTTGATCACCAAACAGGCGCACTGGAACATGCGTGGCGCGAACTTTATCGCGGTTCATGAAATGCTGGACGGCTTCCGCACCGCCATCATCGAGCACCAGGACACCTTCGCCGAACGCGTGGTGCAGCTGGGCGGCGTGGCGCTGGGCACCGTACAGGTGGTGAACGATCGCACGCCGCTGAAAAGCTATCCGACCAATATCCACAGCGTGCAAGAACACCTGAAAGCGCTGGCCGATCGCTACGGCGCGGTGGCGAATGACATCCGTAAGGCCATTACCGAAGTGGAAGACGAAGACACCGCCGACATGTTCACCGCCGCCTCGCGCGATCTGGACAAGTTCCTGTGGTTCATCGAATCCAACATCGAATAACGCCGCAGCGCGTTGCAGACCGCTCGTCGTGCCGGGCAGAACAGGCTGGGCTTCGCCCGGCCTGTTTTCTTTTGCGCGGCCGTTGAATTGTGCAAAAAATGGCCCATATTAAGCGGTAGGTTTCCCTTGTCAGGAGGTGATGATGGCCAGCGGCTGGGCGGCGGACGGCGCCGTACAAGATCAAATTGATTCTACCGTCGACGATGCGGTGCAGCGTGCGCGTGATGCGCTCGGGCATGGCGAGAGCGAACGCTATTGCCAGGAATGCGGAGAACCGATCCCCGAGGCGCGCCGCAAGGCGCTGAAGGGGGTGCGTTTTTGTGTCGCCTGCCAGGCCGAACAAGACAAAAAACACGCGGCCAGCAGCCTGTACAACCGGCGCGGCAGCAAAGACAGCCAGTTGCGCTAGCAGTATCTGCTCCCCTTTTTCCCCTCTCGCAGTCACGCTTGCACCGTCAATGGATCATGAAAGTTAGAGTTAGTTATCAATATTGAAGCAAAAACGTTAAAGAACGGTTGTTTCGCAGCCAAAATTTGGTTAATGATAGCCCCGTGCACCAAGATAATTCTTACGCACCATTTCGGTGCCTCATTGTGGTGCATAACTATAACTATTCGCCGTCACGGCACAACATCACGCAGTAACTCTTTGTTTTTATATTAGTTGAAAACATGGCACGATTTTTTCATGGCACCAACTGCAATATAAAAAATGGGTAATCCGCAACCTGTACAGGAATTCCTCTCATGAAGTCGATTTTTAAAGTCTCCCTGGCCGCACTCTCCCTGGCCTTTGCCGTAAGTTCCCACGCAGCAGACAAACTGGTGGTCGCCACCGACACCGCTTTCGTTCCTTTTGAGTTCAAGCAAGGCGACAAATACGTCGGCTTCGACATCGACCTGTGGGCCGCCGTCGCCAAAGAGCTGAAGCTGGACTACACCCTGAAACCGATGGACTTCGGCGGCATCATTCCGGCGCTGCAGACCAAAAACGTCGATCTGGCGCTGGCCGGCATCACCATCACCGATGAGCGCAAGAAAGCCATCGACTTCTCAGACGGTTACTACAAAAGCGGCCTGCTGGTCATGGTCAATGCCGACAACAACAGCGTGAAAGGCATCGACGATCTGAATGGTAAAGTGGTGGCGGTGAAGAGCGGCACCGGCTCGGTGGATTACGCCAAGCAGCACATCAAAACCAAGGATCTGCGTCAGTTCCCGAACATTGACAACGCCTATATGGAACTGGGCACCAAGCGCGCCGACGCGGTGCTGCACGACACGCCAAACATCTTATACTTCATCAAGACGGCCGGCGCCGGCAAGTTCAAAACCGTCGGCGATTCGCTGGAAGCGCAGCAGTATGGCATCGCCTTCCCTAAAGGCAGCGATGCGCTGCGCGAGAAGGTGAACGGCGCGCTGAAAACCCTGCGCGAGAACGGCACCTATAACGAAATCTACAAGAAGTGGTTCGGCACCGAACCTAAGTAAGCGGTGAACTTGGCACGCTATTAACTTAAGCACAGGGGGCGCTTAACCCCCTGCGCTTCGTTGTATCTGATACCCACGTTTGGGATCACCGGGAGAAATATCATGCAGTTCGACTGGAGCGCCATCTGGCCCGCCATTCCTATCTTGTTAGAGGGCGCCAAAATGACCCTGTGGATTTCGGTCCTCGGTCTGATTGGCGGCCTGATCATCGGCCTCGTCGCCGGCTTTGCCCGCACCTACGGCGGATGGATCGCCAACCACATCGCGTTGGTGTTTATCGAAGTGATCCGCGGCACGCCGATCGTGGTGCAGGTGATGTTCATCTACTTCGCCCTGCCGATGGCGTTCACCGATTTGCGCATCGATCCGTTCACCGCGGCGGTGGTGACCATCATGATCAACTCCGGCGCCTACATCGCGGAAATCACCCGCGGCGCGGTGCTGTCTATCCATAACGGTTTCCGCGAAGCCGGGCTGGCGCTCGGCCTGTCGCGCCGCGAAACCATCCGCTACGTCATTATGCCGCTGGCGCTGCGCCGCATGCTGCCGCCGCTGGGCAACCAGTGGATCATCAGCATCAAAGACACCTCGCTGTTCATCGTGATCGGCGTGGCGGAGCTGACCCGTCAGGGTCAGGAAATTATTGCCGGTAACTTCCGCGCGCTGGAAATCTGGAGCGCCGTGGCGGTTATCTACCTGATTATTACTCTGGTGCTGAGCTTCGTGCTGCGTCGTCTGGAAAGAAGGATGAAAATCCTGTGATTGAATTTAAAAACGTCTCCAAGCATTTTGGCCAAACCCAGGTGCTGCACAACATCGATTTGAAGATCGACAAAGGCGAAGTGGTGGTGATCATCGGGCCGTCCGGCTCCGGCAAGTCCACCCTGCTGCGCTGCATCAACAAGCTGGAAGAGGTGACCAGCGGCGATCTGATCGTCGATGGCCTGAAAGCCAACGATCCGAAAGTAGACGATCGGTTGATCCGCCAGGAAGCCGGCATGGTATTCCAGCAGTTCTACCTGTTCCCGCACCTGACGGCGCTGGAAAACGTCGCCTTCGGCCCGATCCGCGTGCGCGGCGCGAAGAAGTCCGATGCGGAAAAGCTGGCGCGCGAGCTGCTGGCCAAGGTCGGTCTGGCTGAGCGCGCCCACCACTACCCGTCCGAACTGTCGGGCGGCCAGCAGCAGCGCGTGGCGATCGCGCGCGCGCTGGCAGTGAAGCCGAAAATGATGCTGTTCGACGAGCCGACCTCCGCGCTCGATCCGGAGCTGCGCCACGAAGTGCTTAAGGTGATGCAAGACCTGGCCGAGGAAGGCATGACGATGGTTATCGTCACCCACGAAGTCGGCTTTGCCGAAAAAGTGGCGTCGCGCCTGATCTTTATCGACAAGGGCCGGATTGCCGAAGACGGCAACCCGCACGATCTGATCAACCATCCGCCGAGCCCGCGTCTGCAGGAATTCCTGCAGCACGTGTCCTGATCCTGGCGGTTTAACGGCGGGCGCGCCACGCGCCCGCCGCTTTCATTCCGCACGCTCTCCCACGCCCCATCGCGTTTCCTTTCCTACTATATTGATTGTTTTTCATCGTATTGCTCTGACATCCGCCGATCACAGAACGCCAAAGAGAGGAACCATGCCGCCAAACGCAGACTCCCGACGAGGTTCTCATCTGCGAGAACACCTGCTTTTCCTACTGCTGTTGACCCTGAGCGTCTTTGCACCACCAGCGCTGGCGCAAAATGCGCCGCCTGCGCCCGCCGACAAGAGCGAGCAGCAGAAAGCCGCCTACGCCGCGCTGGCCGATCTGCTGCAAGACGACCAAGCGCGCGCGGAACTCATCGACCACCTGAAACAGACCGCCGGCGACGCTACGGCCGCCGCGCCGACAACGTCGGAGGAATCGACGCCCGTTACGCTGAGCGACAGCCTGAACTCGCTGGCGCAGGAAGGCATCGGCACCTTTAACCAGAAGCTCGGCGCGCTGCAAAAGCTGATAGATTCCGGCCCGAAGCGCGTTTTCAATCCCGCCGGCTTTTTCCGCGCGCTGGGCTACTTTCTGCTGACGGTGGCGGTCACCTTTGCGCTGTTCCACCTGATCCGCCGGCTGATCGCGCCGCTGTACAAGCGCATGGGCAGTTGGGGGCACAACGCCAGGCTGCAGCGCGGCCCGTGGTATAAGCGCCCCGCCGCCATTCTCGGCGCTTTCGCCATCGATCTGCTGGTGCTGCTGCTGGCGCTGGCGGCAGGCAACCTGTTTGCCCGCCACGTCCACGCCGACAGCGCCACCATTCTGCGGCTGCAGACCCTGTTTCTCAGCGCCTTCGCGGTGATTGAATTTTTCAAGGCGGTGCTGCGGCTGATTTTCGCCCCCAGCTTCGACTATCTGCGCCCGTTCCCCTTCAGCGATCGGAGCGCGCGCTATTGGAATACCCGCCTCGCCTGGCTCAGCGGCCTGATCGGCTATGGCCTGATGGTGATGGTGCCGGTGGTGGCGGTGCAGATCAGCTATTCTGCCGCCGCCGCCGTCAATCTGGTGGTGATGCTGGCGCTGACGCTGTACGCCATTTGGCTGATCCTGCACAACCGCAAACCGATACAGCAACAGATCAACCTGCTGGCCGAACGGTCGATGGCGTTTTTCAGCGTGATCCTGCGCGGGCTGGGGCATGTCTGGCACCTGCTGGCGATCGCCTATTTTCTGGTGCTGTTCGTGCTGTCCCAGTTCGACATCGGCAACAGCCTGCGCTTTATGATGAGCGCCACGGTAAAAAGCCTGCTGGTGGTCGGCGTCGGCGCTCTGCTGTCCGGCATGCTGACCCGCTGGATTTTCCGCCGCATTTCGCTGCCGACCGACGTCAATTTGCGCTATCCGATGCTCGAGCGGCGCATCAACTCTTACATCCCCAACGGGTTGAAGATACTGCGGGTGATGGTGGTGCTGGCAGTGACGCTGTTTCTGCTCGATGCCTGGCATCTGATCAACCTGTATCAATGGGCGGGCAGCGAAAATGGCCAGCGGACGCTCGGCGGGCTGGTGCATATTCTGCTGATCCTGTTGATCGCCGTGTTCAGTTGGACGCTGATGGCCAGCATCATCGAGCACCGCCTGGCGCTGGAGCTGAGCAACGGCGTGCGGCCGAGCGCGCGCGAACGCACGCTGCTGACGCTGTTTCGCAACGTGTTGGCTATCGTTATCAGCACCATCACCGTGATGATCGTGCTGTCGCAGGTCGGACTGAACATCGCGCCGCTGCTGGCGGGCGCCGGCGCGCTGGGGCTGGCCATCAGCTTCGGTGCCCAGACGCTGGTGAAAGACGTGATCACCGGCGTGTTCATCCAGTTTGAAAACGGCATGAACACCGGCGAATACGTGACCGTCAGCGGCATCACCGGCACCGTGGAGCGCATGACCATCCGCTCGATCGGCCTGCGCGACGACTACGGCGTCTATCACATCGTGCCGTACTCTTCGATCACCACGTTGGCCAACTATGCGCGTGAGTTCGGGGTATACCGCGCCAATTATACCGTCAGCCGCGACGAGGACATCGATCGGGTCAATGAGGTGCTGCATCAGGCCATCGAGGCGCTGAAGCAGGATGAACAGGTGAAGCATTTCCTGATTGGCGAGCCGGTCTTCAACGGCGTGGTGGCGCTGGGCGATCGCTCGTTCACCACCCGCGTGACGGTGCGCACGCAGGCGCTGAAACAGTGGGTGGTGCAATACGCCCTCGACCGGCTGGTGAAAATCCATTTCGATCGGGCCGGCATCGTCATGCCGCAGCAGGCGATGCAGATTTCCCGCGCGCCGCAGCCGCATGACGAGCAGGCGCCGCCCGCGGCGATCTGAGGTTAGCGCCCGCGCCCGCAGGGCTGAGCGGCCAGGAAGGCCGCCACGTCCTGCCGGTAGGCGTCGTATTGCACCGAGCGCGGGGCAAACAGGCCCACCACGTTGATCAGCCACGGATGGCGCGCGAACAGCGGCTTGACCATCACATGATCGGCCTCGTCGATACGTGTCACCGTCAGCAGCGAGGCCGGGATCGTTTGCCGATACACACGCTCGGTTTCGTCCGCGTCCACGTTGACGTCGCGCCCGCCCAGGATCAGGTGCACCGGCGTGGCGAAATGCCGCAATCCCGCCGTCGCGTCGCTGGCCATGTTGGCGCGAATAAAGCGCCAGCGGTCGGCGCTCAATGCAGCGGCGGCGCCAGACTCACGGCGGTACTGTTCGTAACCGTCCGGCTGTTCGAGCAGCGTTTGGATGTGGCGCCAGTGCGCCTCGCGCGCGGCGATCGACGCTTCATCGTCCCCTGCCGCCGCCATCGCCGCCCGGGTGTTGTAGCGCCCCTGCCGCAGCCAGTTGATCGCCGGCGCCACCGCCAGCGTAAACGCGATGTCGGGGCGCAAACGCGCCACCTCCGGCATTACCCACCCCGCCTGACTGGTGCCCCACAGCCCCACGCAGCGCGCATCGAAGCGCCCGTCCCGCCGGGCCCAGTCGATGATATCGGCGGTTTCCCGCGCGCGATCCGCCATGGTCTGATGCAGCCAGTTGCCGCCGGAGCCGCCCACGCCCGGCTTATCGAAGGATAAAACCGCATAGCCCTGCTGCGCCATCGTCTCCCAAATGCCGTAATAGCCTTCGTCGCGGCTGGCGTTAGCCGGTCCATCGCCGTGCACGAACACCACGACGCCGGGCTTCACCGGCGCATGCTCCGGCAGCACCAGCGTGCCGGTCAGCCGATTGCCACCGGCGGTCACCACGACCGGTTCGGTGACAAAGCGAAAGTCGTTGACGTAAATCACCCAGCCGAGCACCGGCAAGAGCAGCGCCACGAGACACAGCCCTATTCTGCGCACGTCGCCTCCCCGCTGCGTTTCTCCATCAACACCCAATCGGCCTGGCCGAACAGCAAGCCCAGCGAGGCGTAATGTTCTTCGCGCCGCACCTGAAAACCGCAGCGCTGATACAGACGCTGCGCATCGACGTTGCGCCGGCTGACGTGCAGGCTCAGGCGCCGGCCTGCGCCTTGTTCGGCGGCGTAGTCGTTCATCCACTGCAGCAGTCGCCTGCCCACCCCTTTGCCGCGCTGACTCTCGGCCACCGCCAGGTAGGAAAGATACAGCTCATCGGCCGCCGGGGTGTGCTGCAACACCGCAATTTGCAGATACATACGCCAAACGTTTAGCCAGCCATAGCGGCGACACAGCCGCCAAATCGGCAAGGCGCGCGGACGTGGCCCAGCGCGGTTCTCGCCATCGATGGCATTCAGGGCAAAGGCCGCCACCACCTGTTCATCCTGTTTCACCACGAAGCTGCGCTCCCGGCTGCCGCTTTGCCGCCAACGCCACAGCCGATAGAACAGACGCCACTGAAGGTGGGTGCTCAGACGGCGCGCGCGCTGGAATTTGTCGCAGAACGCGGCGTAGATCAACGCCGCCGTTTGCAGGCGGTCAGCGTCGCGATAAGGCTCAATGTGCAACATATCAACCTCGACTAGGGTTGGCGGTAGAGCAGTTGCTCCAACAGCCGCACCGGCGTGATCGCCTCCGGCGAAGGCGACGCGAAGATCGCCTGCCGCCAAGCCTGGCTTTCGATCACGTCCAGCACCAGCTGCGCGAGCGGCAAGGGCGCTATCGCCGGCGCGATCTCGCCGATTTGCTGAGCCTCGGCGATCGTCGTCGCCAGCGCCTCAATCAACTGCCGCTGGTTGGCGCTGAACGGCTCGGCCAATGCCGGGTTACGCGCCACTTCAGCCACAATCTCCGCCGACAGTTGCACATTGTCCGGTTCGGCGACAAAAGCGTGATAGGCGGTGAAAAAGGCCGACAGCGCCTCTTTCGGCCGCTTTTTCTCGGCCCGCAATGCGGCGGCGAACTCGGCGAATACGCCGTTTTCCAGCAGCGCGATCTCGCCGATCAGCGCCTCCTTGCCGGAAAAATGGTTATAGAGGTTGCCCACGCTAACGCCCGCCGCCTGGGCGATATCCCGCATGCTGGTCTGGTGAAATCCCTTATGGGTAAAGCTGTGCAGCGCAGCGTCGACAATCTTTTCTCGGTTTCCCATCGGCAGCTCCCGAAACGGTGAAGGGGCGCTGGGCGCCGTAAATTGACACAAATAAATGAACGAACGTTCATTCATATTTAAGGATAGCATAGGCCGGTAAAATTGAACCGCGGCTCAACGGCGCAGAGATCGGTGGGAAGAGACAAACGCCGCCCCGCTTTCAGGGGCGGCGCCCGGCAAACTCAGTGCAGCGCGTCGCCCTGCTTCACCGACGTAAACGCCTGCATCAGTTTCACGACGTCATGCATGCCGATGTTGACCTGATTGATCACTTCTCCGGCGTCATGGGTCAATGCCACACCGCCGCCGGCCTGTTCCACGCAGGTCGCCATGCCGGCGATCGCCGCCGCCACGCCTTGCTGGATAGACTTGGTCATGCGTTCGATCTCGGTCGCCGCCTTGCGCGACTGTTCCGCCAGCGTGCGCACCTCGTTGGCCACCACCGCAAAACCGCGCCCGTGCTCACCGGCGTGGGCGGCTTCGATGGAGGCGTTAATCGCCAGCAGATTGGTTTGCGAGGCAATTTTACGAATGGCTTCGACGATGGTGCCGATCTGCTGAGAGCACTTGCCAAGCTCGGTGACCACGTCCGACGTTTCGCGCGCCGCCGCTTCGACCTGCTGCATGCCCTTCACCGCCTGCTGCACGATGACCGCGCCCTGCGCCGCCTGCCGGTCGGTATCGAGCGACAGATGATGCGCGTTGCGCACCATCTCTTCTTCATGCTGCTGCTGTTGCATCAGCCGGGTGATGTCCTGGGCGATCTTCACCACTTTCACCACCTGGCCGTCGTTGTCGAGGATCGGGTTATAGCTGGCCTCCAGCCATACCCGTTCGCCGCGCCGGTTGACGCGCTCAAAACGCCCGGTGATGAACTCGCCGCGCGCCAGGCGCTGCCAGTGCCGCCGATAATCGTCGGAAGCGGCGAACGCCGGTGGGCACAGCACCGCATGCGACTGCCCGCACGCCTCATCCAGCCGATAGCCCATCAGCGCCAGCATATTGTCATTGGCGCTGACAATGTCGCCCTGCGGCGTGAAAGAAATCATCGCCATCGAGCGATTCAGCGCCGCCAGCAGGCTGCGGTGTTCCTGCGCCTGGGTCACTCGCTCGGTCACTTCGCTGGCGATCTTGACGATTTCCACCACCTTACCCTGTTTATTCAGCACCGGCGCATAGGTGCCCTGCAGCCACACCGCCTCGCCGTTTTTCGCGATGCGCTTTATCGTGTCCGTGATGGGTTGCCCTTTATTCAGCGTCTCCCAATGTTCGCGATATAACGGGCTGGCGACATAGTTCGGATCGCAGAAAATACGATGATGCCGGCCTATCACATCATCGCGTTGAAATCCGAGCGTGCTGAGAAAGAGATCGTTGGCGCGCAATACCGTGCCGTCGGGCGAGAATACAATCATGGGAACGGCGTGTTCTATCGCGCTCAGCTCGGCGCCTTTGTGGGTAGTTAACTGACTGAATCGTAACAGCATAGGGTGTAGTCCTTGTGGCAGATGATCGCGCTTTTCTTATTTTGTCTGGCCACATGCCGCGCCCACACGCAGACGTGCCATCGCGGAAGGAGCGGGCAGCGCCGATCCTTCTGGTTATTGCTCTTAACCGGATTAAATTTATTTATTCAGTAAAGTAATTATTCGAATTTAAATAAACCAACAACCTAAGATTTTTATTATGAATAACTGTATTGAGAATAACGTAAGTGATGAAAATTGAAAGGTAAAATGCGGATTTTTGTCGGCGCCGGCAGGATAACCGGCGCCGGGAAGATTAACGCCAGCGTTCGGCTGCCCAGGCGGCCTGTTGCTCGGCGTCATGGAAGGTCCAGGCGACGAAGCGGCTGATCTTCTGCCCTTGCGCCATCTCGATGGTGCGCACCTCGGCCGCCCCCGCCACTTTCAGCGCATGGTAGATGGCCGGCAACGTGGTGTTTTTCGAGATAAGCGAGGTGAACCACAGGCAGTTATTGGCCTTGCTGACGCTTTCTTCCACCATCTTGCGCACAAAGGCTTCTTCGCCGCCTTCGCACCACAGCTCGTTGTTCTTGCCGCCGAAGTTTTGCACCGGCTTGTCGGCCACTTCCCCTTTGCCCAATTTATGCAGCTTGCGGCGGGTGCTGGCGCGCGCTTCCTGCTCGGACGCGTGGAACGGCGGGTTGCACAGGGTCGCGTCGAATTTCTCGGCCGCGCCGATGATGCCGCTAAAAATCAGCTCAGGCTGTTTTTGCAGCCGCAGACGCACGCTGTTCCGCAGCGTCGGGTTCATTTCGACGATCATTTTGGCTGCGTTCAGCGACACCGGATCGATTTCGGAGCCGGTGAAACGCCAGCCGTATTCGCGCAGGCCGACGATCGGGTAAATGCAGTTGGCGCCGACGCCAACGTCGAGGATCGCCACGCCCTTGCCGCGCGGGATCTTGCCGCCGTTGCTGGTCGCCAGCAGATCCGCCAGGTGGTGCAGATAGTCGGCGCGGCCCGGGATCGGCGGGCACAGGTAATCAGCCGGAATATCCCAGTGTTCGATGCCGTAAAAGTGTTGCAGCAACGCACGGTTGAGCATTTTCACCGCCGCCGGATCGGCGAAGTCCACCGAGACATCGCCCCAGGCGTTCGGTTTTACGAACGGCGCCAGCGCCGGGCAGCTGGCGATCAGCGCCGGGAAGTCGTAGCGCGAACGATGACGGTTGCGCGGATGCAGGCCGCTTTTCTGCTGCGGGAAGGTTTTCTTTTTTTCCACCGTGACGGGCTCTCTTGAAGGTATTTCCGGCGCGTAAGATAACACATCCGGTCCGGAATGGCGCAGCGGCGGGAAACCCGGCACAATGAAAGCTTCATCGATTGCCACAGGGGTCCCCATGAGCCGTGAATCTCGTTATTATTATGAACCCGCCGCCGGCCACGGCCTGCCGCACGATCCGCTGAATGCCATCGTCGGCCCGCGCCCCATCGGCTGGATCTCTTCCCGCAGCGCCGCCGGCTTGCGTAATCTGGCGCCCTACAGCTTTTTCAACTGCTTCAACTACCGCCCGCCAATCATCGGTTTCGCCAGCACCGGCTGGAAAGACAGCGTGGCGAATATCGTGGAAACCGGCGAGTTCGTCTGGAACCTGGCGACGCGCCCGTTGGCGGAAGCGATGAACAACAGTTCCATCAACCTGCCGCGCGGTGAGGACGAATTCGCCTTCGCCGGCGTCACGCCGCTGCCCGGGCGCCGGGTCAAAGCCGAGCGCGTGGCCGAAAGCCCGGTGAACTTCGAATGCCGCCTGACCCAATGCATTCAGTTGCAAACCGCCGCCGGGGAACAGGTGGAGACCTGGCTAGTGTTGGGCGAAGTGGTGGCGGTGCATCTCGATCCGGCGCTGCTGGATGAACACGGCGTTTACCAGACCGCCGCCGCCGAACCGATCCTGCGCGCCGGCGGCCCGAGCGCCTACTACGGCATTTCCGAGCAGCACCGTTTCGATCTGACGCGCCCGACGCGCTGATCGTCTCCCCCGTTTATACAGAAGATGAATGGGGGAATTAACAATCAAAAAATCTGAATAAAACCGTCAACACTCTCCGATTTCATCACGTCTTCTCCTGCGCAATAATCTTCCCATCGAAAGGCACTCCCTTTCTCCCTAATCCGCTTTGACAGGAATGACGAACATGAAAACCATCAAAACTTTTGCTGCTGCTATCGCTCTGGCTACCGTTTCTTTCACCACTTTCGCCGCTGAACACGTCAGCGCGCAGGATGCCGCCCAATTCGAAAAAGCCGGCGTGATCGTCGCCAGCGGCGCAACAGACCTGAGCAGCCTGAAATCCCAGTTGGCCGCCAAAGCCGATGCGGCGGGCGCCAAGGCTTTCACCATCACCTCCACCAGCGGCAATAACCTGATGCACGCCACCGCGGTTATCTACAAATAATCGCCGCCCCAGACGTCAAAAAGCCCGCCGGCTATCACCCCGGCGGGCTTTTTTTATGTTCAAGTGCATTAGCGCTGAATGGGTAAGACAGCGAGTTTTTTGCCGTCCGCTTTGTCAGCAACCAATGTAAATTCAGTCCAATATTTGCGCGGCGCCTCATTTGACGCATTGCCGACCGTCGCAATCTCAACCGAATAGCTATGCCCAATCTTGAACCCGTCGAAAGCCTCCGTCAGGCATTCGCCAGGCATGACCGCTATCGGCTGCTGGCCCGGCGCAACCGACGTGGACCATTCCGCCTTCCCTCCGGCCCCCGATTGATAAATTCCGATGCCCACCAGCTCGCGTTTTCCATCAATATCGTCCGGCACGCTAATGCATACGCGATTGTTTTTAACGCTGACGTTTGCCGGATAGAACCAGGGACGTTCCTGCACACAGCCGCTCAGCAATGCCAGCGCCAATAAAAAAGTCAGTTTTTTCATTTCATTGCCTTAGGGTTACGCGGCTCTCGAAGGAACAACCGTAACACGGTTTCATAGCGAGTTTTAAATAGATACGACAGCTATTTTCCTATCGTCCGCTTCGTCAGCCCCCACGCGTAAACGAGCCGGAAAATTCTGTCGCCAACAGGCAGAAACCCTGTATTCAATGGGGTTTGCACACACATTTTTTTACCTGCCTATAGCTGGACTAACGGGAGAGGATGATTATCATGTTACGCAGACTACAGATGCAGAGAGCGTTGTATGCAACATATCATTGAAGGTTTCCTCAGTTTCCAGAAAGAGATTTTCCCGCAGCGCAAGGAACTGTTCCGCAGCCTTGCCTCCAGCCAAAATCCCAAAGCGCTGTTTATCTCATGCTCTGACAGCCGTTTAGTGCCCGAGCTGGTCACACAGCAAGAACCTGGGCAGCTTTTCGTTATCCGTAACGCCGGCAACATCGTCCCTTCCTTCGGCCCGGAGCCGGGCGGCGTCTCTGCTACCATCGAGTATGCAGTGGTGGCGTTGGGGGTTACCGATATCGTGATTTGTGGCCACTCGAACTGCGGCGCAATGAAAGCGATAGCCTCCTGCCAGTGCCTTGATCCCATGCCTGCCGTGGCCCACTGGCTGCACTATGCCGATGCGGCAAAAGCGGTGGTCGAGAAGAAAACGTGGAATAGCGAAACAGACAAAGTTAACGCTATGGTCGAAGAGAACGTTATTGCTCAGCTAAATAATATCAAAACCCACCCTTCTGTGGCGGTGGGTCTGCGCAACAGCGGGCTGCGCCTGCACGGCTGGGTGTACGACATCGAAAGCGGCGAAATTCGCACGCTGGATAGAAACACCAAGAGCTTCGTGTCTTTGGCCGATAATCCCGACGTCTATTTCGAATAAAATAGCGTCCGGTTTAGCCATTAAATAAAATCCACGCCGCGGCGTGGATTTTATTATCCGCCTTAAGCCAAGCGCGCCTCTATCGCCGCAGCGAAGTCGCGGCACATCCGTTCGTCACCCTCAGCGTTGTCCGCCAATACCGTCTCGCCATCCACCACCCGGATGTGCGCCTGCAAATCGAAATCTGCCGGCGGCTGCGGGCGCTTGGCCGCGGCGGCCATCGTCTGCTGCGCCTCATGCCACGCCTGCGCCACCGTCTGGTTGCAGGCCTGCGCCAGATAGTCCGGATTAAACCCTTCGCCGGTCAGGCTGCGCAGCGTGTCGTCATGGCTGACGCTGTTGCCCGGCAACCAGTAGTGTTGCGCCAGATCCGGGCCGATGGCCGGGTTGTCCGTCAGGTAACCGTCGCGTTGCAGGAAGAAGTGACGGGTTTGCTCCACCGCCATCATCGCCAGCAGATAGCCCTGATAGGAACAGGCGGACTCCAGCGACAGCAGGTGCGGGATCGCCAACGTCGGGCGCGGGCTGCCGCTGATGCCGAGGATCTTTTGCTCGACCTCGCGCGCCAGCGCGGTGATGGCTTCCGGCGTGCGCTGCTCATCATCCCACTGATACAACGCCCACTCGAAGTACGGCACCAGCAGGATATGGCGTTCGTTGAACGCGCGCATCGGCTGGCGCGCCGCGATGCCGGCCTCAATCAGCGCATCGGGCACCGCTTCGCCGGCGGCGTTTTTCGCATAGCGCTTCAACCAGTCGGCATCGTCCAGCAGGCTGTCGCAGAACATCGACTGGGTTTCGGCATAGGCCATCGAGGTCGGCGGAAACTCCTGCGAGAAGCACGGTGCATTCTGGCGGATGTTGGCGAAGTGCGCCGCGTGGCCGCCCTCGTGGAACAGGGTGTTGAGCCCGGAAGCGCCGCTGCCCACCTGCCCCGGCTGCGCCAGGCTGGTGAAGTTGATGCGCGCCGGCACCCATTCCCCCTGGCGCACAAACGGCGGCACCGGGCCGTGCATGAAGCCGTTCTCAAACTTGCCTTTGCGCACCAGCAGATCGAGATTCATCTCGGCGCCGCCAAAACCGATGTGCAGGCGTTTGAAGCTGTCGACCCAGCGTTCCAGCGAACGAGAAAACGGGAAGTAAGGATCCAGTTGACGGGTAACGTCGCCGGCACTGGCGAAGCGTACGTTCCACGGCTCCAGCGCCTGGTCGCCCTTGTCGGCCGCCAGCTGCCGCAGGCTGCGCGCGTTGGCCGCGCGGGTTTTCCGCTCGAAGCGATCCAGAATGGCGAACAGCTGCTCCGGCGTCATGCGCTCGGTTTTGTTCACCTTGTAATCGAAGTAGTTGCGATAGCCCATCTGGCGCGCAAAGCGGTTGCGCAGGCCGATCAGCTCCGGCAGGCCGTTATGCAGCAGCCATTGCTCCAGATCGCGCAGCGCCTGCTGCGAGCTGCGGCGAGAGTCTTCGTTCGGGTTGGTCGCCTGGTTGGTCAACAGCTCGCCGAGCGAGGCCGCCACCCGCTGACCCTCGGCGTTCAGATGGGTGACCTGATAGCCCTTGCGGCGCGAGTAGAGATCGGATTCGGCGTGGATGATCTGATCCAACAGCGCCTGCGCCTGCAAGTCTTCAATGGCGTTGCAGTCGAAGAAACGCAGCCAACCTTGCAGGCCGTGGATCAGCGCATCGCGCTGCACCTCCTGCGGCAACGCATCCAGTCCGGCCAGCAGACTGCGGATCTCGGCCAGCCGGCGCGGTTCGGCGACGAAGCGCTTATAGGCGCTTTCCGCGGCGGAAAAGCGCGCCGAGACGTCTTCATCGCCGGTGCCCATGTAGTTTTGCCAGAACAGCTCTTCTTTGGCGCGGTGTACGTCGAGGTAATCCTGGTTCAATTGATTGAAGTAATCGAGAGCCTGTTGCATAACCGTCCTTCTCAGCCGATGAGGAAATATCCCAGTATAGTCGCGCTTAGGCCTGACGCAGGCGCTGCAGCCCCTGCTCCAGCGTCTCGCTCTCGCCGGCGGCCACCAGGCAACAGGCGACCTGCCGCTGGATGGCCTGCGGGATCGCCACCTCGCCCGCCAGACAGCGTTCAGTCCAGCGCGCGGTGGTTGCCGCGTCTTTCGCCGCCGGCAATGCCGGTGTGTCATCCGGCAAGGTGCGCTCCAGCAGCACCTGCTGTTCGCCGCCGACGATGTGGTGAATTTGCGGGCACCGCAGCGGGTTGGCGTAGGCCTCGCCTTCCGTGCCGTGCATCAACAGCCCGCGCGCGCCGATCTGGCGGAAAAACGACGCCACCCGGCCGACATACTCCGGGTGAGAGACGCTGGCGAGGCGCAGCACATCCTGTTCGCCGAACGGCGTCGCCAGCTTGGCCAGCGTATGGGCGCTGTTGCGCACCCCCATGCGCCAACGCAATCCGAGCTGCCGCGCCAACGGCGGCGACAGCGTGGAAACCGGCATGAATACCGCCTCGCCGTTATCGAGACGCCGCTGTGCGTGAGCGGCCTGTTCCGACCACGGCAGCCCCAGAGCGCGGAAAATCTCGGCGCTGGTCACGCGGGTGCTGTCGTCCAGGACGCCGTGCACCACCACCGGCAGGCCCACTTTCGCCAGCAGCAGCGCCAGCAGCGGCGTCAGGTTGGCCTGCTTGCGCGCGCCGTTGTAGCTCGGCAGCACTACCGGCAGCGGGCGCCCTTGCGGCGCCTGCAGCGACAATACCTGCTGCTGCATCGCCTGGTAGAACCCCAGCATCTCCTCTTCGGCTTCGCCCTTGATGCGCAGCGCGATCAGAATGCCGCCCAGCTCAAGTTCGGGGACCTCCCCGGCCAGCATCGCCTGATACAGTTGAAAAGCGGTCTGTTGATCCAGGTCGCGCGCATGATTTTTGCCGCGGCCTATTTCTTTGATAATTTTGGTGTAATCCATCCGAAGGTTCCCCTGGCTGCCCTTCAGTTAGCATACCCTATCCGCGCCGCCGCTCAACCTCCTGCGCCAGCCGCCGCTGCGCGTCATCGCCCTCGCGCAGCCCGGCGATGACCCCGCCGGCGTCGTCGGCGCTGCGGTTTTGGCTCATCTTCCATTTGCCTTCACGCCGGGTGACGGCGATCTCGATGCCGACGATGCCTTTAAGCTGCGCGGCGATGTAGTTGGCCGGCGCATCATCGAGCCGCCAGGGTTCCGGGCGTCGCCCTTCCTGCTGCGCGGTAAGAGCGATCAGTTGGCGGCGCAGCCAGGCCGGATCGTCCGTCACCGTCGGCACGCCATACAGTTGCACCACGCTGTAATTCCAGGTCGGCACCACCTTGCCGGTCTGGCGTTTGCTCGGGTACCAGCCTGGCGACACATAACCTTCCAGGCCTTGAAAGATCACCAGGCATTCCGCCGCGTGCCGCAACCGCCGCCAGTGCTCGTTGGCGCGCGACAGGTGCGCCCGCAGCCGCAGCTGCCCCTGCTCGACACCAGCCACAAACGGCAGCGGGTCGGCCGTCAATCCGTGCTCGCCGTGGCTGACCAACAGCCCCAGCGGGTGGGCGCGGATCAACGCCAGTTGGGCATCCAGATCGTCTTCGCGAAATGCGGCGGGTTGAAACATCAGTGGGGATCCTTATCGCTCTCTCATGATGACGACAGTAAAGCACCCGCCGGCGGCCTACTTAAGATCCGCTTTCTGAGTATTTCGAGTGATCCGCTTTAACAACAACAGGGCCACGCCCATCGCCAACAGATTAAATACCATGGCGCCGGCAAAGGCCTGGGCATAGCGCTCCGCCGCGCCGCCGCTCGCCAACAGCGGCACAAAACCGACGCCGCTGACCACGATGCCCAGCGCGCCTCCCACCTGCTGCACGGTGGCGACCAGACCCGCCGCCATCCCCGCCTGCCGCTCCTGCGCCAAACCCAGCACCAGATTCAGCAGCGGCGTCATGCTCAGCGCCTGACCGAATCCCAGAACCACCAACCCCGGCAGCAGCCGCAGCGGATGCGCCAGCGCCTCACCCCACAGCGCCTGCGCCATCAATAGCGCCAACCCGGCGGCGTAAATCGCCACGCCCACGCTCAGCGCGCCGTTGCCCCACCGCTGCGCCAGCCGGGGCGCCAGCATCGACGCCAACATAAAGGCCGCGCTGGCCGGGGCGAACAGGCTGCCCGCCTGAAAAGGCGTCAGCCCCGCCCCCGCCTGCAGCAGCAGTGCGAAACACAAGAAAAACGAGGAGGCGGTGGCATAAATCGCCAGCACCACCGCCATGCCCGGCGCGAAGCCTGCCTGGCGGAACAGCGCCGGATCGAGCACCGCATCCTCACCGCGCTGCGCCAGACGACGCTCCCAACGCAGGAAGCCCCACAGCGTCAGCATCGCTAACGCCAACATCGGCGCTATCCACCACGGCCAGCCGCGCGCCGGCCCCTCCAGCAGCGGCAGTAGCAACAGCGACAGGCCGGTCGCCGCCAGCCACAGGCCAACGCCGTCCAGCCGCTGCGCCTGCGCCACCCGCGATTCGGGAATGCGCCGCAACGCCCACAGCGCCAGTGCACCGATCGGCAAATTGATCAAAAAGATCATGCGCCAGCCGCTGCCGAACAGGTTGGCCTCGATGATAAATCCGCCGAGGATCTGGCCGAAGATCGCCGCCAATCCCAACGTCATGCCCAGCCAGGCGAAGGCGCGTCGCCGCTGTTGCGGCGCGTACAGCACCCGCATCAAGGCGTAAATTTGCGGGAACAACAGCGCCGCCGTCGCCCCCTGCAGAATACGCGCGGCGATCAGCAGGCCGAGCGATCCCGCCAGCCCGCACAGCAGGGAGCTCAACGTGAATCCCAGCATGCCGAGGCTGAACAAGCGCCGACGCCCGAAGCGATCGCCCAGACGCCCACCGGCGATCAACAGCACCCCAAACGCCAGCTCGTAACCGGCGACGATCAAACCGACCCCGGCGAAATCGGAGGCGAACTGCCGCTGGATCACCGGCGCCGCCACGTTGACCACGAACAGATCGAACACCGTGACGAAACCGCCCAACAGCAGCACCGGCAGGCCGGGCAGCCCTCGCCGCTCACCAGATAATGAATGTTCCATACCACCTCCAGAGATTATGATGGCCGCAGTATGGAACAAGGTTTAAACTGTTACTATATAGCCATTTATACTATTACTGACAGCAACAGGACGGCCGACATGCCCCCACGCACCCTCGAACGCACCCGCAACGAACTGGGGGATTTTCTGCGGCAAAAGCGAGAACAGCTGTCGCCAGAGGCGGTCGGCTTGCCGAGCGGCAGCCGCCGCCGCACGCCGGGATTGCGGCGCGAGGAGGTGGCGGCGCTGGCCGGCGTCGGCCTCACCTGGTACACCTGGCTGGAGCAAGGCAGGGAAATCAATGCGTCGGTGACGTTTTTGGAAAATCTGGCGCGGGTGCTGCAGCTCGACGCCGCCGGCCGCTACCACCTGTTCTTATTGGCGCATCAGCGCCCGCCGGTGCCGGTTGGGCATCAGTGGTGCCAGGTTTCGCCGTTGGTGCGGCGTCTGCTGGACGATTTGGCGCTGCGGCCGGCCTACGTCATGAACCTGAGTTGGGACATCATCGCCTGGAATCCGGCGGCACAGCGGCTGTTCGCCATCGGCGAGCGCCCGGCGCAAGAGCGCAACATGTTGTGGATGCTGTTTGCCGATCCGCAGCTCAATGAGCGCCTGCTGGAGTGGCAAGCGCAGGCGCCGCAAATCCTGGCCAGCTTCCGCCGCGACTACGCCCGCGCGCCGGAGGATGAGGTGATGCGCCAACGGGTGCAGGCGCTGGAGCGGGTGTCGCCGCCGTTCCGCCGGCTCTGGCGGCAGCATGACATTCACGGACGCTGTCAGGGACGGCGCAGCTTCATCGTCCCGGAGATCGGCCCGGTCACCTTTGACCATGCCTCTTTCATCGTCGACGAAGAGAACCATCTGCGGCTGGTGATGTACAGCGCGCTGCCGGACGAACCGGCCAGCGCGGCGTTTGAAGCGCTGCTGCGCGAGGATTAACGACGGCTGTCGAAAATGAGTTTGCAGGCCAGCCCGGCGAACACGCCGCTCAGCAGGTAGTTCGGCCAGCGGGCGCTGAAACGGCGGCCGGCGAAACGGCTTTTCACGCCGCTGACCGCCAGGATCACCCCGCCGTTAATCAGCAAGCCGACCAGATTCAGCACCGTCGCCAGCGCCAGCATCTGCACCACCACCGAGCCGGCGCGCGGATCGATAAACTGCGGGAACAGCGCCAACACGAACAGCGCCATCTTCGGGTTGAGGATGTTGGTCAGCAGCCCCTGTCGGAAAATGCGCGCCGTCGGCACCGCCTGCAACCCGGCAGAAGCCTGCAGACTGCTGCCGGATCGCAGCGTTTTCCACGCCAGATAAAGCAGATAGGCTGCGCCCAACATTCTCACCGCGTCGTAAGCCAGCGGCACCGCGACGAACAGTTGCGACAACCCCAGCGCCGCCGCCAGCGCATGGCAGTAAGTGCCGAGTTGAATGCCCGCCAGCGAAGCGAAACCGGCCCGCCGCCCCTGGCTGACGCTGCGCGAAGCGATCAGCAGCATATCCGGGCCGGGGGTCAGCGCCAGCGCCACGCAGGCACCGGAAAACAACAACAGCGTTGCGGCATCAATCATGAATCACCTGATAAGAAGACGGACGGGGATGGAGCGTCCATCATAGCGACGCCGACCTGGCTTGTCAGCGCCGCTCGCGTCAGATCACCCACAAATCGAGATACTCGTTGACCGGCATCTGCGCCAGCCGCTGCCGGTCCAGCGACACCTCAAGAATGCGCTGCTGCTGCAGGGCCGGGAACTGGCGCGCCAGGTTGGTTTTGAACTTCTCAATCAGCAGCGGGATGCCCTCTTCGCGCCGCCGCGCATGACCGATAGGATACTCCACGGCCACCTCATCCAGACGGCTGCCGTCGGCGAACTCCACCGTCAGCGCATTGGCGATCGAGCGTTTTTCCGGATCGTGATAATCGCGCGTGAAGGCGGGATCTTCATGGCAATGTATCTTGCTACGCAATGCGTCGATGCGCGGATCTTCGGCCACCCGGTCCTCGTAATCCGCCGCCGTCAGCCGGCCGAACAGCAGCGGGATCGCCACCATATACTGAATGCAGTGATCGCGATCCGCCGGATTATCCAGCGGCCCCTGCTTGTCGATAATGCGCAGGCAGGCCTCGTGGGTGCGGATGCTCACCCTGGCGATATCGGCGGCGGTTTTGCCGGCGGCCTGCATCTGGCGGTGCAGCGTCATGGCCGCCTCCACGGCGGTCTGGGCATGGAACTCCGCCGGGAACGAAATTTTAAACAGCACGTTCTCCATCACATACGCGCCGTATGGCCGCTGGAAGCGGAAAGGTTTGCCGTTGAACGAGACGTCGTAGAATCCCCAGGTCGGCGCCGTGAGCGCCGAGGGATAGCCCATCTCACCGGTGGCGGCCATCAGCGCCAGCCGCACCGCACGGGCGGTCGCATCCCCCGCCGCCCAGGATTTGCGGGTGCCGGCGTTCGGCGCGTGGCGGTAGGTGCGCAGCGACTGCCCGTCCACCCACGCCAGCGACACCGCGTTCAGGATCACCTCGCGGCTCAGGCCGAGCAGCTGCGCCACCACCGCGGTGGACGCCACCTTCACCAGCAGCACGTGATCCAACCCTACCCGGTTGAAGGCGTTTTCCAGCGCCAGGCAGCCCTGGATCTCATGCGCCTTGATCATGGCGATCAGCACCTGCCGCATGGTCAGCGGCGCTTTGCCCGCCGCCACCGCCTGGCGAGAGAGCCAATCGGCCACCGCCAGGATCCCGCCCAGGTTGTCCGACGGGTGGCCCCACTCCGCCGCCAGCCAGGTGTCGTTGAAGTCGAGCCAGCGGATCATGGCGCCGATATTGAACGCCGCCTGCACCGGATCCAGCTGGAAACGGGTGCCGGGCACCCGACTGCCGTTCAGCACCTCGGCGCCCGGCACCACCGGCCCCATCAGTTTCTTGCAGGCCGGGTAGCTCAGCGCCTCCAGCCCGCAGCCGAGGGTATCGAGCAGGCAATAATGGGCGGTGCGGTACGCCGCCGGGGTATCGACGGCCTCTTTCATCACATAATCGACGATATCGACCATTTCGCGATCGAACGGCGGACGGCGGGTATTGGCAGACTCAAGCATCATGATTCCCAAAGGCTCCAGAGTGAAAACAACACGATAACGACCGGCGCTCAGCGCTGATCCAGCGGTACGAAGGCTCGCGCTTCCGGCCCGGTATAGTTGGCGGACGGGCGAATGATTTTGTTGTCCTGCCGTTGCTCGATGATGTGCGCCGACCAGCCGCTGACGCGCGCCATGACGAACAGCGGCGTGAACATTTCGGTGGGCACCCCCAGCTGGTGGTAAGACACCGCCGAGAACCAGTCGAGGTTGGGGAACATATTTTTGGTGTCGCGCATCACGCTTTCCAGCCGGTCGGCGATGTCATACAGCTTCATCGCGCCCGCGTCCTGCGACAGGCGCAGCGCGATCTCTTTGATCACCTGATGGCGCGGATCGGAGACGGTATACACCGGGTGCCCGAAGCCGATCACCACCTCTTTGTTGTCGATGCGGCGGCGAATGTCGGCTTCCGCTTCGTCCGGCGTTTCATAGCGTTGCTGGATCTCCAGCGACACCTCGTTGGCGCCGCCGTGCTTCGGCCCGCGCAGCGCGCCAATGGCGCCGACGATCGCCGAATAGACATCGGATCCGGTGCCGGCGATCACCCGGCCGGCGAAGGTCGAGGCGTTGAACTCATGCTCGGCGTACAGGATCAATGACGCGTGCATCGCCTGCTCCCAGCTGGCGGAAGGCGCTGCGCCGTGCAGCAGGTGCAGGAAGTGGCCGCCGATGGAATCGTCGTCGGTCTCCGGCTGAATGCGCTCGCCGTTGTGGCTGTAGTGATACCAGTAGAGCAGCATCGATCCCAACGACGCCAGCAGCCGATCGGCGATGTCGCGCGCGCCGGCCGCGCCGTGCTGCTCTTTTTCCGGCAGCGTGCAGCCGAGGGCCGAAACGCCGGTGCGCATCACGTCCATCGGGTGAGATGCCGCCGGCAGCGCCTCCAGCACCGTGCGCACGCTGGCGGGCAGGCCGCGCAGCGCTTTGAGCCGCTGCTTGTAGGCATGAAGTTCGTCGCGGTTGGGCAACTTGCCGTGGATCAGCAGATGGGCGACCTCTTCAAACTCGCAGTGGCGCGCGAGATCGAGAATGTCGTAACCGCGGTAGTGCAGATCGTTGCCGCTGCGCCCTACGGAACACAGCGCGGTATTCCCGGCGGGCACGCCGGATAACGCCACGGATTTTTTCGGCTTAACGCCAGTCGGGCTTTGCGGGGGGATCGCTTGGCTCATACTGTCCTCATTTGGCTTCTGCGTGAATGGCGCTTATTCGTCGCGTTGGCGAGCGAACAGAGCGTCGAGTTTCTCTTCGAACAAATAGTAGTTGATGCTTTCATACAGCTCGTTGCGGGTCTGCATGGTGTCGATGACGTTTTTCTGCGTGCCCTCTTCGCGCAGGGCGCGGTACACCCGCTCCGCCGCGCGATTCATCGCCCGGAAGGCCGACAGCGGATACAGCGCCATATCCACCTGGGCACTGCGCAGCTCGTCGGTGGTAAACAGCGGCGTCGCGCCGAACTCGGTGATATTGGCCAGGATCGGCACCTGCGTCGCCTCGGCGAAACGGCGATACATGCCCAGCTCGGTAATCGCTTCCGGGAACAGCATGTCGGCCCCGGCCGCCACGTAAGCCTGAGCGCGCTCGATGGCCGCCTCCAGCCCCTCCACCGCCAGCGCATCGGTGCGCGCCATGATCACGAAGTCCGGATCGCTGCGCGCATCTACCGCCGCCTTGATGCGATCCACCATCTCTTCGGTGGAGACGATGGCCTTATTGGGCCGATGGCCGCAGCGCTTGGCGCCGACCTGATCTTCGATATGCAGCGCCGCCGCCCCGGCCTTGCTCACCGAACGCACCGTGCGGGCGACGTTGAACGCCGATGCGCCGAAACCGCTGTCGACATCTACCA
The DNA here is from genome assembly GCF_052166775.1 of Serratia sp. CY74737. Classification (NCBI taxonomy): domain Bacteria; kingdom Pseudomonadati; phylum Pseudomonadota; class Gammaproteobacteria; order Enterobacterales; family Yersiniaceae; genus Serratia; species Serratia sp. CY74737. The sequence continues at coordinate 135,850 of NZ_JBJNOF010000004.1, forward strand.
GCAGCGGCAGCGGGCAGACATCGGTGATGCGGCGAATGTCGGTCAGCACATCGTCCAGGGTCGAAATGCCCAGATCCGGCAGCCCCAGCGAACCGGCCGCCACGCCGCCGCCGGAAAGGTAGATGGCCTGGAACCCCGCCCGCTGGGCCAGCAGCGCATGGTTGGCGTTGATCGCGCCGGCGATTTGCAGGGGTTTTTCTTTACTCAGGGCCTGACGAAAGGCGAGCCCGGGTGAGCGCAGCGTCATGACGTTTTCTCCGATTAGCCAGATGAAACAGACAGAGCAAGGGGCGGGCCAGGTTGTACTTCGGTGAGGAAAAAATTAAACGCGATAAAAATAAGTGAGTTACAACATATTCAGCGCCATTGGCCTGGCAAAGGGGTAAAAAACGTTTCAGATAACGTTTCAATCGTTGTTTCACGCAGTAAATTTGAAACATCACTGAAACCGGGCTACACCTAATGCAGCCACTTCCATTCGGTAACCCACCATGAGCGATCACGTCACGCCGGACAAACCGGTGATCTGGACCGTCTCCATCACCCGTCTGTTCGATCTGTTCCGGGATATCAGTCTCGAGTTCGACCACCTGGCGACCATCATCCCGATCCGCCTCGGCTTCGAGGAGGCGGTGCAGCATATCCGCGCTCGCCTGGCTAGCGAGCCTTGCGACGCCATCATCGCCGCCGGCTCCAACGGCGCTTATCTGAAAAGCCGCCTGTCGGTGCCGGTCATTTTGGTCAAGCCCGGCGGCTTCGACCTGCTGCAGGCGCTGAGCCAGGCGCGCAGAACCGCCGATCGGATCGGCGTCATCACCTATAAAACGCCCCTGCCCGCGCTAATGGAGTTCCAGCAAACCTTCGATCTGCCGCTGGAGCAGCGCAGTTACGTCACCGAAGAGGACGCGCGCGGCCAGATCGCCGAGCTGAAAGCCGCCGGCATTCAGGCGGTGGTCGGCGCCGGCCTCATCAGCGATCTGGCGGAAGAAGCCGGGCTCACCGCCATTTTCCTCTATTCCGCCGCCACCCTGCGCGCCGCCTTCAGCGATGCGCTGGACGTAACGCGCCTGATGCTGGGCGGCGCCAAGCGCGGCGGCGATTACGCCGCGCGCGATACCCTGCAGCCGCGCTATGGGCTGAGCGATTTACAGGGCGATTCCCCGCAGATGGAACAGACCCGGCGCACCATCATGCTGTACGCCCGCTCGCCGGCGGCGGTGTTGATTGAAGGCGAAACCGGCACTGGCAAAGAGCTGGCGGCGCAGGCGATCCACCGCGAATACTTTTCCCGGCGCGGCGCGCCGTCCAGGGGCGCGACGCCGCCGTTCGTCGCCATCAACTGCGGCGCCATCGCCGAATCGCTGCTGGAGGCGGAGCTGTTCGGCTATGAGGAAGGCGCCTTTACCGGCTCACGGCGCGGCGGCCGACGCGGGCTGCTGGAAACCGCCAACGGTGGCACCCTGTTTCTGGATGAGATCGGCGAAATGCCGCTGCATCTGCAAACCCGGCTGCTGCGGGCGCTGGAAGAAAAAACCATCACTCGGGTCGGCGGGCAACAGCCGGTAAAGGTCGACTTTCGCGTCATCAGCGCCACCCACACCCGCCTGGAGCAGGCGATTCAACAGGGCGATTTTCGCGCCGATCTGTTTTACCGCCTGAGCGCCCTGCGGCTGCAGCTGCCGCCATTGCGGGCGCGCGGCGACGATATCGCGATGCTGGCGGAACACTTTCTGAAACAGTCGCTGGCGGCGCTCGACGTGCCGCTGACGGAGCCGCTGCGCGCCGCCCTGGCCGGGTGTTACGCCGCGCTGGGTCATTACGCCTGGCCCGGCAACCTGCGCGAGCTGCGCAACATGATGGAGCGGGTGGCGCTGATGCTGAGCACCGGCGTCGCACCGAGCGGCGAGACCCTGCAGTGGCTGCTGCCGGAGCTGGCGGCGGTCTCGCCGCCCGAGACGCAGGCGGCGCCCATCTCCGCCCACGAAGCCCTGGCGCGGTGTGGAGGCGACCACGCCGCCGCCGCCCGGTTGCTCGGGATCAGCCGCACCACGTTATGGCGTCGGCTGAAAAAACCGAACTGAGCATCAGCCGGCGCGCCGGCCGTCCGAGGCCGGCAGCAGTCGCGCTCGCCGCTCGCCCAGCAGGTTCATGCCCGCCGCCGCCAGCAGGATGATCGCCGTCCCCAGCAGTTGCCATGCCGACAGCCGGTGGCCAAACGCCAGGCGATCCACCAGCATGGCGGCGATCGGGTAGATGAACGACAGCGAGCCGATCAGGTGGGTCGGCAGCTTCTGCAGGGCGCCGTACATCAGCACGTACATCAGGCCGGTATGCAACACGCCGAGCGTCGCCAGCATCCCCCACTGCCCCACGCTGGCCGACGCATGAAAATCCACCAGCGGCAGCAGCATCACCGCCCCCACCGTTACCTGGATCAGCGCAATAAGATGGGGCGGCGTGCCCTTCAGCCGCTTGGCCGCCAGCGCCATCAGGGCGTAGAAAAACGCCGCGCCGAGCGCCAGCGCGATGCCCGCCAGATAATGGCTCTGCTCCCCCGCCTGCCGCGGCTGCGCCAGCACCACCAGCATCATGCCGCCGAACGCCAAGCCCAGCCACAGCAGCTTGCGGGCGGACAGCCGTTCCCCCAGAAACAGCGCCCCCAGCCCCACCAGCATAAACGGCTGGGTGTTGTACACCGCGGTGGCGATGGAGATAGAGGCATAGGAATAGGCGGCGAACAGCAGCAGCCAGTTGATCACCAGCGCGACGCCGCCGGCGATCGCCAGCAGCAGCGTGGCGCGCGTCAGCGCATCGCGGCGCAGCTGGCCCAGCGCGCCGCACACCGCCAGCAGCACCAGCGCCCCCACCGCGCAGCGCCAAAACACCACGTTGATAACCGGCTGGCCGGACATCAGCACAAACCAGCCGATGGAGCCGGAAATCAGCATCGCCGCCGCCATCTCCAGCGAGCCGCGTTTTATCTCTGCATTCATTCTGCGTTCCTCAAAGCTTGCCCAGAGGCATAGCTTGCGGCTTCGCAGGGAGGCTTTCCATAGCATAAAAAAGGCAGATATGCTTAACTGCCTTTTTCTCGCAGCTACAATCAAGAAAACACCTAACGGAGGCGTTATGGATGATATCGATCGCCAAATCCTGACCATTCTGGCGGAAGATGCGCGCGCATCGTTGAAGACGCTGAGCGCGCAGGTGGGCCTGTCGTCGCCGAGCACCTCGGAAAGACTGCGGCGGCTGGAGGAAAGCGGCGTGATCCAGGGCTATACCCTGAACGTCAATCTGCAGGCGGTGGGTTACGCCTTTCAGTCGCTGGTGCGCATCAAGCCGCTGCCGGGCATGCTGAAGAAGGTCGAACAGCTGATTCAGACGATCCCGGAAGTGGTCGAATGCGATAAGGTGACCGGCGAAGACTGCTTTATCGTGCGGCTGGTGGCGCACTCGATGGAACAGCTCGACCACACCCTCGATCGGCTGGCCGAGCACGCGCAGAGCAACACCTCGATCGTGAAAACCACGCCGGTCAAGCGCCGCCTGCCGCCGCTGCTCTGATCAACGCCGCCGTTTGCGGGCGAACGGGTTGCCGCGCTTCTTCTCTTTTTTAGTCGCGTCGGCGGCGGATTTCAGCGCCGCCAGATGCGCCTTGTCGGCCTCCGGCACCGCGCGCTGCTCAATCGGGAACACCGGCAACGACGCCAACAGCCGCGAACCGTAGTTTTTGGTCAACAGCCGGCGATCGTAGATCACGATCTCGCCGTAACATTGGTTGCTGCGGATCAGGCGGCCGACCTGCTGGATCAGGTTGAACGAGGCGCTCGGCAGGCTCTGCACTTCGAACGGATAACGCTTCAGCGATTTCAGCCACTCGCCTTCGGTGATGATCACCGGGCTGTCGATCGGCGGAAACGCGATTTTGTGAATATGCACCTGGGTCAGCAGTTCGCCTTTCAGATCCAGCCCTTCGGCGAACGATTGCAGCCCCACCAGCACGCTGGCGACGCCCTTCTCCACCCGCTTGCGGTGCTCTTCCACCAGCCGGTAGCGCGGCTGGTCGCCCTGCACCAGCAGCATCAGCCGCAGATCGGTCACGTAGCTGAGGAAAGTCTGCATCGCCCGGTGGCTGCTGAACAGGATCAGCATGCCTTTGTGCTTGCCGCTCGCCTGCTCGGCGCGGAAAAACCGCGCCATTTCCTCAAGGTGCTCCGCCTCATTGGCGAGCGCCGGTTCATAGCGCATCTGCGGAATGACAATCTTGCCCTGTTCGACGTGATTGAACGGCGATGAGAGCGTTTCGAAGCGATCGCCGGCCTTCTCGCTCAGCCCGCTCATCTCTTGCAAACGCGCGAAGCTGTTCAGTGAACGCAGCGTGGCCGAGGTGACCACCACGTGCGGCACCTTGCGCCACAGCAGCTTTTCCAGCTGATCGCTGACGCGAATGCCGACGCAGTGCAAATACAGATGGGTGACGTTATCGCGCAGTTCGCGCGTGACCCATTTGGAGATCGGCGCGTTGGACGACTTGTCGAGCGCCGCCAGCCGCCACAGCTTGCTCATCGCCTCCAGATAGCCCAGCGTGCGGCTCATCTGAATGATCGAGCGGTGCAGACGCATGATGTCGTGCTTGCCGGTCTGTTCGGTAAGATCGTTAAGCACGAACTCCGCCAGCCCGCGCAGCGCATCGGTCAGTTTGAACAGCCGTGCGCAGCTCTCCACCATCTCCGCGGGCAGCTCGCCCATTTCAAAACGGTGCTCGGCCGCCACGCTATCGCCGGGCAGATAGGCGCTGACCTGATGCTCGAAGATCTGCACCAGCTCGCGTAGCTCCTCGCAATGGTTTTTCAGCCGTTCGCTGTTGGCCAGCCCCGGCGGGTTCTTCGGCCGGTACTGCGTCATGCACTGTTCGACCTGGCGCACGATCATGTCCAGCTGCAGGTTGGTCGACAGCGCAGTGATTTCCCCGTCGATCTCCAGCGCATCGCGCGCCACCTCCGGCAAATGGTGGCCTTCGTCCAGCACCAGCAGCAGCTCTTTCGGGTTCGGCAGCACCGATTCCGTCTCCAGCGCCGCCATCACCAGCGCGTGGTTGGCCACCACCACGTCGGCGCTCTCGATCTCTTTGCGGGCGATATAGAACGGGCATTCGCGAATGTAGTGACAGTTGCGCCCCAGACAGTTGGCCTTGTCGGTGCTCAGCTTGGCCCACAGCGGATCGTCGATGCTCTGCTGATAGTGATCGCGCAGCCCATCCCACTCAAAGCGGGCCAGCGCCTTGGTCAGTTTCTGACACAGCGCCTGCTCTTCACCGCTGGACGGCGCCAGCTCGTCGTCGAGAAACAGCGTCAGATCGCCCTGTTGGCTAACGTCGGTGCTCATCGCCGCCAGGTTGCGCGGGCAGACGTAACGCCCGCGGCCAAAGGCGCCGGTGAATTTCAGATCGGGAATAATCTTCTTCAGCAGCGGCAAATCCTTGCTGTAGATCTGATCCTGCAGCGCCACGTTGGCGGTGCTGACCACCAGCGGTTTGCTCTCCGCCCGCCCGACGGCGATGCCCGGTATCAGGTAAGACAGCGTTTTGCCGACGCCGGTCGGCGCCTCGATCGCCAGATGGCGCGGGTAGTCGCCGGCCAGCGTCTTCGCCACCTCGGCGATCATCTGACGCTGGGGCGCGCGGGAAATGAAATCCGGTATTTGCTGCTGCAGGGCTTTGTACCACTGGCCAATCTGATCTTTAACTGCGGAGGAGAGCGCCATTCAACTCTTATCTAAACGAAATGATGGCGCTATTGTCCCACAGACCGCCGGCGGCGTCAGCCCGAGTTACGCCTGCGGATCGATCATCGAGGCGCGTCCGGCGCCGAACGACCATTCGTCCAACTGGGTGGTGGCGATCACCACCATCACATCCTCGGGGTTCAGCCGCAGGTTCTCCGCCAGCAGCGTCGCCAACCGCCGGTAAAAACGCCGCTTGGTGTCGCTGTCGCGCGGCCGCCCGGCGGTGATGTAAAACAGCACGAAATCCGCGCTGCGCGGCCCGCCGAGATAATCGCGATCGTAGATAAGCTCACCGGGGCGGTATTGATCGATCGCCTGAAACCTGTCCGCCGGCGGCACCTCGAAGGCCTCCACCAGCGCCTGATGCAGGCTGTCGGACAAGGTTTGCAGGTAGTCGGTGGATTTGCCCTGATGCAGGGCGATGCGGCTAAACGGCATGGGGCGCCTCCGGTTCCAGCTCGCGCAAGCGCGCCACGGCCGACGACGCCGCGGGCCAGCCGGCGTAAAACGCCAGATGGGTGATGAGCTCAGCCAGCTGCTGATGCGCCACGCCGTTGCGCTGCGCCAGCTGCAGGTGAAACGGCAGTTGCTCCAGGCGGTTGAGCGCCACCAGCGCGGCGACGGTGATCAAGCTGCGCTCGCGCGGGCTCAGTTCTGGCCGCTGCCAGACATCGTCAAACAAGACGCTGTCGCTGAGCTGCGCCAGCTTGGGGGCGATATCGCCGAACGCCTGTTGTCCGGCCCGGGATTCTGATTGCATCACACTCTCCTGTCAGTTGCAGATAGCCTTACGCTACCCGCCGACGAGGCGTGTGAAAATCGGGATTTTCGGCAGTCTCGGTTCAGAAAAACGGGAGGGTTCCCCGCCGACGGCGGGGAGATATTACGATTCCAGCGGCGCAACGCCGTCGAAATGGGCGCTCAGCAGCGCATTCAGCTCCGGCCGCTGCTCCACCCGTTCGGCGATGGCGTAAAGCCGCGGGCAGTGTTGCCGGAACCACGCGCGCCCCGGCCGCCAGTTGCACATCACCGCCACGTACAGGTCCAGCGCGCTGAAGCTCTTGCCGAGAAACCACGGGCCGGCGGCGCCGGCGGCGGCGTTCAACTGCCGCAATAAACGCTCGCGATAGCTCATCACTGCGTTTTTCAGCTGTTCCGCCCCTTCCGTTTTCGGCTGCCAGCGCTGCGGATGGTCGGCGTAGGTGAAAGTGGGATAAATCTCCGCGTTGATGAACAACAGCCAGCGCAAAAAGCGCGGCAACAGCGGCGAGCCGCCGGGCGGCGCCAATTCGGCGTGCGGCGCGCGATCGTGCAGCAGCAGGATAATCGCCGCGCTCTCCGTCATCACTTCGTCATCAGGCAGCACCAGAGTGGGGACCTGGCCGAGCGGGTTCAACGCCAACAGGCGATCCCGATCCGGGCCCTCCTGGGTGTAATCCACTTCCTCGTAGCCCCAGGGGAACGCGGTCAGCACCAACGCGGCGGCCACGATGGTCGAGCCACACCCCTGCGTACCGAACAATGTATAAGTATCGTGCATGATTCCTCCGGAAACCGATCAGGCTATCGGTAACTGTAGACCAGCCGCCGACCGTCGGTTGCAGAAAAAATTCACCCTTTGCGCGACTTTTTTAATCGTTCGACATGAAAATGAATTTTTTGTCATAAATAGATCACATTACTACGGTAAAAATTCTCCGCCGCCAACAACCGGACGGCACAGTAAAGCAGCAATGCAACTGATGATAGCGTCTTTTAATCGAATAAAGCAGGGTAACCCATGAAACGTAATCTTCTGGCCGTTATTATTCCGGCACTTTTACTTGCGCAAGCGGCACAGGCAGCAGAAATCTACAATAAAGACGGCAACAAACTCGATTTTTACGGTCGTGTGAAAGCCCTGCATTATTTCTCCGATGATGCCGGCAACGATGGCGATAAAACCTACGTCCGTATCGGCTTTAAAGGCGCCACCCAGATTAATGACATGCTGACCGGTTACGGCCAGTGGGAATATCAGATCGCCGCTAACCATTCTGAATCCGACGGCACCAAAGACACTAAAACGCGTCTGGGCTTCGCCGGTCTGAAATATAAAGACCTCGGTTCTTTCGACTACGGTCGCAACTACGGCATTATTTACGACGTCGGCGCCTGGACGGATATGCTGCCTGAATTCGGCGACGACGCGTACGTCAAAACCGACAACTTCATGAACGGCCGCACCAACGGCGTCGCCACCTACCGCAATAACAACTTCTTCGGTCTGGTCGACGGCCTGAAATTCGCCGTCCAGTATCAGGGCAAGAACGAAAACGACGGCCGCTCCGCCAGCAAGGCTAACGGCGACGGCTGGGGTCTTTCCTCCAGCTATGAAATCATCGACGGCCTGAGCGTGGGCGCCGCCTATGCCTCTTCCAACCGCACCGCCAGTCAGAAAGCGGGCACCTTCGGTAAAGGCGACAAGGCCGATATCTGGGCCGCCGGTCTGAAGTATGACAACAACGATGTCTACCTGGCCGCGACCTACTCGGAAAGCCGCAACATCGCGCCAATTTCCGGCACCGCCACCATCAATAACCGCTCCACTTCCGTCAGCGGCTTCGCCAATAAAGCCGAAGGCCTGGAACTGGTTGCGCAATATCAGTTCGACTTCGGTCTGCGTCCATCGCTGGGCTACGTTCAGCAGAAGGGCAAAGATATTGAAGGCATCGGCGATGCCGACCTGGTGAAATATATCGACGTCGGCGCGTACTACTATTTCAACAAGAACATGTCGACCTATGTGGATTATAAAATCAACCAGCTCGACAGCAATAATAAGCTGGGTCTGAAAGACGACAACGTGATTGCCGTCGCCCTGACCTATCAGTTCTGATGTGATGAATGAATAACCACCACTGCAAACTTTAGCGTCACTTGATACCCAGAGTTTTATTTCGCCGGGCGGCTGCGTCCGGCTTTTTTGTTTTTATTTTCCCCGTCGGCGAATGCCCCCGCTTGCCTTGCCAAACAAACGGGTCTACATGTATAGCTTTCCCCCGAGCGGAATCAGCCATGCATAACGACGGTCGGTTTAACTATCACAACGCCGTGCGCTACAGCAGCGACGAACTGGCGAACATCCTCAACCACTGTTTTGAAAACTACATCGTGCGTTTCGTCCTCGACGGGCCGACCTTCGCCGCCCGCTTCGGCGCCGAAGATCTCAGCCTGAACGACAGCCTGATCGTCACCCATCGCAATGAACCGGTGGCGGTGGCGCTGATCGCCCGCCGCGGCCGGCACAGCCGGATCGCGGCCTTTTCCGTACGCCCCGAGATGCGCGGCCAGGGGCTGGGTAAGGCGCTGATGCAACGGGTAGTAGCGGATGCCCGTCAGCGCGGCGATCATCGGCTGTCGCTGGAAGTGATCGAAGGCAACGAAGCCGCGCTGGCGCTGTACCACCGCGCCGGGCTGCGCATCGTGCGCACCCTGACCGGCCATCAGGCGCCGGCGGCCGTGCCGCCAGGCAAGGCGGTGCTGCAGGCGTTCGATCCGCTGACCGTCAGCCATCGCCTGACGGCGGAAGGCGCCACCGACCTGCCCTGGCTGATCGCCCCCGAATCGCTGTTCAAACTGCCGGGCAAACCGCGCGCTTATACCCTCGAACGCCAAGCCTATGCCGTGGTGATGCCCGGCGCCGAGCACTGCTGGCTGCGCCTGATCTACGTGCCGCCGCAGCATCGCGGTCAGGGGCATGCCCGCGCCTTGCTGGCCGCTCTGCAAGCGCAGTTCGCCCCTTTGCCGCTGACCGCCAACGTTTTTGTGCCCGAGGTGGCCGCCCCCTTCTTTACGCATCTTGGCTGGCGGCAGGATCCCCTGCGTCAGTTCGAGATGGATATGCTGCTGGACAGTCCACAATAAAAAAGAGAGATAACAATGGCAGGAAAACAGGTACGCACACTCACCCTCGGCGCGGCGATGGGCGTCACGCTGCTGGCCTTGACCGGTTGCGCGCAGCCGCCGCACGCCGACGCGCAGGCCCAGCAGCGGTTGGCGGATCAATCGGTGCTGGCGGTCAACTGGTTCCAACAGTCCGGCGAATACCAGGCGCTGGCGCATCAGGCGTTCAACAGCGCGCAGCGCGCCTTCGATCAGGCCAGGGCCGCGCCAGGCCGTAAAAAGGCGGTGGTGGTCGATCTGGATGAAACCATGCTGGATAACAGCGCCTACTCCGGCTGGCAGGCGCAGCAGGGCAGACCGTACGACGGCGCGACTTGGGCCAAATGGACGCAGGCCGAACAGGCCGCCGCGGTGCCGGGCGCAGTGGCGTTCGCCCGCTATGTTAACGCCCATCAGGGGACCATGTTCTACGTGTCGAACCGTAAACAGAGCGACTACGCCGCCACGGTGGCCAACATGCAGAAGCTCGGTTTCACCGGCCTGTCGGCAAAAACCGTGCTGCTCAGCACCGACACCGCCAATAAACAGGCGCGCTTCGACGCCATCAAACAAGCCGGCTATGACATCGTGGTGTACGCGGGCGACAACCTGAACGACTTCGGCGCCGCGACTTACCACCAGGACAATGCGCAGCGCCGGGCGTTCGTCAGCGAGAACCAGGCCAAGTTCGGCACCGAATTCATCGTGCTGCCCAACCCGATGTACGGCGACTGGGAAAGCGGCCTGGCTCGCGACTACAACAAGCTGACGCCGCAGCAAAAGCTGCAGGTGCGCCAGCAGGCGATCAAAGCCTGGCGCGGGCGCTAACCCTCACAGCAGTTTGTACATATAGCAGGTGGCCTCCAACGCCCCGCCGTCGCTGGCGCGGGCGTATTGCGGGATGTCGCCCGCCGCCTCGAACCCCAATTGACGGTACAGCCCCTGCGCCGCGCTGCCGCTCAGGGTATCCAGTACTAACAGGCTGCGGCGATGACGCGCCGCCAGCGCCTGCACTTCCTGCATCAACAGCCGGGCGACGCCCTGCCGCCGCGCCTGCGGGTGTACCATCAGCTTGACCACTTCCGCCCGGTGGCGGCCGTTGTCCGGCATCGCCAACAGCAGCTGCACGGTGCCGACCGGCCGGCCGTTCGCGAGCGCCACCAGCATCGCACGCTCTCCCCGCGCGATGGCCGGCAGCAACCCCTGCCAAAACGCCTGCGCCTGCGTCAGCGTGAAAGGCATGACAAAACCGATGCTGGCGCCGTGCGCCACGCTGGCGTGCAGCATTTCGGCCAATTCGGCAATGGCGCTTTGCGCCGCGCCGGCGTCCCACTGTTGCAATTCGATCATGGCTATGGCCTGCAGATAACGAGGGTGTAATGGGCCGGCTCATCGCCGGGAACATGGAAACGGGAGGCGCCGAACAGGCGGTAGCGCAGGCAGTCGCCGGATGATAACCGGAAAACGCGCCCTTCCAGCGTCAACTCCAGCTGCCCGGACAGCAGCCAGAGATGGTGCTCCAGCGCCGGAATCGACGGCAGGTCGTAATCGATCTGCGCGCCGGCATCAAGCCGGGCTTCGATAAATTCAGCCTTATACAACGCAGCGGGGGGAGAAACGGAGCGACGGTGAAAACCGCTGGCGCGATCGACCCACACCGGTTGCTGCTGCGGCAGCAACAGCTCCGGCGGCTCGTCTTCGATCTCGCTCAGCAGGCGCGACATGGTCAACCCATAGGCGGCGCACAGCCGGTTCAGCAACGACGCCGTCGGGCTGGTCTCGGCGCGCTCCACCCGCGAGAGCGTCGCCCGACTGAGGCCGGTGCGCTGCGCCAGCTCCTCCAGCGACCACGCCCGTTGCTGGCGCAAATCCGCCAGCCGCTGCGCCAACCTCAGGTCGGCATTGTCCAGACCGTTATCCACCGTTCACACTCCGCTTGAAAATCCCATATAAGAGAAATAATCTCAAATTAGAGATATAGCAAGCGAATTTTAACAATGTCGCGCAGGAATAACGCCAGGATCACCGCAAACATCGCCGAATGAGGAGAAGCGTTCTAGCACTCGCGCGAGGACGGATTGGGTACAAAATTGCCCGTCTCGGCGGCCGGCGGCGCGATCGCGGCGCAGCGCCAGGCGCTGAATACCGCCAGCAGCGGCGCCAGCGCGAACGCCAGGAACAGCCAACGCGCCGCCGATGCCGCGCCCGCCGCGCCGCCCGGATCGTTCAGCCCCGCCAGGTTGGCGATCATCCCCGCCAGCGCCGCGCCGAATGCGGTGGCGAACAGCTGCACCGTGGTGATCGAGGCGCCGGCGATGTCTTTGTCCGCTTCAGGCGCCACCTGCAAAATGCGCGTCAGCAGATGCGGCCAGCCGAAGCCGATGCCGAATCCCACCAGCGACAACGCGATGACGATCGGGGTCAGCGCCTGCCAGTGACCGCCGGAGGGCGTCGGCATCAGGATCGCCAGCGCCAGCAGGCCCACCAGCACGAACAGCGGCCCGCTGACGATCGCCCGGCGAATGCCCGCCCCGCGCCAGCCGGAACTGAGGATTTCGGACAACGTCCAGCCGGCGGCCATGGTCGCGGCGATATAGCCGGAGATCAGCGGCGACTGGCCGTGCAGCAACTGCAGGAAATAGGGCACGAAGATTTCGCTGGTCATGCCGATCACCAGCAACGACACCGTAATATAGAGCGCCGCCAACGATGAGCCGCGCCGCAGCGCACCGTGCGGCAACAGGCGCGCGAGCGAGCGCGCCTCGCGCTTCATCAGCCAGGCCATCAGCGCCAGCGAAAGCGCGATGCCCGCCAGGTTGATCCAGACGCTGTGCGCCAGGCTGCCGGCGGACACCACCAGCACCGCCACGGTCAGCAACAGCAGCTGCGCGGTCGGCAGCGGCGCGGCCGCCTGCTGCGCCTGGCCCTTGGGCAGGATCAGGAAGGTAAACGCGGCGTACAGCGCCATGATCGGCAGCAGAATGCCGAAGGCCCAACGCCAGGCGTGCAACTCGGCGAAAATGCCGCCTACCGCCGGGCCGACCAGCGTGGCGATGCCCCACATTGCCGAGATAAGCGCCATGGCGCGCGGCCACAATCGCTGCTCGAACACCAGATTGATCATCGCGTAGGAGAGCGCAAAGATCAGCCCGCCGCCGAACCCCTGCACCGTGCGGCCGATCAGCATCACCGGCATGCTCGGCGCCAGCGCGCACAGCCCCGCTCCGGCGATGAAAAACAGCGAAGCGACCAGATAGGCGTTGCGCGCGCCGTAGCCGCTGAGCAAGCGGGCCGACAGCGCGGAGCCGAGGATCGACGCCACCACGAACAGCGTGGTGTTCCAGGCATAGAGATCCAGACCGCCGATATCCTGCACCACCGAGGGCAGAATGGTGGTGGCGACCAGAATATTGATGGCATGCAGCGCCACGCCAAGCGAGAGCGCGATCGCACTGGCCGCATTTTTGCCGGAGAAAAGGTCGCTCCAGCGGCTATCATCATGGGTTATCACGGTTGTTGTCCTGTTTTCAGAGGAATGGCATTGAGTTGGTCATGAGATTGCGTTAAATTTAACAAGAGTTATCTTGGAATAAGTTAGGACGAGGCGGAGAAATATGTCAAGAATAAACTTGGAAAATGGCGGCAGCACCGCACAATCGGTCAGTGACCGTTTGCTGACGCTATTGAAGACCCGCGGCCCGCAGCAAGCCTCAGACGCAGGAAAAGTGCTCGGCACCACCGGTGAAGCGGCCCGCCAGCAGTTCGTCAAGCTGGCGAAAGAGGGGCTGGTCGAAGCGATCGCGGAAACGCGCGGCGTGGGCCGCCCGGTGCAGCTGTGGCATTTGACTGCCGCCGGTAACGCACGCTTTCCGGACACCCATGCGGATCTGACGGTGCAGCTGCTGCGCACCGTGCGCGACAAGCTGGGTGAACAGGCGATCGACCTGCTGATCGAGACCCGTGAGCAGGAAAACCGCATCAACTACAAGCAGGCGATGATCGGCGCCACCGATCTGCGCGAACGCGTGGCGCGTCTCACCGAGATCCGCTGCCGCGAAGGGTATATGGCCGAATGGCGTCAGGAGGAAGACGGCGCCTATCTGCTGGTGGAAAACCACTGCCCGATCTGCGCCGCCGCCACCGTCTGCCAGGGCTTCTGCCGCGCTGAGCTGAGCATCTTCACCGAAGTGCTGCAGGCGCAGGTGGAGCGCGCCGAACACATTCTGGCCGGCTCTCGCCGCTGCGCCTACCGGATTTCTCTCTTGTAACACCGTTTTTTGCCCGCGTTTTCAACCGGTACAGATTATTCTGCTTGTGCACCCCGCACCTTCCCTTCTAAGGTTGAATTATCGAATATTCAGGCAAACAACGGGCCCCGCGCCCGTTCTGACACCTCCGTCGGCGCGCTGCGCACGGCGGCAGAGTAACCCCACGGGAGTTGAACGATGAAGAAGCCGCATGCCGGATTCTGGCTGGCGACGCTGGGGCTGGGCGTCTGCTGGCTGCTGGCGCTGCTGACTCGCGATCGGCTCAACGGCATACTGCTGGCCGGTGCGGCGCTGGCGCTGATCTTTACCCCCGCCGCTCGCCGCAAGGGCGCCGCCCTGGCCGCCTTGGGCGGCATCGGCATGGATGGTCTGTGGAGCTACAGCGGCGTGCTGCATTACAGCGGGCAACACGGCCTGCCGCTCTGGACCATCGCGCTGTGGATCGGCTTCGGCTGCTGGTGGTATTGGCTATTGGACGTGGTCAGAGCGGCGCCCTGGCCGCTGGCGGTATTGGGCGCCGCCCTCGGCCCCTTCGCCTACGCCGTGTCCTGGAAACTGGACGCCCTGCTGCCCGGCGTGCCGCCGGAGTTCATGCTGCTGCTGCTGGCCATCGGCTGGTCGATTTATCTGCCGGCCGTCAGTTGGCTGCTGTGGAAACAGCAAGGCCATTGACGGCTTTCGGCCGCCGGAAAAATAATGCCGCAGGCCATTGCTTATCGGTTGCCCGATCGGGTTTACTGAGCATTCTAATAATAATCATTCCCGCAAAATACAATCCTATGCTTAGCCAACAAAGCCGTAGCGTCCTGCCGTTGATCGGGGCGTTGTTCACGTTATATATCGTTTGGGGTTCCACCTATTTCGTCATTCGTCTGGGCGTCGAACAGTGGCCGCCGCTGATGATGGCCGGGATTCGCTTTCTGCTAGCCGGCATCGTGTTGTTCAGTTTCCTGGCCTGGCGCGGCCACGCGCTGCCGACGCCGAAGCAGTGGCTGGCCGCCGGCGCCATCGGCATTCTGCTGCTGGCGGTGGGCAACGGCCTGGTGACGGTGGCGGAACACCAACACGTGCCGTCCGGCATCGCGGCGGTGATGGTGGCGACGGTGCCGCTGTTCACCCTCTGCTTCAGCCTACTGTGGGGCATGCGCAATACCAAGCTGGAATGGGCCGGCATCGCGTTCGGGTTGGTGGGCATCGTGCTGCTTAATACCGGCAACAACCTGGTGGGCAATCCGACCGGCGCGCTGCTGATTTTGCTGGCGTCGGCCAGTTGGGCCTTCGGATCGGTGTTGGGATCGCGCATCTCGCTGCCGGCCGGGCCGATGGCCGGCGCGGCGGAGATGCTGGTCGCCGGCGTGGTGTTATTGGCAGCCAGCCAGCTGAGCGGCGAGCGCCTCGTTCAGATGCCGAGCACCGGCGGCTTTCTGGCGCTGGGCTATCTGATCGTCTTCGGTTCGATGCTGGCGATCAGCGCCTATATGTTCTTGTTGAAGAACGTGCGCCCGGCGGTCGCCACCAGCTATGCCTACGTCAACCCGGTAGTGGCGGTGCTGCTCGGTATCGGTTTTGCCGGTGAATCGCTGGCGCCGCGCGAGTGGCTGGCGCTGGTGATCATCGTTGCGGCGGTGGTGCTGGTGACGCTGGGAAAATACCTGTTCGCCCGCCCGGCCAACGTACAGGCCATCGACTGCGAACGGCGATGATCACAAAGGGCGGTCTGCGGGCCGCCGTTAAAAACGATTCTTGTTTCACCCGGCGAAGGGGCTATAATTCCCGCTGTTCCAAGCAACCTGCGAAATTATTCCTATGCTGAAAAAAGCGTTCGTCATCGTCATCGCCCTGTGCGCCTTCGGTTCTCTGGGCGGCGTATTCCTCGCCGGGCTGAACATCTACACCCGTTCCACCACCCCGCACGAAGAAAGCGCGCCTGCCGGGGATACCGCCGCCACGCCGGCGCAAACCGAAACCCTTCAGGCCAAGTGATCGTCCATCCAACGCTGGCAGCGCTGCTGTAAAAAGCGCTGCAGCTGCCTGACGCGTTCCGACACCTGCGAACGATGCGGGCAGACCAGATTGATCGGCACCGCGTCGCTGCGCCATTCCGGCAACAGTTGCACCAGCCGCCCGGCGTGAATGTCGGCCACCACGTCGATCGCCGACTTGCGCACCACTCCGTGCCCCGCCAGCGCCCAGCGCCGCGCCACCTCGCCGTCATCGGTAAAATAGCTGCCGTTCAGCGGCACTTCGACCCCCTCCTCACCGCGCCACAGCCGCCATTCCACCTGCCGTTTGCCGCTGGGCTGATACACCAGAATGCTGTGCCGAACCAGATCGGCCGGCGTTTGCGGCGCGCCGTGACGCCGCAGGTAATCCGGGCTGGCGCAGATCAACCGCCGATGCTGCGGCAAGATCGGCAGCGCCACCAGCGAAGAGTCGGCCAGCGGCCCGAAGCGCAACGCCACGTCTACCGGTTCGCGGAACAGGTCGGCCTGCCGATCGTTGATCAGAAGCTGCAGCTGAATATGCGGATGCTGCAGGCGGAACTCATCCAGCCAGCAGAGCAGCAAATTGCGGCCAAAATCCGACGGCGCGGAAATCTGCAGCACCCCGGACAGCCCCTGATGCTTCTCGCGGATCGCCTGCTCTCCTTCGGCTAACGCGCCCAGTGCCAGGCGCGCGCTGTCGAGATAGCGAGCCCCCTCCTCCGTTAACCTCAGGCTGCGGGTGGAGCGCACCAGCAGCCGCGCGCCCAACTGCTGCTCCAGCCTTTTCACCGCAATGCTGGCCGCCGCCGGCGTCATGTCCAGCGCGCGCGCCGCGGCGGAAAAACTGCCGCCGTCCACCGTACGGACAAACACCTCGAGATCGACAAATGAGGTCATGTATTTCCCTTCTTAGAGAGCCGGATTCACGGCGTATCGGATTGACGATAAAACGCCCAACAGTTATGATTAAATCATAATAAATGGAGCTTTGATCAATGGATGAACACAACGGACTGGACTACATCCTTAGCCTGCATGGCACGCGGGTCAATCGTGAGGATGGCTATTGGTGGAAAATCGAGGCTTGGACGGTGACCCAAACGGCCTTTATCCCTCACGGCATCCGTTACAATTTGACCTTGCATGATAACCACAATACCCGGGTTTTTGGCATAGACAACGCGCATGCCATTAAAACACCCCGCAAAGGTAAATTTTCGGGCCGCGTCGTTTACGATCACCAACATGACTCCCCGACGGACAAAGGCTCACCCTACGAGTTTCATTCCGCCTATCAGTTGGTGGAAGATTTTTTTACCCGGATAGACGAAGTCATACGCAAGAGAGAAAACCGAGGTTGATGATGAAAGCACTGATTGGCGTGATGCCTGAAGAACTGATTCGCAAGCGCACACTGGCGATCGCAAAAGGGGAATACCAGCCACAGGAACGTGAGCCCAAAGTGTGGTTTACGTCAATGATTGCGCTGGCCCAGGTGCTCAGCAACGAGAATATTGCCCTGCTGCGTCTGATCGACACTGCCCGCCCCGAGACCATCAGCCAGTTGGCCGAACTGTCGGGGCGCCAGGTCAGCAATCTGTCCACCACGCTGAAAACGCTGAGCGGGCACGGCCTGGTGGCACTGGAAAAACAGGGGCGTTCAGTGAAACCTCGAGCGCTGTTTACCGATTTCGAAATCATCGTGGATCAGAAGCTAAACGCCCGCTTTAGCGCCGCATGATCTTTAAAAAATATTAATAAGAGTTTGTCAGCAAGGCCGATTGTTAGGTGATTTTCAATCAGGAAAGATAGATCCCGTTGAAACTTACCTAAAAAGAGGCCTTAACATGACAATTCCTGACTCCCCCCTGAAACGACAAAAGCTGGTGATCCTGGGCGGCACCAGCGGCATTGGCGCCGCGGTGGCCTACGCAGCGGCGGCGCGCGGCGCTGAAGTGGTGCTGGCTTCGCGCCGCCTTCCCCACGCCGGGGAGAAAAACGACGCACTGCATCTGATGCAGGCCGATCTGACCGATGAAGCGTCGCTGCATGCGCTGTTTGCCGCCGTCGGCGCTTTCGACCATCTGGTGATCACCGCCGGGCCGCTGGTGCAGGCGAAACCGCTGGCGGAGACTGCTTTTGAGCAGGCGCAGGCCGACTTCAACGTCAAATTCTGGGGCAGCTTGCGCGCGGTGCAGGCCGCGCTGCCGACGCTGGCGCCGCAGGGCTCCATCACCCTGACCTCCGGCCAGCTGTCGCGCAAATACCTCGGCGGTCAGTTGATCAAAACCGGCATCAACGCCGCGCTGGAAGCGGTCGGTAAACAGCTGGCGAAGGAACTGGCGCCGCGGCGGGTGAACGTGGTCAGCCCCGGCATCACCGCCACCGAAGCCTACGACGGCATGGGCGCCGCGCAGCGTCAGGCGCTGTTCGAGCGCGTGAGCGTCAGTCTACCGGTCGGCCGGATCGGCCAGGCGGCCGACGTCGCAGCGGGTTACCTGCTGGCGATGGAGAACGGTTTCGTCACCGGCAGCGTGATCGATATCGACGGCGGCGGCCTGCTGTAACGGCGGCTAGAGCGCCGTTACGCCCTGTGCGGCTGCCTGCTGCTCCAGCACGGTGATAATCTGATAAGCCGAGCGCGGCACCAGGCTGAAATCGCCGATCAGCAGGCGGTCGCTGACCGCCTCATCCAGCATCGCTCGGGCGCCGGCGCGCAGGATGTCCACCTGTTCCGGCGGCGTGCCGGCTGCGGTGATCAGCGGCAAACCCGGCACCGCCGCCGTGCGGCCAATGATTTTCAGCCCCTCCAGCGCCTGCGGCTGCGCGCGGCGCAGCAGTTCCATGCTGATGGAATCGATGGCGGCGATATCCGCCTGCCCGCTGCGGATCAGTTTCAGCGACTGATAATGCGCCCCGGAGGCGATAGCCGCACCGAAGAATTTCCCGTCCTGCGCCAGCGGCGCGATCAGCGCGCGCAAGCCGTTGTAGCCGGACTGGGAATCGGTGCTGTTATACGCCACCGTACGGCCGCGAAAATCCGCCAGCCGTTCGCCGGAGTCGCCCGCGCGCACCACCAGCCAGCTGCGGTAATTAGGCCCGTCGCACCCTTCCACCCGATAATGATAGGTTCCGATCAGCTGCACCTGCGGCAGGCTGCTGACCAACGGATAACCACAGGTTTGGCTGAGCAAGAGATCCTCGCGCCGCCAATGCTGCGCCAAATCGTCCGGCCAACTGAGCCGTTCCGGCGCCGCCGGCAGCCCCAGCCGCAGCAGCTTGCCGCGCAAGACCTGCCAGAAAGCGTCGGCCTGCTCCCGGCCAACGCCGTACATCGGTAGAGACACCTGCATCATTTCCCCCTTACCCCGCCGGAGTGGCCGCCAGCGTCTGCTGACGCCAGGCGGTGAGATAACGCACCCAACGTTCGAACAGCATATCGGTGATAATAGCCAACAACGCCACAACCGCCGCGCCCTGGATCACATAGGCGGTGTTAAACCCGGTTAGGCCGATGATGATCGGCGAACCGAGCGTTTTGGTACCGACGGTGGAAGCGATGGCCGCCGTGCCGATGTTGATGATCACCGACGTGCGGATCCCGGCGACAATCACCGGCGCCGCCAGCGGCAGTTCAACCCGCCACAGTATTTGCCAGGCGCTCATCCCCACGCCGCGGGCGATCTCGCGCGTGGCGGGCGGCACCGATTCGATGCCCGCCAGCGTGCCCTGCAGGATCGGCAGCAAGCCGTACAGCACCAGCGCGATGATCGCCGGCTGCTCGCTGAAGCCCATCACCGGCACCGCCACCGCCAACACCGCCACCGGCGGGAAGGTCTGCCCCACCGCCACCACCGTTTCCAGCAGCGAACGAAACTCCCGGCCGCCGCGTCGGGTCACGGCGACGCCCGCCGCCACGCCGAGAACCACCGCAATCAGGCTGGAGATCGCCACCAGCGACAGGTGCGCCCCCACCAGCGCGATAAAGCTGTCCTGCTGATAAATGGGCCGGTCCAGATCGGGGAACCAGGCGGCAAACAGGCCGCGCAGATGATCCATGCCGAACACCAGCGCCAACAGCAGCGCCAGCGTCCAGGGCAGCGGATCGCGCAGCAGGCGCCAGAGACGCCCGCTCATGACAGCGCCTGCCCGGCGATCAGATCGTGGAAGTGCAAAACCCCCAACGCTTCGCCCCGTTCATCCACCACCGGCAGGCAGTCGCTGCCGCGCGCCACGAACACCGACAGCGCCTCGCGCAGGCTCATGGCAGCGGCGATCGGTTCGCCCCCGGCGACACCGGGCCGCACCCGCTCCGCCACCGTCCCCAGCGACAGCAGCTTGATGCCGCGATCGCTGCGCCCGAAGAAGTCACGCACGAAGTCGTTGGCCGGGGCGGTCAACAGCGTCAGCGGCGTGCCCTGTTGCACCACCCGCCCCTGATCGAGCAGCACCAGACGATCCGCCAGGCTCAACGCCTCGTCGATGTCGTGCGTCACCAGCACAATGGTACGGCCCGAGATCTGATGAATGCGCGCGATTTCCGCCTGCAGCGCCGCGCGGGTGACCGGATCCAACGCGCCGAACGGTTCGTCCATCAACAACACCTCGGGATCGGCGGCGAGCGCGCGCGCCACTCCGACCCGCTGCTGCTGCCCGCCGGAAAGCTGGTGCGGATAGCGGCGACGAAACAGATCCGGTTCCAGGTGCAGCAGCTCCAGCAACTCGGTAACCCGATCGCGAATGCGCGCGCGCGGCCATTTCAGCAGCTGCGGCACGGTGGCGATGTTCTCCTCCACCGTCCAATGTGGAAACAGGCCGATCGATTGGATCGCATAACCCATGCGCCGCCGCAGATCCTGCGGTTTAAACGACTGGATCTCTTCGCCGGCAAAGAGAATCTTGCCCCGATCGTGCTCGATCAGGCGGTTGATCATTTTTAATGTCGTGGACTTGCCGGAACCTGAGGTGCCGATCAACACGGTGAATTCGCCCTCGGCGATGTGCAGCGTGAGATCGTCCACCGCCGGCTTGCCCTGAAAAATTTTGCTGACTTGCTCAAAGTGAATCATCGGCGCGATACGTCCAGGATTGAAACCCAAAATTTAAACAGCGAATCGACGATGACCGCCATCATGACCACCGGGATCACCCCCAGCAGAACCAGATCCAGCGCGCTGCTGAGCAGCCCCTGAAACACGATGGCGCCAAAGCCGCCGGCGCCGATCAGCGCCGCCACCACCGCCATGCCGACGGTTTGCACCGCCAGGATGCGCACGCCGGTCAGGAACAGCGGCAACGCCAACGGCAGCTGCACGCGCAGGAAGATCTGCCCGCGCGTCAGCCCCATGCCGGTGGCGGATTCAATCACCCCGGCCGGCACGCTCTGCAGCCCCGCCACCACGCTGCGCACCAACGGCAACAGCGCGTACAGCACCAGCGCCACGATCGCCGGCGCCATGCCGATGCCGCTGACGCCGTGTTCCGCCAGCCAGGGCACCGCCGCCGCCAGCCCCGCCAGCGGCGCGATCAGCAGGCCGAACAGCGCGATGGAAGGCACGGTCTGGATAATGTTCAGCGCGGAGAAGATCGGCCGCTGCCAGCGCTCGGAGCGAAAACACAGCACCCCGAGCGGCACGCCGATCGCCAGCGCCGGCGCCATCGTCGCCAGCAGAATGGTCAGGTGCTGCAGCAGCGCGGCGTCAAACACCTCCTGCCGATTGTGGTACTCCTTCAGCAGCGACAGCTGATCGAGCTGATGGCCGAACAGCAGCAGCGCCGGCGGCACCAGCACCAGCGCGTTGCCGAGCATTCGCCGCAGATGCGACGCGGTGAGGCGCGTCATGGCGTCGGCGGCGATCAGCAGGCTCAGCGCCATCGTCAGCCAGGCACCGCTGCCCCAGGAGGTGCGCGCCAGGCGCGATCCCTCCTGCGCCAGGCGTTCGGCGGCCTGTCCGCCGATCCAAAAGACCAGCGTCAGCACCCCGCAGGCGGCCAGCGCCGTCAACAGCGCACGCCCCCGCGTCGGCGGCAACAGGCTGAGGATCGCCAACGCCGCCAGCGGCAACAGCAGCCACAGCGCCGGGCCGTGCAACAGGGAGAATAAGGACAGGCTTTTACCCGACAGCAGACGATTGGGGGCATAACTGAGGAACGGCAGGCCGAAGGCGGCCAGCAGCAACAGCACGAACAGCGTTAACAATACGCGATGTTTTACGGCAATAGTCAAAGAAACTCTCCGGCGCCATCGGTTTTCCCCCTCTCCCGTAGCAAGAGGGGGCACCTCGGCGTTATCCCTTAACAAATCCTTTCTCTTTCAGGTAAGCGGCCGCCACCTGTTTGGCGTCCTGGCCTTCCACGGCGATCTGCGCGTTGAGCTTTTGCAGCGTCGGCCCGTCCAACGAGGCGAACACCGGTTTCAGCAGTTCAGGCAGATTGGCGTGCGCTTTCAGCGCCGCTTCGCGCACGATCGGCGCCGGCGCGTAGATGGGTTGTACGCCTTTCGGGTCCGCCAGCGTCTGCAACCCCAGCGCCGCCACCGGGCCATCGGTGCCGTAGGCCATCGCCGCGTTGACGCCGGAGGTCTGCTCCGCCGCGGCCTTGATAGTCACCGCCGTGTCGCCGCCGGCCAATGACAGCAGCTGATCCTGATTCAGCTTGAAACCGTAGGCGTTCTGGAACGCCGGCAGCGCATCCGGCCGCTCGATAAACTCCGCCGAGGCCGCCAGCTTGAACTTGCCCCCGCCGTTGATCCACTTGCCGAGATCCGCCAGCGTTTTGAGATGGTTGGCGTCCGCCACGTCCTGCCGAATGGCGATAGTCCAGGTATTGTTGGCTGGCGCCGCGTCCAACCAGACGATTTTGTTTTTGTCGTAGTCGAGCTGCTTCACCTTCTCGAAGCCAGCCTGGGCGTTCTTCCATGCCGGATCTTTCTCATCGGAGAAGAAAAACGCGCCGTTGCCGGTGTACTCCGGGTAAATGTCGATCTCGCCGGAGGTAATGGCGCCGCGCAGCACCTTGGTAGTGCCGAGCTGCAGTTTGTTGGTGGTTTTGATGCCGTTGGCTTCCAGCACCTGCACGATGATGTTGCCGAGCAGCGAACCTTCGGTATCGATCTTGGAGCCGACGCGTACCGAGTCGGCCGCCTGCGCCAGGCCGCCGGTGGCCAGCAGAGCCAGCGCGATGGCAAAGGAACGTCCGCGTGATAAGGTGATTGCCATACTTTTCCTCTGGTTATATGTTTTCTGGCTCATGGGCCAGTTCGGTTGGAAAATCCTGAGAAACGCGCTTCCAGCGCGCAATAAAGTTTTTCTTCGGCCGGGCACCGCGTTCCTCCCGCCGTTCGCCGGCGCTCAGCGGATGCACGCCGACGTCGATCGGCGTCAGCGCGTAATCGCGCAGCCACTCGCCGTAGCCTTGCGCGACAAATCCCTGGCTGCGGCGCTGATACGCTTCGCGCTCCGCCAGGTAGACTTCGCGCAGGCCATACCAGGGCAGGCCGGGCAGATCGTGATGCACTAAATGGTAGTTCAGATTGAGAAACAACAGCCGCCACGGCCAGCCCGCCTCATTAATAATAGAACGTGCCTGCGGTGCGTCCACGGCGCGATGCTCAAAAAACGATCTCACCTTGGTCAGCGCCAGCGCCGGATAGCTGATGGCCAACAGGTAAAACGCCGTACCGATACCCTGCGTCTGCAGCCAGTGCAGCAGCGCCGCCAACAACGACAGGTGCACCAGCCACATCGCCCAGGCGCGCCATGCGCCACCGGCAAGCGCCTTCACCGCCGCGGCCAGGGTCGCGGCGATATCCAGCGCCGGGCCGAGTAGCACCCGGCCGATCAGCGTATTGCGCACCGCGGCCAGCAGCGGCAACAGGCGGGGATAACGCCGCCACTGCGCGGCGCTGAAGTAGTAGCTTTCGGGATCTTCGTGCGGATCGGTCAGGTGGTCATTGCGATGGTGGCGCAGATGCGAATCGCGATACAGCCCATAGGGATACCACACCGCCAGCGGCAACAGGCCGAACAGCTGATTGACGCGCGGCCGGCGCGTCGGATGGCCGTGGATCAGCTCATGCTGCAGCGACATATACCCGGTGGTCAGCAGGATCAGCAGTGGCGTGCCAAGCCACGGGCCCAGCGCCTGCCAATAATGCGCCACGCCAAACCAGCCGCCGTACACCGCCGCCATGATCCCCCAGGTGGGCAGTTCCAGCCGCCAGTGCCAACGCTGATAAAGCCGCCGGATCCGGTCGCGTTGTTCGGGGTGCAAATAGTGGGCGTGGGACATGCTGCGGCTCGCGGTTGGGGATTTTCTCCCAGTATCCGTGAGCCGCAGTGACGTTCAAAATAACGAAAATGGCAAAGCTAAGTGAAAATTCA
The DNA here is from genome assembly GCF_052166775.1 of Serratia sp. CY74737. Taxonomy (NCBI): domain Bacteria; kingdom Pseudomonadati; phylum Pseudomonadota; class Gammaproteobacteria; order Enterobacterales; family Yersiniaceae; genus Serratia; species Serratia sp. CY74737. Next base: position 160,192 of record NZ_JBJNOF010000004.1, read on the forward strand.
GCGGGTTGCGTACGCGGCCTGCGGTTCGCACGCCACCGGGAAATTCACCGAATTGGCGATAAAGCACAGGTGATGCGCCTTCTCATGCAGCTGTTGCGCCAGTTGCAGATCGTTGCCGTCGCGCACCGTGACCTGCGGCCGCAGCGTCACCGAGGTGAAAAAGCCGCCGCGCGCGGCGTCTTCGCGCATCACGCCCACGGCATCGTCCTGATAGGCCAGCACCGAAATCCCCGAGGTGGCGCACAGATGCAGGTACCATAATTTGTGGCAAGCGCTGAGCGATGCCACCAGCAAATCCTCCGGATTCCAGCGCGTCGCGTCACCGCGGAAGGCCGGATCGGCTGAGCCGGCGATATCGGCCTTGCCCACGGCGCCGATCAGGTGATCGCGTCCATAAGCGCGATAATCTTCCGTGCCTGCGCCCAGATTTCCCTGCCAGGTCACCGAGACCCGATAATGATGCTCGCCTTTCATGTCTTTTGCTCCCGTTGGCCGGCCAATGAAAAATTGTCTGGGTGCATGCCCGGAGAACACTATTGGCGGAAAAGCGTGAATACGCAAACGGCGAAACGAGAAAAAACGGGCCGCGCAGGCAGCCCGTCGGTCACATCCCTTTAGGGAACGAAATCGAGCACCACGGCGTTGAACAACGCGTATTCAGTGGCGCTGGCCATCGGCGGAAACTGCGCGCGCTGCACCGCCGCGTTGGCCGCCGCGCACAGCGGCGCATCGCCTCTTACGATCTTGCTGCTCGCCAGTTTCCCGTCCGGCCGCAGACGGATGCTGATGGTGCAGCGTTGGCCGCGCGCATGCTCCGGCAAACGCAGCTCGCGGCTCACCGCGTTATGCACCCGCACCGGATAGCTGAGCGGCGCCGCTACCGGCGCCTCGGCCTGCGGCGACGGCAAAGGGGTGCCGGCCTGACGCCCGGTGCCCGCGCCGCAGCCGCTCAACAGTAACAGCGCCAACAGGCTTAGTGTCTTTTTCATTCCCTATGTCCTTATTGGGGATTAATCTTTATCGAGCGCCCTTACTGCGCCGCTGGGTAAGCCTCACCGTCATCCGCGTAACGCTGCAGCCGCTCGCGCCACCACTTGGCCGCCAGGCCGCTGGCGCTTTCCCGCCAGCCGAAGTAGGCGATGTCGCTGCAACGTTCCGATTCGACGCGTTTCGCCACCAGTTCGCCGCTGTTCAGGTAAGGTTCCGCCAAGGCGCGCGGCAGATAGCCGCAGCCCAGTCCGGCCAGCTGCGCCTGCAGCTTGGCGTCGAAGCCGAAGACCGTCAGCGTGTCTTGCTCTTCCAGCAGGTTCAGGCTCTGCGGCGCGTTGACGCGTGAGGTATCGCGCACCACCACCGCCCGGTGCTGACGGATCTCATCCTTCGGCAACGGTTCCGGCAGCGCGGCCAGCGGATGCTGCGGCGCGACGGCGAACACGTAGTCCAGCTGCCCCAGGCGGCTGAACGCATAGCCCACCCGCGACGGCGGCTCGCAGATGGCGCCGATGATAATGTCGGCACAGCCGTAAACCAGCGACTCCCAGGAGCCGGCCAGCACCTCGTGGCTGAAGCGCAGCCGGGTATGGTGATGCTGCCGGTAGAACTCTTCTATCAGCGGCAACAGGCGGGCAAACGGGAAGGAGGCGTCGATCCCGAGCGTGATCTCGCTTTCCCAGCCGTTTTCGACATAGCGCGCCTGCTGTTCCAGATCCTGCGCCGCGCGCAGCAGCACCCGCCCTTTTTCCAGCATCAACTTGCCGGTATCGGTGAACTTCGCCCGATGGCCGGAGCGATCGAGCAGGGTGATGTCGAGATCGTTCTCCAGCTTCTGCACCATATAGCTCAGCGCCGAAGGGGTTTTAAACAGTGCGGCGGCCGCGGCGGCGAAAGATCCGTGCCGGTCCAGCGCGTCCAAAATCAGCAGCGCTTCCAGGTTTAATCTCATGCTTTCTCCCGTGTATAAAAAAACTCAACAAGTCGGCAAAAATTCTGCGGTATCTTTGAAATCGCCCTCTGCCTACCATGCGTTTTATCGGCGTTACACTCATCAGATGTTCAACCGAAATATCACTGGGAAGGTAAATTATGTCCAAGTTTCAACTGCTTGATAAAGACAACTCCGCACTGATTTTTATCGATCATCAACCGCAAATGGCCTTCGGCGTGGCTAATATTGATCGTCAGCAACTGAAAAACAACGTTGTTGGTTTGGCGAAGGCAGGCAAGATTTTCAACGTTCCTACCCTTTTCACCTCGGTCGAAACCGAAAGTTTCAGCGGCTATATCTGGCCGGAGCTGCTGGCGGTACACCCTGAAATCACCCCGATTGAACGCACCTCGATGAACTCCTGGGAAGACGCGGCCTTCGTCAAAGCCGTGGAAGCCACCGGCCGCAAAAAGCTGGTGATCTCCGCGCTGTGGACCGAAGTGTGCCTGACCTTCCCGGCGCTGATGGCGCTGGAAGCCGGCTATGAAGTGTATGTGGTGACCGACACCTCCGGCGGCACCTCCGTCGATGCGCACGAGCGCTCTATCGATCGCATGGTGCAGGCCGGCGCCGTACCGGTGACCTGGCAGCAGGTGCTGCTGGAGTACCAACGCGACTGGGCGCGCAAAGACACCTACGACGCGGTGATGGCGCTGGTGCGCGAACACAGCGGCGCGTACGGCATGGGCGTCGACTACGCTTACACCATGGTGCACCACGCACCGGCCCGCACGGTGAAATAATTCCCCCTGCCCCGGCCCCGCGCCGGGGTATTTTCAGGAGTCGGTTTTATGGCCCATCCGCAGCATGTCACGCTGGTGATCACCCACCGTTTGGCGCCGGGGAACGAGCAGGCCTATGAGGCCTGGCTGAACCGCATCATGCCGGACGCCGCGGGCTTCACCGGCCATCTGGGCGTCAACGTCATCCGCCCATCCGACAGCGAACAGGCCTATACGGTGCTGGTCCGCTTCGACAATGTCGATAATCTCTACCGCTGGCTCAACTCGCCGCTGCGCAAGCAATACATCGAAGAAGTCACTCCGCTGTTGCTGGAGAATGACCATATCGAGATCCGCCCCGGCGCGGAGTTCTGGTTTACCCCGCCCAACCCCGGCGTGCGCCAACCACCCCAGTGGAAGCAGTTCATCATCACCCTGCTGGTGATCTTCCCTTCCACCAATCTGGTGCCCTGGTTTTGGGGGCTGGCGCTGCCGCAGTTGAACGGCACGCTGCTCGGCCATTTTCTCAATGACGCCACCGTGGTCGCCCTGGTGGTGTACCTGTGGATGCCCATCGTGACTCGCGTTTTTCATCAATGGCTGATCCGCCGCTAGGCGGTTCGCCGGGAGAATGTTATGAACCACCACGCTTCATTGATCCTCACCAACGGCAAATTTCACACCGTTGACCGCCAAAATCTCACCGCGCAAGCGGTCGCCATTCGCGACGGCAAGTTTCTGGCGGTCGGCAGCGAAGCCGAAGTCATGCAACACGCCGGGCCGGAAACCCAGGTGATCGATCTGCACGGCCACACCGCCATTCCGGGCCTGAACGACTCGCACCTGCACCTGATCCGCGGCGGCCTGAACTACAACCTGGAGCTGCGCTGGGAAGGCGTGCCTTCGCTGGCCGACGCGCTGCGCATGTTGAAAGAGCAGGCGCTGCGCACGCCGAGCCCGCAATGGGTGCGGGTGGTCGGCGGCTGGACCGAGTTCCAGTTTGCCGAACGCCGCATGCCGACGCTGGACGAAATCAACCAGGCGGCGCCGGACACGCCGGTATTTATTCTGCATTTATACGATCGCGCGCTGCTCAACCGCGCGGCGCTGAAAGTGGTCGGCTACACCAAAGACACGCCGAACCCGCCGGGCGGCGAGATCCAGCGCGACGCCAACGGCAACCCGACCGGCATGCTGATCGCCAAACCCAACGCCATGATCCTGTACGCCACGCTGGCGAAAGGGCCGAAGCTGCCGTTGGAACAGCAGGTCAACTCCACCCGCCAGTTTATGCGTGAGCTGAACCGCCTCGGCCTCACCAGCGCCATCGACGCCGGCGGCGGTTTCCAGAACTACCCGGAGGATTATCAGGTGATCGCCGAGCTGCACGAGAAAAAGCAGCTGACCATCCGCATCGCCTATAACCTGTTCACCCAGCGGCCGAAGCAGGAACTGGAAGACTTCGAGCTGTGGACCGACATGCTCAAACCGGGCCAGGGCACCGACTTCTATCGCCACAACGGCGCCGGCGAGATGCTGGTGTTTTCCGCCGCCGACTTCGAAGACTTCCTGCAGCCGCGCCCGGATCTGCCGCCGGGCACCGAAGACGAGCTGGAGCGAGTGGTGCGCCATCTGGTTGAGCACCGCTGGCCGTTCCGCCTGCACGCCACCTATGACGAATCCATCAGCCGCATGCTGGACGTGTTCGAGAAGGTGAACCGCGATATTCCGTTCAACGGCCTGCACTGGCTGTTCGACCACGCCGAAACCATTACCGAACGCAATATCGAGCGCGTCAAGGCGCTGGGCGGCGGCATTGCGGTCCAGCACCGCATGGCGTTCCAGGGGGAATATTTCGCCGACCGCTACGGCATCGAAGCCACCAAACATACGCCGCCGGTAGCGAAAATGCTGGCGGCCGAGCTGCCGGTCGGGCTGGGCACCGACGCTACCCGCGTCGCCAGCTACAACCCGTGGACGGCGCTGTACTGGCTGGTCTCCGGCCGCACCGTCGGCGGCATGGCGATGTACGACGACAGCGCCCGGCTGGATCGCGAAACGGCGCTGATGCTGTGGACCCAGGGCAGCGCCTGGTTCTCCACCGAACAGGGCAAGAAAGGCCAGATCAAAGTCGGCCAACTGGCGGATTTGGCGGTGCTGTCGCAGGACTACTTCAGCGTGCCGGAAGAGCAGATCAAAGGCATCGAGTCGGTAATGACGGTGGTGGACGGCAAGGTGGTCTACGCCGCCGGCAGCTTCTCGCCGCTGGCGCCGCCGCCGCTGCCGGTGCTGCCGGAGTGGTCGCCGGTCACCCAGGTGCCGGGCCATTACCGCTCCGCGCCGCCGTCGGCGGCGGCCCGCGTCGGGGTAGTGAGCCAGGCGCACCAATGCTGCGGCCCGTGCGGCGTGCACGCGCACCAGCATGACATCGCGCGCCGCTCCAGCATCCCGGTGTCGGACGAGAATGCCTTCTGGGGCGCTTTCGGCTGTTCGTGTTTCTCGTTCTAAGTTATCAAGCCAATAACTTATTATAAAATTAATTTAATAAGCCATTAAGCTGGCAATGTAATAAATTAATGGCGCTGTCCGCGGAGAGCGCCATTTTCTTTTCAATCGCGGTTGATCTCCAGCCAGCGCCGCTGTTCGGCGGAGGCGGCTATCGCGTCCAGCACGCAGGACACCTTCCAGCCCTCTTCAAAGTCCGGCCACATGCGATCGCCCGCGGCGATGCCGTTGACCAGATCGCGGATCTCCACCGTCTTCTGATCGTTAAAACCGATGCCGTGCCCGGCGCTGATGCAAAACGCCGCATAGTCCGGGTGCTTCGGCCCCACCAGCAGCGTCTTGAACCCCTGCCGCTCCGCCGGCTCATCGTGCCGATACAGCTTCAGCTCCGCCATCCGTTCCTGGGTATAGCTCAGCGTGCCTTTGGTGCCGGTAACCACATAGGTCAGCCCCATCTTGCGCCCGCAGGCGATGCGCGACGTTTCGATAGTGCCCATCGCCCCGCCGGCGAAACGCAGCAGCGCACTGGCCTGATCTTCGTTTTCCACCGGATGCATACGCGACGGGTCTTGCGGATCCGGCCGCTGTTTGATCACGGTCTGCATATCGCCAGAGACCGCCACGATATCGCCCACCAGGTAGTGCGCCATATTGACGATATGCGCCGCCAGATCCCCCAACGCGCCCAGCCCGGCGCTGGCGCGGCGGCAGTGCCAGTCGATCGGCGTGCGCGGGTCGGCCAGGTAATCCTCATTGTGGGTGCCGTAAAAATGCACCACCTCGCCGATTTCGCCGTTGGCGATGATCTCGCGCGCCAGCTGGCTGGTGGGGTTCTTCATGTAGTTGAAACCCACCAGCGTTTTCACCCCTTTGGCGCGGGCGGCCTGCACCATCTCCGCCGCGTCGGCGGCGTCCAGCGCCAGCGGTTTTTCCGAATACACGTGCTTGCCGTGGCGGATCGCCGCCAGCGCCATCTCTTTGTGCAAGAAGTTGGGGGCGCAGATGTCCACCACGTCGATCGCCGGATCGGCCACCAGCTGCCGCCAGTCGCCGGTCGAACGCGCAAAGCCGAACTCGGCCGCGCGCTGCGCCGCCAGCTCGGGCGTCACCTCCGCCAGCATTTCCAGCACCAGATCCCCTTTAAGGGGAAATACCGTGGGGGCCTGCGCATAAGCGATAGCGTGACAACGCCCGATATAGCCGGTGCCGATTAACCCAACGCGTACCTGTTTCATCATCCTCTCCCGTGACTGAAATCTTGCCTGAAACCCGGCGCCCTGAGTGAAACGCGCCAGCTGATAACGGTTTTATATGGAATATAAATTTCAATAACAAGCGCGCGAAAAAAGAAAGTTAGGATTCGTGATGTCGTTCATGAAACGTTGACAGGATGATGCAAAAAGGAAAATCCGAACACGGCGTTGCCGTATCCGGATAAGGTAAAATGAACCATTTATTTCATATTAAGGTAAACCGTTGGCACCGTGCTGAACGTAGCCAGGGCGTTGCAGCAGGCGCTGCTGATAGGCCGCCAGCGCCGCATACTCCGGCCGCTCGAACGGCGTCATCAGCCAGCGGTTGAGCGACAGCCCCAGCACCACGTCCGCCAGCGTGAAGGCAGCGCCGGCGGCGTAAGGGCCGTGCTGCGCCAAATGCGCATCCAGCAAGCCCATCAGCCGATTCCACTCGCGCTCGGCGGCGGCCAGGCTGGCGGCATCCTGGTAATCCGCATGCCCGCGCACACGCGACATGAACACATAGCGCCAGGCGCCGTTCAGATCGGTGGCCTGCCAGTCCATCCACATCTCCACCGCCGCGCGCGCGCCGGGTTCCTGCGGCAGCAGATCGCGGCGCCCTTCCCGCCCCGCCAGATAGCGGCAAATGGTGTTCGATTCCCACAGCACCCGTGCGCCGTCGATCAGCACCGGCACCAGGCCGTTGGGATTGAGCGCCAAAAACTCGGGTTCCTGCGTGGAGCGAAAGCCGCTGCCCCAGTCTTCCCGTTCCAGCGTCAGCCCCAGCTCATGGCTGGTCCACAGCACCTTGCGCACGTTGATCGATGAGGCTTTGCCCAATAATTTCAGCATCCGCTTTCCTTATTCTCTCCAGAACGGTTTATACCCTTCCCGCCAGGCATCCGCCCGCGTCAGGCCGATATCCGCCAGTTGCCTGTCGTTCAGCAGCAGTAACTCTCTGCGCGTTCTGCGACGCAACAAATACCAACGCCAGCGTGACCAGCCTCCCCGTCGCCACGTCGTCATGCCATCAAACAGAGCCATCTTATTATTCCCCCTGATGTTTTCGCCTTGTTGTGATGATGCGCGCCGGGCAAAAAACAATACAGATGCACGTTAGCGTTATTTTTTTCATACAGCTGCATACCAAAATGCGCTGAATGGTTTACTTTTGAGGCATCTGTACCGGTTTTTCGGTTACTTTTCCTGATGAGGGATATCTGTATGACACGCTACGCCACGCTGGCCGCCATTCTCAGCCAACGCATTCAGCAAGGGCTGTATCCGGTCGGCCACCGCTTGCCTTCGGTGCGCGCGCTGAGCCTGGAACACGGCGTCAGCATCAGCACGGTGCAACAAGCCTACCGCCTGCTGGAAGAACAGCGCCTGGTGGAAGCGCGACCGAAATCGGGCTACTTCGTGCATGCGCAGCGCACGCAGGCCGAGCTGCCCGCCATGACGGCGCCGACGCAGCGGCCGGTGGACATTTCGCAATGGGAACAGGTGCTGGAACTGGTGCGCACCCGGCCGCGCGAGGGCCTGATCCAACTGGGGCGCGGCATGCCGGACATCGCCGAGCCGACGATGAAACCGCTGATCGTCGCCCTGCGCAACGCCGCCCGTCACGGCGACTTGCGCAGCCTGTATTACGACAGCATCCAGGGCGTGACCGCGCTGCGCGAACAGGTCGCTCGCCTGCTGCTGGATTCCGGCTGCCAAATCGGCGCCGATCAGTTGCTGATCACCACCGGCTGTCAGGAAGCGATCTCGGCCGGGCTGCGCGCCGTTTGCCAACCCGGCGACATCGTGGCGGTCGATTCCCCCTGCTTCCACGGCACCATGCAAACGCTAAAGGGATTGGGCATCAAAGCGCTGGAAATCCCCACCGATCCGCTGACCGGCGTCAGCCTGGAGGCGCTGGAGATGGCGCTGGAACAGTGGCCGGTCAAGGCCGTCCTGCTGACGCCCAACTGCAACAACCCACTGGGCTACATCATGCCCGACGCCCATAAACAGCGGCTGCTGACGCTGGCGCAGCGCCACGACGCGGCGATCATCGAGGATGACGTTTACGGCGACATCGCCTATCACTACCCGCGGCCGCGCACCATCAAATCGTTCGACGAAGATGGCCGCGTGCTGCTGTGCAGCTCGTTTTCCAAAACGTTGGCGCCGGGGCTGCGCGTGGGCTGGATCGCGCCCGGCCGTTATCTGGAGCGGGTACTGCACATGAAGTTCATCGGCTCCGGCGCCACCGCCACCCAGCCGCAGCTGGCGATCGCCGACTTCATCCGCGGCGGGCACTATCTGAAGCACCTGCGGCGCATGCGCGCCCGCTACCAGCAAAACCGCGACCGCATGACCGATCTGATCCTGAAATACTTCCCGGCCGGCACCCGCGTCAGCCGGCCGCGCGGCGGTTTTATGCTGTGGATCGAACTGGACGAGGCGTTCGACACCCTGCGGCTGAACCGCCATCTTGAACAGCAAGGCGTGCAAATCGCCGTCGGCAGCATTTTTTCCGCCGCCGGCAAGTATCGCAACTGTCTGCGCATCAACTATGCGCCGACGCTGACGACGGAGATCGAACAGGCGGTACAACGGGTCGGCGCCACCATCCAGGCGCTGATGCCGACCGACAGTTTGGCGCAATCGGATTAAATCTTGACGCGATCGGATTATCGGCGCACGGACAGGCTGTTTTAGAGTAATGCCTTCTCTTACCACTGGCAGGCAACAACCATGAGCAGCGATCAAATTCCGGTTTCCAACGCGTTGGCGGTGCGCCTCGCGGCGCAAGGCGTCGATCTCGAACGGGTCGGTCAGTTAGCCGGCTTGCCCGCCGGGCTGCTCAGCGAGCGGCGCGTAAAAGTGCGGTTGACCACCCACCAGTTCTTCGCCGTCTGGCGCGCCCTCGCCCAACTGAGCGACGATCCCGCCTTTGGTCTGCGGCTGGGCGGCGACGTCGCGCCGGAGCATTACGATATCGCGTCAGTCGCCGCACTGCACTCCGCCACGATGGGCGAGGCCCTGCGTAAAGTCGCGCGCTACAAACGGTTGGTGTGCCCGGAAGAACTGATGCTGGAGGAAGATGGCGACAGCGTTCGGCTGCATACGCGTTGGACGATGATCGAGGACCATACGCCGGAATTGCTGATAGACACCATGTTCGCCTCTATCACCACCCTGTGCCGCCGTGGCACCGGTTTACCGCTGCAGCCCAAGGCGCTTGAGGTGACCCGCCGTCGCGATCCCCACTCACCGCTGCTGCGCCACTTCGGCTGCCCGGTGCGATTCGACGCGCCGCTGGACGTGCTGGTATTTGACCGTGCGCTGATGCAGCAGCCGCTTATCACCCACGACCAGGACATGCTGGCGCTGCTGCTGCCGGAGCTGGAGGCCGAGTTGGCCGAAGCGCGCGCCGAGCAAGACTTGCCCACACAGGTGATGACGATCCTCGGCCGCAGCATGCGCGGCCAGCGCCCCAGCGTCAACAGCGTGGCCGCGGAGCTCTATCTCAGCCCACGCACGCTGCAGCGCCGTCTGCAACGGCACGGCTACAGCTACCAGCAGTTGTTGGACAAAACCCGCCACCGCACCGCCTGCCGCTTGTTGGCGGAGACCGATCTTGAGCCAGGGGAAATCGCCTTTGTGCTGGGATTCGAAGAGCTGAATTCGTTCAGCCGCGCCTTTATTCAGTGGGAAGCGCTGACGCCCAGCCGCTGGCGCATGCAGCGCACCGCCGGCCAGTGGGAGAACAGAGCATGAAAGTGATTATCTTCGGCGCCAGCGGCATGGTGGGCCAGGGCGCGTTGCGGGAATGCCTGCGCGATCCGCGCGTCAGCGAGGTGCTCAGCATCGGCCGTCGTCCGGTGGCGCAGAGCCACGCCAAGCTGCGCCAGCTTTCTGTGCCCGATCTGCGTGATCTGTCGGCGCTGGAGCCGCAGCTCGCCGGCTATGACGCCTGTTTCTTCTGCCTGGGGATTTCGTCCGCCGGCCTGAGCGAAGCCGAATATCGCGCGGTGACTTACGATCTGACGCTGGCCGCCGCCCGCCCGCTGGCGAGACTGAATCCGACGATGGTCTTCCTCTACGTTTCCGGCGTCGGCACCGACAGCAGCGAACGCGGCCGCAGCATGTGGGCCAGGGTCAAGGGCGCCACCGAAAACGCGCTGCTGGCGCTGCCGTTCCGCGCGGTGATGTTCCGCCCCGGCGCCATTGTGCCGCTGCACGGCATTCGCTCCAAAGTCCGCGCATACGATCTGATTTATCGGCTGTTCAAGCCGCTGTGGCGCGGCGCATTGCGACTGTTTCCCGCGCAGGTGAGCAGCACCGAACGAATCGGGCTGGCGATGCTGGCGGTGGCGCGCCGGGAAACGGCCTTGCGCATCCTGGAGCCGCCGCAGATCAATCAACTGGCGACGCGCTGAAATACCGTCATCAACTGCGCCGCCGCCAATACTCCGCCACCCGGCGGCGCAGATGCTCGATGCCCTGCGGATGCTCAATAAACTGCGCCACCGGCATCATCCGCCAGCGCTGGCCTTCGTCGCCGAAGCGAATGGCGGCGATCTGCGCCGGGGCGATCTCGCCGGCCATAAACCAGGTCGGCGGGGAGCCGGGCAAAATGCCGGCGTAGCGCCGCCGCCAGACAACCTGGTGTTCGGCGATCGCCACGCCGAACTCTTCCCGCGTTTCCCTCTGCACGCACTGCAGCGGCGTTTCGCCGTTTTCCCGCCCGCCGCCGGGCAGATCCCACTGACCGGGCCACGGAATGCCCGGCTTGTCGTCCCGTTGGTAAACCAGCAAGAGACCGTCGCACAGCAGCGCGATCTTGGCCCCGCCAAACGCCTCGTCCGTCATGATTTCTCCGCTCCCGGCCCCATCGCCTTTGACTGAACATCATACTTCATCCCCGCGCGGCCTGGTGTATAGTGAAAATCCGTTTTCACAACAGGCGAACAATGACGATGAACTCTCCGTTTCTGGTGACTCCCCAATGGCTTGCGCAACATATCAACGATGAAAATCTGGTGGTGATCGACGTTCGGATGTCGCCGGTCGGGCTGACGCCGAAAAAAGACATGCTTGCCGAGTTCGAACGCGGCCATATCCCCGGCGCGGTCTATTTTGATATCGACGACGTGGCGGACAAAAACACCGCGCTGCCGCACATGTTGCCGACGGCGGCGGAATTCGCCGCGGCGGCGGGCCAATTGGGCATCAGCGAGCGCGATACCCTGGTGATTTACGATGAGGGCAACCAGTTCTCCGCACCGCGCGGCTGGTGGACTTTCCGCAATTTCGGCGCCGAGCACGTTTATGTGCTGGATGAAGGGCTGAACGGCTGGACCGCGCTGGGGCAAGCGCTGGAAACCGGCCCGGCGCAGCCTGCCCCGCAGACGTTTAACGCCCGGTTCAACGCCGACGCGGTGGTGGATATGCGGCAAGTGGAGCAAGCGTTAGGCACGCCGGTGCAAATTCTCGACGCGCGCGCCGCGCCGCGCTTTTATGCCGAAGCGCCAGAGCCGCGCCCCGGCCTGCACCGCGGCCATATTCCCGGCAGCATCAACATTCCGTACGGCGAGCTGCTGGAAAACGGCCGCTTCAAATCGTTGGAAGCGCTGCGCCAAACCTTCAGCGACAAGGGGGTGGACATCAACGGCCCAATCATCACCAGCTGCGGCTCCGGCGTGACGGCGGCGGTGCTGGCGTTTGGCCTGCTGTCGCTCGGCGCGCCGCAGGTCAAGTTGTATGACGGTGCCTGGAGCGAATGGGGCCAGCTGAGCGGCAAGCAGCCTATCGCCCAAGATTAAGTTTCGATCCGCTCGACCACGATCTGCGCCAGCCGCTGCACGGCGGCCGAAGGCTGATCCTCGGCGCGGTGCAGCACCACGCCGAGTTGGCCGAGAGCGGGCAGCAGATCGGGGGCCAGCGGCGACAGGCCGGGCGGCAAGCCCGCCGCCGTGCGCACCGTAACGCCCAACCCGGCGCTCACCGCCGCCCACACGCCGTTCAGGCTGCGGCTGCTAAAGGCGATGCGCCAGGGTATGCCGGCGCGATCCAGCGCCTGCGTCGCCGCGCTGCGCATCAGACAGGGCGCGTCAAACATCACCAACGGCAGCGGCTCATCCCCTTCTCGCCAGGGCGCCAGCGCGAAGCCGGACGACGCGATCCAGTGCAACTGCCGCTGCCCCAGCGCCTGATGAAACGGCGTGCTCAGACCGCCATCCCACGCCAGCGACAGATCCAGCTGGCCTTTCAGCACCCAGTCGATCAGCTCGGCATTACGCGCGATGCGCGCCTCGATCCTCACCTTTGGATTGGCGCGCGCAAAGCTGCCCAACACCTGCGGCAGAAACGTCTCGCCGAAATCCTCCTGCAGCCCCAGCCGCACCGTGCCCTGCAGATCCAGCCCGCGCACCGCGGCGGCGGCTTCGTCATTAAGCTCCAGCAGGCGGCGCGCGTAACCGAGCAGGGTCTCCCCCGTCTCGGTCATCACCATGCAGCGCCCGGCCTTGCGCAGGATCGGCGCGCCAACCTGCTGTTCCAGTTTTTTCAGGTGGGCGCTGACCGCCGACGTCGAGCGCCCCAGCCGTTCAGCCGCCTTGGCGAAGCTGCCCAGCTCGACGCCGGTGACGAAGCTGCGCAAATCCTCGAGATCGAACGTTATTCGCCCCATGCTGACCATCCTGATTTTCTGAACCATCAATCAAAATAATACCGATTTTACTGATAAAGATGGCGTGTCACGCGCTCCGGGTCAATGTCTTTCCGGAGAATCCTTATGCTCGCGATGCAATACCGTTTTACCCTGCCCGCCGGTTCCGCCCCTCTGTCCGCTCCCTTTGACCACACTGCGCCGCGGGTTGACAGCTCAATGTGATATTGATAATCATTATCAATATTGCATATTCATTTGCGGCTCGCGGGATGCGGGCCGCTCTCCGGGGTCAACCGTCATGTCGTCATCACCAATCACACCTTACGCCACCACCTGCTGCATCGTGGGAGGCGGCCCCGCCGGGCTGATGCTCGGCTATCTGCTGGCGCGGGCGGGGATCGACGTGACGGTGCTGGAGAAGCACGCCGATTTCCTGCGCGATTTTCGCGGTGACACCATTCACCCGTCGACGCTGGAAGTCATGCATCAACTGGGCCTGCTCGACGAACTGCTGACGCTGCCGCATCAGCGCGCGGAATCTCTGCACGCCGAAGTCGCCGGACGCGACATCAAGCTGGCGGATTTCACCCGCCTGCCGACGCGCTGCAAATTTATCGCCTTTATGCCGCAGTGGGAGTTCCTCAACTTTTTGGCCCAGCAGGCCGCCGCCTTCCCCAACTTCAGGCTGCTGACCTCAACGCAGGTTCACCAGCTGCTGTACGACCGCGGCCAGGTGTGCGGCGTGCTGGCCGACACGCCAGAAGGCCCGATCCGCGTGCGCAGCCAGTTGGTGGTCGGCACCGACGGCCGCAACTCGGTGGTGCGCGAACAGGCGGCGCTCAGCAGCCGATCCTTCGGCGCGCCGCGCGACGTATTGTGGATGAAGCTCAGCAAGCAGCCGGGCGATCCGGCCTGGTCGATGGGCCACACCGGGCCGAAACAGAACTTCATCATGATCGATCGCGGCGACTACTGGCAGTGCGGTTACTCGATCGACAAAGGCAGCTTCGATGCGATCCGCCACAGCGGGCTGGAGAAATTTTTGCTGCACCTCGCCGAGGTGGCGCCATTCCAGGACGATCGCCTGCAGGAGATCGTCGAGTGGGATCAGGTCAAACTGCTGAGCATTCGCATCGATCGTCTGGATCGCTGGGCCAAACCGGGGGTGCTGTGCATCGGCGACGCCGCGCACGCCATGTCGCCGATCGGCGGCGTGGGCGTCAACCTGGCGATTCAGGACGCGGTGGCCGCCGCCAACGCCCTGATCCCGCCGCTGCGCCAGCATCGGCTGCAGCTGAAGCATCTGCTGAGCGTGCAGCGCCGGCGCGAATTCCCCACTCGCGCCATCCAGTTTTTGCAGATCAAAATGAGCCAGCGCAAGCCGGGCGAACGCCGCGCGGCGGGCGGCTCGCGCTTGATCGCCCGCGTCGGCAACAGCCGCTGGCTGCCGCGCCTGTTCGGCCGCATCATCGGCCTGGGTTTTCGCCGTGAAACACCGCGGCATCTGTCCAACGAAACCTGCCCGCCGGAATAGCATTGGTGATTTTTTCATCGCGCCGTATAATGGTTAAATCGAACGATTTAATTAACTGGAGCGATTAAATGTACGCACTCACCGCGAACGAGGCCAAAACCCAATTCGGCGATTTGCTGCTCAAGGCGCAGCGTGAACCGGTGCAAATCAATCGCAACGGCAAACCGGTCGCCGTCGTCATGTCTGTAGAAGATTACCAGGCGCTGGAAGATCTCAAATTAAGCGCACTGCAGCAAAAAATCGCGCAGGCTACCGCCGAGGAAGACGCCGGTAAGGCGGTAGACGGCGATGCCTTCTTCAACCGTCTGCTCACCGATGAAACAGACTGAGATGCCCGCATTTCGCCTCACCCCGCAGGCCCAACAAGATCTGCTGGCTATTCGTCATTTCACCATCGAGCACTGGGGCCAAGCGCAATCTCGCCGCTATCTTGAGCAGTTGAGAGAGGCCATGCATCATTTGGCAGATATGCCGGAAGCGGGTAAAGCTCACTTCCACGATCTGGGCGAAGAGATACGCAGTTTTCCTTACGCCAGCCATAGGATCTACTACCGCAACCGCCCTGCCGGCATCACCGTTCTCGCCATTCTGCATCAGGCGATGGTGCCTCACCGGCATCTGGAACAACGGCTGTAATTTTTCTTACTCAAAGGGGCACTGATGTTCACCGTTCGTCAGGCATTGCTGGAAGATTTAACGCAAGTGCGCGATATCGGCATCCGCACCTACCGCGCCCACTTCGGTGAGCTGTGGCGCTACCCGCACGAGCTGGAGGCCTTTCTGGCGGAGGATTTTTCCGTCTCCGCGCTGGAACGGACGCTGCGCGATCCCGACGTATGCTGGCTGTTGGCCCATGAGGATGACGCCCTCGTCGGCTATGCGCGGGTGAACTTCGACAGCCTGCTGGCACCAACCGAGCACATCGGCGCAGAGCTGCAGAAAATCTATTTTCTGCCGGGCCATGCCGGCAACGGCTATGGCCAGCGCCTGTACGAACAGGTGCAGCAGCGGGCTATCGACCGTCGGCAAAAAACGCTGTGGCTGGAAGTGCTGCAACGTAACACCCGCGCCCAACGTTTTTATCAGCGTCAAGGATTGAGCATTTGTGGCGAGACCTGCTACACCAGCGCCCAGGGCTCGATAGGCATTTGGTATATGAGCAAGGCGCTGTAACCGCGCCCCGCTCCGCCGTCGTTTAGCGCGGCTCCCGCTGCAGCATCAGGAACAGCAAGGCAAACGCATTGGGCGCCAGGTAGATCAGTGCCCCCAGCTGCACCGCCAGCGGATCCTTCTTGGCCTGCCAGGCCATAAACCAGTCGCCGGCGACCACCATAAAGCCGACGCCCCACACCGTTATCGCGCAAAGCGCCCCCAGCATCGCCCAGACTTTACCCTTGGCGAAAGCGGCGTAAGGGCCTTTCAATCGCCCGATCATCAACGCCACGCCCGCCGTCGCGAACAGGCCGGCCAGCGTTTCCAGCGCGGTGATGACCGCCAACCCCAACATGCAGGCCCAGTCGGCGCTGATCGCGCGCCACATCAGCCCCGGCGTTTGATAAGTATCCTGCATGGCGAGCAGCGGCCCCACCGCATTGCGCGCGGTGCCGGCGAAATCCGCCGTATTGTTCAACAGGCTAAACAGCCCCCACAGGGCCGGAAACAGGGACAGGACGATGCAACCGAGGCGTGACACAGTGATTTCGTTCATGGTTATCCTTAATGAATAAACGGGTGGCTCCCGTCCTCATGACGGGACCGCTATTGAGATCCTGATAGTTTGACGTGCACAATGTAAGAACTAATCTTACAATGACGCAGCATAGCCGAAAGTGAGGAGGAACAATGGGCAGAACACTAACGGTAGATCTGGGTGACGAACTGCGTAGCTTCGTCGAAGACCTGGTGGCCAGCGGCGATTACCGAACGCCCAGTGAGGTCATCCGCGAATCCGTGCGCACTTTGCGCGAACGTACCGCCGCCTCAAAACTGGAAGAGCTTAGGCGCTTGATCGCCGAAGGAGAGAACAGCGGCGAAGCCGTCGAATGGGATCGTGATGTGTTCATGGAAAGAATACGGAGCAAAGCAAAAGGGTGCGCAGGAGAGTAACCGTTCGTCCAAAAGCGTTGGACGATATGGAAGAGATCTATTTTTACGGGTTGGCGCACTTTGGCTTGCAGGTGGCCGAAGATTATCTGCGCCGCCTGCATCAGGCTTTCGATAACCTTAGCCACCACCAACTCGGCAAAAACATCGA
Organism: Serratia sp. CY74737; assembly: GCF_052166775.1. Taxonomy (NCBI): domain Bacteria; kingdom Pseudomonadati; phylum Pseudomonadota; class Gammaproteobacteria; order Enterobacterales; family Yersiniaceae; genus Serratia; species Serratia sp. CY74737. The sequence goes on from NZ_JBJNOF010000004.1 coordinate 177,090, forward strand.
TGCAATCAGCCCCGGCCTATGGGTATTGCCCGTCGCCAACCACCTGATTTATTTCGACAGCACAGGCGGGAGGTGAATATCATCAGAGTGCTGCATCATTCCCGCGATCCGCTCAGCCAATCCTTTTTCAGCTGACCCAACGTTAAATCGCCACCAGCGCGCGGACGCCGTCCTGTTCCATAGCGCTGCCGGCGCCGCGCTGCACGATGCTGCCGCGCGACATCACCAGATAGCTGTCCGCCAGGTCGGCGGCGAAGTCATAGAACTGCTCCACCAGCAGGATCGCCATATCGCCCCGCGCCGCCAGCTGTTTGATCACCGCGCCGATCTCCTTGATCACCGAAGGTTGGATCCCTTCCGTCGGTTCGTCGAGGATCAACAGCTGCGGTCGGCAGGCCAGCGCCCGGCCGATCGCCAGCTGCTGTTGCTGCCCGCCGGAAAGATCGCCGCCGCGCCGATCCTTCATTTGCCGCAGCACCGGAAACAGTTCATAGATCGGATCCGGCACCGCGCGCGCGTCGGCGCCGGAAAAACGCGCCAGCCCCATCAGCAGATTTTCCTCCACCGTCAGGCGCGGAAAAATCTCCCGCCCCTGCGGCACATAGGCGATGCCCGCCTGCACCCGCTGATGCGGCTTTTTACCGGTGATGGTTTCGCCCCGCCAACGGACGCTGCCGCTGCGCGCCGGGATCAGCCCCATCAGGCATTTCAGCAGCGTGGTCTTGCCCACGCCATTGCGCCCCAGCAGGCAGGTCACCTCGCCGATGCGCGCCTCGAACGACAGGCCGCGCAGAATGTGGCTGCCGCCGTAATACTGATTCAATTCCTCTACCTGCAGCATGATTACGCCTCCTCAGCGCCCCAGATATACCTCAATCACCCGTTCATCGGCCTGCACCTGCGCCAGCGATCCTTCCGCCAGCACCTGCCCCTGATGCAGCACCGTCACGCGATCGGCAATGGTTTCCACAAACCCCATGTCGTGCTCCACCACCATCAGCGAATGCTTGCCCGCCAGCTCGCGGAACAGTTCAGCGGTGTAGTCGGTTTCAGCGTCGGTCATGCCGGCCGCCGGCTCGTCGAGCAACAGCAGGTGCGGTTCCTGCACCAGCAGCATGCCGATCTCGAGAAACTGTTTCTGTCCGTGGGACAGCAGCCCGGCGGGCCGGTGGCGCTCATGCCCCAGCCGCAGGGTCTTCAGCATCTCGTCGATGCGGTCGCGCTGTTCGCTGCTTAAACGGGCGCGCAGGCAGGCCCATACCGACTTGCGGGTTTTCTGGGCGATCTCCAGATTTTCGAACACCGTCAGCGCCTCGAACACCGTCGGTTTTTGAAACTTGCGGCCGATGCCCGCATGGGCGATCTGCATCGGCGCCAGCCGGGTCAGATCGACGGTCTGGTCGTAAAACACCCTGCCGCTGTCCGGCCGGGTTTTGCCGGTGATCACATCCATCAGGGTGGTCTTGCCGGCGCCGTTGGGGCCGATCACGCAGCGCAGTTCGCCGACGCCAATGCGCAGCGACAGATCGGTCAGCGCGCGAAAACCGTCGAAGCTGACGTTGACGTTGTCGAGCTGCAACACCGGATCGGTTTGCTGCCGGTATTTGTCCGCCGGCAGCGGATGGGTAAACAGTTCGTCGGTCACTTGCATCGCCTTCATGAGGATTTCCTCCGACGCAGCAGGCCAATCACCCCTTTGGGCAGAAACAACGTGACGACGATAAACATCAGGCCGAGGAAAAACTGCCAGTATTCGGGAATGGCCATGGTGAACCAGCTCTTGGCGCCGTTGACGATGCCGGCGCCGAGCAGCGGCCCCACCAGGGTGCCGCGCCCGCCAAGGGCTACCCAAATGGCGGCCTCGATCGAGTTGGTCGGCGACATTTCGCCGGGGTTGATGATGCCGACCTGCGGCACATAGAGCGCGCCGGCCAGCCCGCACAGCACCGCCGACAGCGTCCAGACGAACAGCTTGAAGCCCTTCGGATCGTAGCCGCAGAAGGTCAGGCGGTTTTCCGCATCGCGCACCGCGGTCAGCACCCGGCCGAACTTGCTGCGCGCCAGCGCAAAGCCGATGGCCAGGCTGGCGGCCAGCAGCAGCACCGTCGCCAGGAACAGCGCCACCCGCGTGCCGGCGGCGGTGATGGGAAAGCCGAGCAGCGTGGTGAAACCGGTAAAGCCGTTATTGCCGCCGAAACCGGTCTCGTTGCGAAAGAACAGCAGCATGCCGGCATAGGTCAGCGCCTGGGTCATGATCGAGAAGTACACCCCTTTGATTTTCGAGCGAAAGGCGAAGTAGCCGAACAGGAAAGCCAACAGGCCCGGCACCAGCACGATCAGGCACAGCGCCCAGGCGAAATGCTGGGTGCCGCTCCAGAACCACGGCAGCTCGTTCCAGGAGAGGAACGCCATAAACGCCGGCAGCCCGTCTCCCGCCGCCTGCCGCATCAGGTACATGCCCATGGCGTAGCCGCCGAGCGCGAAGAACAGCCCGTGGCCGAGCGACAGCAGCCCGGCATAGCCCCACACCAGATCGAGCGCCACCGCCACCACCGCGTAGCACAGGATCTTGCCCGCCAGCGTCAGGGTATAGGTGGACACCGCCAGCGGATGACCCGCCGGCAACAACGTCATGAACGGCATGACCAGCAGCGCCAGCAACGCCAGCCCGCCGATGCTCAACGCCAGCCGGGGCGCTTTCTGCACGCCGGTTACGGTCAATGGTTGGCTCATCAGTCAATCACCCTGCCCTTAAGGGCGAACAGCCCCTGCGGACGCTTTTGAATAAACAGAACGATCAGCACCAGGATCAGGATCTTGCCCAACACGGCGCCGATCTGCGGCTCGAGGATCTTGTTGACGATGCCGAGGCCGAAGGCCGCCGCCACCGTCCCCGCCAGCTGGCCGACGCCGCCGAGCACCACCACCAGGAACGAATCGATGATGTAACCTTGCCCCAGCTCCGGCCCGACGTTGCCCAACTGCGACAGCGCCACCCCGCCAAGCCCGGCGATGCCGGATCCCAACCCGAAGGCCAGCATGTCCACCCGCCCGGTGGGCACGCCGCAGCAGGCCGCCATCGCGCGGTTTTGCGTCACCGCGCGTACGTTCATGCCGAGCCGGGTCTTGTTCAGCAGCAGCCAGGTCAACGTCAGCACCAGCAGCACGAACGCGATCACCGCGATGCGGTTCCACGGCAACACCAGGTTCGGCAACAGCTGCACGCCGCCCGACAGCCACGCCGGGTTGGCGACCTCGACGTTCTGCGCGCCGAACAGCACCCGCACCAGTTGGATCAGCACCAGGCTGATGCCCCAGGTGGCCAGCAGGGTTTCCAGCGGCCGGCCGTACAGGTGGCGGATCACCGTGCGCTCCAGCAGCATGCCGATCCCGGCGGTGATGGCGAACGCCACCGGCAGCGCCGCCAGCGGGTAGAGCGCCAGCCACTGCGGCGCAAATTGCTGAAACAGCCCCTGCACCAGATAGGCGGAATAGGCGCCGAGCATCAGCATTTCGCCGTGCGCCATATTGATGACGCCGAGCAGGCCGTAGGTGATCGCCAGGCCGAGCGCCGCCAGCAGCAGGATCGAACCGAGCGACAGGCCGCTGAACGCTTGGCCGAGCAGATCGCCGATCATCAGGCGGTGCTGCACGCGCTGCAGGCTGCGCTGCGCCTCGGCGCGCACCGCGGCGTCCGGCTCATTGGCCGCATCGGTCAAGGCTTGCAGCCGCGCGCGGGTTTCCGGCTCGCCCGATTCCCCCAGCAGCCGCACCGCATTGAAGCGCACCTGCGGGCTGGCGTCGGCCAATTGCAGGTTCGCCAGCGCAATGCTCAGCGCGTCGCGTACCTGCGGGTCTTTCTCCTGCGCCAGCCGCCGGGTCAACAGCGGCAACTGCTCGCCCTGCGCCTCGCGCTGCAGCGCGGTCGCCGCCTGCAGCCGCACCGCCGCGTCCGCGCTGACCAACCGCTGCGCCGACAACGCGTTGGCGATCAGAATGCGCAGCCGGTTGTTCAGCCACACTTTCTTCGGCTCGCCAACCGGGGCCGCCTCGCCTTCAAGCGGCAGATAGCGGTCGCCCTGGCGGATAAAGGCGCGTTTCGCCCCGTCGATCGCCACGCTTTCCTGCTGCAGCCCCTGCAGCAACGGCAGGCGCGCGGGATCCGGCTCGGCCGCCCACGCCTGCAGCAGTTTGGCCTGCTGCGCGCGAGTGGCCGCCGCGAACTCATCGGCCGGCCCGGCCTGCGCCAGCAGGGGCCAGGCGCACAACAGCCACAGCCCGGCGCGCAGAGAGGATAAAAACGGAGATTGCATCAGCTGCCTCTTCTGTTGGGCCGGCGCGCGTCGGGCCGCGCCGGCGCTGAGTGACGTTACTTGCCGCCTTTCACCGGGTAATCCGGCTTTTTGTCGTTGCCGGCGATATACGGACTCCACGGCTGCGCGCGCACCGGCGCCTCGGTCTGCCACACCACGTTGAACTGGCCGTTGCCCTCGATCTCGCCGATCATCACCGGCTTGTGCAGGTGGTGATTGGTCTTGTCCATGGTCAGCGTGAACCCCGACGGCGCGGCGAAGGTTTGCCCGGCCATCGCCGCGCGCACCTTATCGACGTCGGTGGTGCCGGCCTTTTCCACCGCCTGCGCCCACATATGGAGGCCGACGTAGGTGGCCTCCATCGGATCGTTGGTGACCGCAGTGGCGTAATTCGGCAGATTGTGCGCCTTGGCGTAGGCTTTCCACTGGCTGACAAACTGTTTGTTGGTCGGGTTATCCAGCGATTCGAAGTAGTTCCAGGCCGCCAGGTTGCCCACCAGCGGTTTGGTGTCGATGCCGCGCAGCTCCTCCTCGCCGACCGAGAAGGCGATCACCGGCACGTCGGTGGCCTTGACGCCCTGGTTGGCGAGTTCTTTGTAGAACGGCACGTTGGAATCGCCGTTGATGGTGGAGATCACCGCGGTGTTGCCGCCGGCGGCGAACTTCTTGATGTTGGCGACGATGGTCTGGTAATCGCTGTAGCCGAACGGCGTATAGACCTCTTCGATATCCTTGTCCTGCACGCCTTTGCTGTGCAGGAAGGCGCGCAGGATCTTGTTGGTGGTGCGCGGATAGACGTAATCGGTGCCCAACAGGAAGAAGCGCTTGGCGCCGCCACCGTCCTCGCTCAGCAGGTATTCCACCGCCGGGATCGCCTGCTGGTTCGGCGCCGCACCGGTGTAGAACACGTTCGGCGACATCTCTTCGCCTTCGTATTGCACCGGATAGAACAACAGTCCGTTCAGCTCCTCAAACACCGGCAGCACCGACTTGCGCGACACCGAAGTCCAGCAGCCAAACACCGCCGCCACCTTGTCCTGGCTCAGCAGCTGGCGCGCCTTTTCGGCGAACAGCGGCCAGTTGGAGGCCGGATCTACCACCACCGGCTCCAGCTTTTTGCCGAGCACCCCGCCTTTGGCGTTGATCTCGTCGATGGTCATCAGCGCCACATCCTTCAGCGGCGTCTCGGAAATCGCCATGGTGCCGGAGAGCGAACTCAGAATACCGACCTTGATGGTGTCGGCGGCCTGCGCGCTCCAGGCCAGGCCCAGGCCGACAGCGGCGGCGGATAGCGCAAAAGCTTTGATAAAACGACGACGTTGCATAGTTCAAACTCCTGATGTGTGTGAAATCAAAATCGTTACGCCGAGCGCGCAGGCTGCTGAGCCCGCGCCTGGTGCAACATGTGCAGCGTTATTTTTCGCACTTCTGCCTTGCTGACGGCGATGTGCTCGCCGAGCAGCGTTTGCGCCGCCCCGCTTTGCCGCTGCAGGATCGCCTGCAAAATGGCGGCGTGCTCGCGGTAGGTGGCGTCCACCCGCGCCTGCTGGGTGAAATCCAGCCGGCGAATGATGCGGATCTTTTCGGTCAGTTCGCGGTGAATGCGCGCCATTTCGCCGTTGCCCGCCGCGGCCACCAACGCCTGATGAAACTGCTCATCGTGCTGCGACACCGCCTTGCCGTCCGCCAGGCGCGGCGCTTCGGTCCAAAAACGGCTCAGCGCCGCCAGCGCGTCCGGCGTTTCCCCGGCCGGGCGTTCGCACAGCCGTTTCACCGCCTCTTGCTCCAGCACGATGCGCAGGTCGTACAGCTCTTCGAAGTAGGCGAAGTCGAACGGCCGCACCTGCCAACCGCTGCGAAACAACACCTCGACATAGCCTTCGCGCTCCAGCCGAAACAGCGCCTGACGCACCGGCGTGCGGCTGGCCGCCATGCGCTGCGCCACGTCGCTTTCGCTGAAGCGATCGCCCGGCAGCAGGCGAAACTCGAAGATGTCGGCCTTGAGCTGCAGATAAATGCGCTCCGCCAACCCTTCCGGGCGCGCCTTGTGCTCTCCGTTGGTGATTTGCATCATCGCTCCTCCGTTCAGACCGCCTTTTCCAGCCACAGCAGGGCGTCGCCCGGCCCGACCGGCCGCCCCTGCCGGCAGCTGATGCGTTTAACGATCCCGGCGCGCGGCGCGGTGACCGCCAGCTCCATTTTCATCGCCTCGACCACGATCAGCGGCTGCCCGGCCGCCACCGCCTGCCCCGGTTCCACCAGGATCTTCCACACGCTGCCGTTCAGATCGGCGCTGACCAAATCGCCGTCGATGGCGTCTTCTTCCTCCGGCGGCAACAGCTGCGCCTCGGCCTCGTCGTCATCGCTGCGCCAGCGCGCCACTTCGGCGCTGAACGCCTGCTGCTGGCGATGCTGGAAGTCGGCGATCGCCTCGGCGTTGTCGGCCAGGAAACGGGTGTAGGCGGCGAAGTCGAACTCGCTCTCTTCGATGCGCACCTGCATGCGCCCTTCACGGAACGCTTCGCGCTGCTCGTCCAGCTCTTGCTCGCTGACCGGGTAGAAGCGCACCTGATCGAAGAAGCGCAGCAGCCAGGGCTCACCGGCGGTGAACTGCGGGTTTTTGAGAAACTTGTTCCAGATCGGCAGCGTGCGCCCCACCAGTTGGTAACCGCCCGGCGAATCCATGCCGTAGATGCACATGTACATGCCGCCGATGCCGACCGTCCCTTCGGCGGTGTGGGTGCGCGCCGGGTTGTATTTGGAGCTCAGCAGGCGATGGCGCGGATCGAGCGGCACCGCGCAGGGCGCGCCGAGGTAGACGTCGCCCAGCCCGAGAATCAGGTAGCAGGCGTCGAACAGAATGTCGCGCACCTGCTCGCGTCGGCTCAGGCCATTGATGCGCTGAATGAAATCGACGTTGTTCGGCAGCCAGGGTGCCGAGGCGCGCACCGTCTGTTGATAGCGATCCACCGCCCCCAGCGTGGCCGAATCCTCAAACGCCATCGGCAGCCACACGGTGCGCGTCGGCACCTTCAGGCGGCTGACGTCCCCCAGCGCCCGTTCGCGCGCCAGCAGGCGCTGCAGCAGGTCGGCCTGGCTAATCTGCCGGCTGTCGTAGCGGATCTGCAGCGAACGCACGCCCGGCGCCAGCTCCGCCACGCCCGGTATCGCCTCCTCACGCAGCGACTGCATCAGCAGATGAATGCGCAGCCGCAGCGCCAGATCGAGCACATTGTCACCGTACTCCATCAAGATGTAGCCGTCCCCCGCCTGGCGATACGCCACCGCCGGGCGCCCTTCCGCCGCCGGCAGCGCCGCCAGCACCGCGACGGAAACGGTCTCCGCCGGGGCCAGATCCGGCGGCGGCAGGGTGATGGCCTTCACCGCCGCCAGCGCTTCGATGCTGCCGAGCTGCGCCTGCTCCAGCGACTGCGCCTGCCGGAAACCGATCGGATGGAAACGGATGCGGTCGCCCGGCTTCACCTGCCCCACTTTCCACAGTTCGGCCTTGGCGATGGTCACCGGGCAGACGAAGCCGCCGAGGCTGGGCCCGTCGCGGGTCAGGATCACCGGGAAGTCGCCGGTGAAGTTGATGGCGCCGATGGCGTACTCGCAGTCGTGCACGTTGGAAGGATGCAAACCGGCCTCGCCGCCGTCCTCCCGCGCCCACTCGGGCTTCGGCCCCGACAGGCGCACCCCGAGGCGGTTGGAGTTGTAATGCACCTGCCAGTCGGTGGCGAAGAAGGCCTCTATCGATTCAGCGGTGAAAAAGTCCGGCGCGCCGTGCGGCCCGTACAGCACGCCGATGTGCCACTGGTCGCCGTAGTGCGGGATCAGGCTGTCGTCCATCGCCTGCGGCGCGGCGATCGGCGCCGGCGTGGTGCTGGCCGCCAGCGCCGGTTGGGCGATCGCCAACATGTCCGCCACGCGCAAGGTGCGCCCGGCGTGGCCGCCGAACTGGCCCAGCGCGAAGGTGGAGCGGCTGCCGAGATACACCGGCACGTCAAAGCCGTTGCGTACCGCCAGATAGGTGCGGCAGCCTTGCGTGGCGCGCCCCAGCGTCAATACCTGCCCGGCCCGCACCGCGATCGGCCGCCAGTAGGAGACCGCCTCGCCATCCAGATCGGCCGGGCAGCTCGCGCCCGTCAGCGCGATGGTGGCGTCGCAGTGAAAGCGCAGCGTCGGCCCCTGCAGGGTAAACTCCAACCCGGCGGCCGCCGGGTGGTTGCCGACGATGCGGTTGGCCAGCCGAAACGCGAAGTCGTCCATCGGGCCGGACGGCGGCACGCCGATGTCCCAATAGCCGAGGCGGCCGGGATAATCCTGCACGCTGCTGTAGGTGCCGGGTTGCAGCACTTCGAGGCAGTGCGGCTGGAAACGCACATCGTCCAGCAGGCGCGTCCAGACGTCGCCGCGCTGAAATTGCGGCGTGGCGATCACCTGCCGCAGATAGTCGAGGTTGGTGGCGATGCCGTGCAAACGGGTCGCCGCCAACGCCACGCGCAATTTTTCCAACGCCTGTGCCCGATCGGCGCCGTGCACGATCAGCTTGGCGATCATCGGGTCGTAAAACGCCGACACTTCGCTGCCGGTCGCCACCCAACCATCGAGGCGCACGTCGTCAGGGAAATGCACCTCGGTCAGCACGCCGGGGCTGGGCTGGAAGTTTTTCAGCGGATCTTCGGCGTAGAGGCGCACCTCGATCGCCGCGCCCTGCGGCGCGCGTTGCAACGCCACCCAATCCAGCGCGTCGCCCGCCGCCACCTGCAGCATGCATGCGATCAGATCCAGGCCGGTGACCATTTCGGTGACCGGGTGCTCGACCTGTAAGCGGGTGTTCACCTCCAGGAAATAAAACTCGTCGCGCGCGGCGTCATAGATAAACTCTACGGTGCCGGCGCTGCGGTAATTCACCGACTCGCCCAGCGCCACCGCCGCCCGGTGCAGCGCCTGGCGGGTCGCCGCCGGCAGATGCGGCGCCGGGGTTTCCTCCACCACCTTTTGGTTGCGCCGCTGCAGCGAACAGTCGCGCTCGCCGAGCGCCGCCACCCGCCCCTGGCCGTCGCCGAAAATTTGCACCTCGACGTGGCGCGCCCGATCGACGAAGCGTTCGATAAAGGCGCCGGCGTCGCGGAAGAACTGCTCTCCCAGCCGTTTGACGCTGTCGTACGCGTCGCGCAGCGCCGCCTCGTCGTCACAGCGCGTCAGGCCGATGCCGCCGCCGCCGGCGGTGCTTTTCAGCATCACCGGGTAGCCGATGCGCGCGGCGGCCGAGACCGCCTGCTCAACGCTCTCCAGCAAGCCGGTGCCCGGCGTCATCGGCACCCCGGCCAACGCCGCCAGCTCGCGCGCCCGGTGCTTGAGGCCGAACTCGCGCATCTGCGCCGCCGTCGGGCCGATAAAGGCGATGCCCGCCGCTTCGCAGGCGTCGGCAAACTCGGCGCTCTCGGACAAAAAGCCGTAGCCGGGGTAGATCGCCTGCGCGCCGGTGGCCGCGGCCGCCGCGAGGATCTTGTCGATGCGCAGGTAGCTGTCGGCGGCCTTGTCGCCGCCGAGCGCCACCGCCCTGTCGGCCTCGGCGACGTGCGGCGCATTGCGGTCGGCGTCGGAATAGACCGCCACGCTGGTTACGCCCAGGCGTTTCAGGGTGCGAATGGCGCGGCAGGCGATTTCGCCGCGGTTAGCGATCAGTACGGTAGTAAACATGTTCATGCCCCCTTAACGCTGGCGAGATAGTCGCGCCAGCCGCCAAACTCAGTGATATCCGTGGCACCTTCCAGCGCCCAGGCTTCGCAGATAAACCCCTTCACCCGCCGGCCGTCCGCCAGCAGCAGCGTGCCGATGCCCAATGGCGCCGGAATTTCCGCCACAAACTCCCCGAAACGGGCCAGCGGGATGTCCCACAGCTCAACGTGGATCGCCGCCCCCTGAGCCGCGCACGCCAGCCCCGGCTTCGGCGGATCGGTATCGGCCAGCGCATACAGGCGATAGCAGGGGGCGGTAGCGGTTTGCTCCACCTGCACCGCGTCGCGCTGTGTCAGCCGGACGTTGAGCGGCATGCCGCTAAGGTGAGCGCCCACTACCGCCAGACGCACGTGCCCTGTGGACGGCGCAGGCACAGGCTGCGGCGGCAATGCCCGACCGATGGCCCCGAGCGGCAAGGCGCTTTGCCGTTGCCAGCGCAGGCCAAACGCCGCCAGCGCCCGGTCATGCCAGGCGGGCGCAATCAGGGTGATGCCCGCCGGTAGACCGTCTTCGCGCAGCGGCCCCGGCAGCGCCAGCGCGCTCAGATCGGCCAGGTTGGTGAAATTGGTGTAAGTGCCGAATTGCGAATTGAACAGCACCGGCTCCTGCGCCATCTCCGCCAGGGTGCGAATAGTGGGCGCGGTCGGCACCACCAGCGCGTCGAACGGCGCCAGCCGCTGGGCGATTTGCCGCGCCAGCTCGGCGCGCAGGTATTCCGCCTTGTAGGCGTCGCAGGCGCTGTAACCGAGGCCGTTGCCGACGATGCCGCGCACCACCGGATCGATAGCCTGCGGGCTCGCTTCCAGCACCTGCTCAATGGCCACCGTGCGCTCCGCCACCCAGGGGCCGTAATACAGCTGTTCCGCCAGAGTGCGAAACGGCGCGAAATCGAGGGGTTCCAGCGTGGCGCCGCCCGCCTGCAGCTGCGCCAGCGCTCGGTGAAACGCCCGCTCGGCCTGAACGTCGCCGAAAAACTCCAGCTGGGCGGGAACGGCGAAACGCGGCGCGGCGGGGATATCCGCCGGCGCGGTATGCGGATCGGGGCGGGAATACGGGTCTGCCGCGTCAAAGCCGCTCGCCAGTTCCGCCACCAGCGCGGCATCGGCCACCGTCAGCGCGAAAACCGACACCGTATCGTTCAACCGGCAGGCCGGCACCACGCCGCGGTTGGACAACCGCCCCTTGGTCGGCTTCAGCCCGACGATGTTGTTGAACCCGGCGGGCACACGCCCCGAACCGGCGGTGTCGGTGCCGAGCGCGAACGGCACCAGGCCGCGCGCCACCACCGAGGCGGAGCCGGAGCTGGAACCGCCGCTGACGTAGCGGCTGTCGAAGCTGTTGACCACTGCGCCATACGGTGAGCGAGTGCCTACCAACCCGGTAGCGAACTGGTCGAGGTTGGTTTTACCAAGGGCGATCGCCCCGGCGGCGCGCAGGTGGGCGACCACGGTGGCGTCCGCCGCGGCCTGATAGGTGAACGCCGGGCAGGCGGCGCTGGTCGGCCAGCCGCCAACGTCGATATTGTCTTTGATGGCGAAGGGCACGCCGAACAGCGGCAGGCGGCTGAGATCGCCGGCGACCGCCTCGAGCCTCTGTGCCAGCTGCCGATACTGCTGCTCGCGCTGCGCCGGCGTAGCGAGATACAGCCAGGCGTTATCGTCTGGGTTCAGCCCGGCGACCAGCGTTTCGATCGTCGCACTGACGCAGGCAAGGCGCTCGCCCGCCGGGCGGGTTTGGTAATGGTGTTGCCATTCACTGAGGGTAAAACCGCACGCTACAACAGGTTCGCTCATCGACTGAATTCCATCTGGTACACAAGATGGGATTCAACAGAGCAACCGGCGTGCCAATTTTTAATCTCATGATTTCAATAAATTATAATTAAAACTTATGACAGCGGCGGCAAACGGGCTGCACCAGCGGCGCGCAGCGGGAGAACAAAAAGAGTGCAATGGCGGGATGACGCAGAGGAAAAACCGGGGCGACGACACTCGCCGCCCCGCAGGCCGATGGGGATCAATCCTTAATGCGTTTCAAACCGACCGGCGTAATGCAGTAGGTCTGTTGCTTGCCCTTCTCCGCCAGCCGCAAGTGCTGCATTTCGTTGACGATCGCCAGGCGGTTGTCCGGCTCTTCATGCCGCAGATGAATCACTTCACCGCCGTAACCCGACAGCGGCAACACCCAGGTTTTGGCCGGTTGATTCTGGCTGCCGATGACGTCGTAGCTGAGCAAGACGTTGCCGTCCGCATCCGTCACGCTGAGGAAGGCGTAGCTGTCGGCAAAGTAGTGGTGAGCAATCCCCGCCGCCAGCGTGACGGTAACGGTTTTCTTCACCAGATCGATGGCGCCGGTCAGGAACTGGCGATCGCCAATCCCTTTGCACGCCACGGTAAACGCATTGCCGACGTTAGCGCCCGGCGGCGTATTGTCGGCCGGCAGGCAATCCCGATAGGTCGCCAACAGCGGCTCGCGCTGCGGCTCGGCAAAGGCGCCGATCGCCAGATAAATATCGTCCTTGAACGACGACGATGGCGCGTAGTAGGCCGGCAGCAGCCGGCGCAAACGCTGCGCCGCCTGTTCCAGGCGCGTCAGCAGCGCCTGCTCGGGATCGCCGGGCAACGCCGGGTTTTTCAGCCCGCTGGTTTCGATACGCAGCACGTTGGTTTTGTTTTTGTTATCGATGACGCCGGCCGCCGCCGGATTCAAACGCACCCGGCTCGGCTCCACATGATAAATCTCGATGTCATCACCCTCGGCAAACGGCAGCTCGTCGTGACTTAACGTAGCCTGAGTGCCCTGAACCTCTTTGCTGAAGCGCACCGCACCCTGCCGATCGCGCAGCGTCACCCGGGCATAGGTTTCACCCGGGAAGTAGGCGTGCGGCGTGGTGCTGGTCACGTCAACCACCACCGCCCCTTTGGCGCGATCGACGACCACGGTGGCGAAGACCGCATCGCTCAGGCCCAACAGATTGATCTCCTGCGACACGATCGGCGAAGCGGCTTTGCGCTCGAAGCGAAGCGTCACCGCGCTTTTCCCCTGTTTCACGGTCAGGTAACCCGCCGTCGGCCGGTATTTGCGATCTTTACCGGTCGGCAACCGCAGGGTGTACACGCCGATCGGCAACCCAGCCAGCGCCAGGGTCGGCGCGTCAATACGGACCTTGTGGGCATAGCGCGCCCCTTCCATCAGGACAAGATCCTCACCGTAGATCTGCGCAAAGTCATCGATATCCAGACTCAGGGCGACATCGCCTTTCAGGCCGCTCGCCTTGAGCTGAGAGGAATCGACCAGGCGCAGGGAGGAATCCAGCTTCAGCTGTGCCTGCACCGCCGGCAAACTCTGCACATCCACCAGTTGATACAGCGGGTACACCGCCTTGGCGTGGCTGAACGCGTTGAGATCGCGCTGCGTTTGGGTGATCACGCCGCCGGTCAGCTCGACAAACGGCGTCACGTCGATTTGCTCGCCGGCCGCGGCGAAGCTTGCCGACAGCAGGTCCAGCAAGGCATGTTCGGACGGCACGAAGCCCGGCGTATTGCAGCTTTGGCGATACTGCTGGTTAAAGTGCGTGAAGGCGTTCTTGCCTGCCTTGTCGACCATCAGCATCGCGAAGAACAGCTTGGAGCGCAGATCCCACTGGTTGAGCGGCGTGCCCTGAGCGATCAGATCGACGATTTTCTTCTCGACGCCGGCCGCGTTGCCGTAGTTATACAGCCACCCTTCCTGGTATTTGCGCTCTCCCAGCATCACGTCCTGATAGCAAGCGGCGTAAATATTGTTCCACATCTCACCGGTGGAGAAATATTTGTCGCCCATAAAGTGCCCCTGATAGCCGTGCGCGATCTCATGCAGACTGCCCCAGTTGCTGTCTTTCGGCGTCAGCCAGAAGCTGCTGACCGAGCTGCTGGTTTCCGCCGTCCAGCGGCCGCCGTAATACGCGGCGCCGGCGCCGTGTTTATCGGCCTTCATAAAGTAGCGGTTGCGAATATTGCGATCGGATTCGTGTTCAGCCTCGAACGAGACGCCGGTCAGCGCATTGTAGAAGGTGAAAATGCGGTCATAGTAGGCGATCAGCCCGTCGATGTTTTTCGCCTCGCCCAGCGACTTCAGCGCCGGTTTACTGATTTTCGGCACCAGCAACACCGCGTATTCCGCATCGACCAGCGCAAACTCGGCGTCCCGATCGTCCCAGCGGGCGAAGAATGCGGCTTCGTTTTCGCCGCGGCGATAAACCGGCAGCGCTTTCGCCGTGTCCGGATACTCGAACTCCAGCGCCGGTTCGCCCTGCCCGTACGGCGTATCGATAAACGGCACCGAGACGGCATTGACCTGGGCCTCGACCCAGCTCGCGCCGACGCTGAATTCAGCCTCCGTTTTGCTGTCGTCATTCAGCAAGCGCAGCGTGAGCTTGCCGGTAAACGCCGCGTTGGTCTGCCGCACTCGCAGCACCTGCCCGGCGGCGAGAATGATGCCCAGGTGCTGGCGATCGTGATCGATACCTTTGCTCATGCCTGCCGCATCCAGCCAGACCGGCCGGGTCAACGTGTAAAGTGATTGGGTTTTCGTGATGGTTGGCATCCTGCTTTCCTCATGGTTTGGGTGATTGAATTGACCATGAGAAAGTAACCGGGGGGCGGCCCGCCCACCATCGATGGTGGATGGCTGAGGGCCTGTACAACAACGGCGGGCGGGAGAGCGGCAATAAAAAAGGCGCAACCTTGCGATTGCGCCTGAGGCTCGGTGAACGCTGCGCGTTACTCGCCGCGAACGCGCTGCGCCAACCCTTTGAGGAAGTAGCGCAGCATCTGATCGCCGCATGGGCGGTAGTTCTTGGTGCCTTCTTTGCGGAACAGCGCGCTCAGCTCCGGCTTGGAGATGCGGAAGTCCACCGCGGTGAAGATCTGGTGCATGTCGGTGTCTTTCAGCTCGAACGCCACGCGCAGCTTTTTCAGCACCAGGTTATTGGTGATCGGCAGTTCAACCGCCGGCGCCGGGAACTTGTCGTCCTTGCCGCGCTTGAAGAACACCAGGCCGTTGAGGAAGTGCGCCATCACTTCGTCAGGGCACTTCTCGTAGCCCGGCTCGCCTTCTTTGATCACGTAAGCGTCCATCGCCGACACCGCCACCTCGAAATCGTCCAGTTTGATAATCTCGACCATTTTGGCGTTGTTAATGCTCAGCATATAGCGCACGCTGCGCAGCACGTCGTTGTTCATCATGGGATTGCATTGCCTTTACTTGTCTAACGGGGACGTGCGCACATTGCGAAACGAAATGACTGCCACACACCTTGAATGTGCGGCAGTATAGGGATCGGCAAGGGGTTTCTCAATCGATTTGGCTTTTTTGCTGATACAGCGGGATATCTTCGCCGATGATGTACTTGTTGCGCAGCAGCGACGAGACCTTGTCCATGATCATCACCACCACCACCAGGATCAGGGTGATGAACATCACTACGTCCCAGTTCCACAGCCGCATGTTCTCCGCATACACCAGGCCGATGCCGCCGGCGCCGACGAAGCCCAGCACCGCCGCAGAGCGGGTGTTGGACTCGATCTGGTACAGGCTGAGCGCCAGGAAGGTGGGGAACGACTGGGTGAAAATGCCGTAGCGGTGCTTCTGCAACCCGTTGGCGCCCACCGCCGTCAGGCCGCGGCTGGGGGACTTGTCCACCGCCTCATGGCCTTCGGCGTACAGTTTGCCCAGCAGCCCGACGTCCTGCATCACGATAGCCAACACCCCGGCGAGCGGCCCCATGCCGACGGCGCGCACGAAGATCAGCCCCCAGATCGCCATGTCGATGCCGCGCAGCACGTCCAGCAAGCGGCGCACCAGCACGGAGATCGGCCGCAGCAGCGGCGTCGACATCACGTTGCGCGCGGCGAAGAACGACAGCGGCAGCGCGATCAGCGACGCGGAGATGGTGCCGGCGAACACGATGGCGATGGTGATGCCGATCTGCTGGAAGTAGTACATGAACGGCCAGTTGACGAAGTCGTGCCAGACGAACATGCGCAGGAAATAGCGCCCCAGCTGCTGGCAGCCGTTGATAAACTGCGGCCAGCTAATGCCGAAGACCAGGAAGAAGAACACGTAGTACAGCACGATCGCCAAGGCGATCAGGCCGACGGTGCGCAGGTAGCGCCCCTGCTGCGCGAAGATCGCCTGATGCTGCTGTTTCAACTGGCGCAGCGTTTCCGCCGATGCCGGAGTGCCCGCTGTCATTTTGCCCCCTCCACCACGCGCTTGCGCAGCTCGCCCGACACGTAGTCGAGCACGGAAACCACCACGATGATCAGCAGCAGCGTCATGCTGACCTGATCGTAACGGTCGAGTTTAATGTTGGTCATCAGCTCCTGGCCGATGCCGCCCGCCCCCACCAGCCCCAAAATGGTCGACTGACGGAAGTTGATCTCCAGCCGCATGAAGCTGTAGGAGAGAAACACCGGCTTCACCTGCGGCCACAGGCCGAAGCGCATGCGCTGCAGCGGCGTGGCGCCACAGGCCGCCAGCCCGCGCACCGGTTTGTTGGAGGCGGTTTCGATCGATTCGTAGAACAGCTTGGTCAGGCTGCCGATGGTGTGCAACGCCAGCGCCAGGAAGCCGGGAATGGCGCCGATGCCGAACGCCATCACGAACATCACCGCCCACGCCAGCTCCGGCATGGTGCGCAAAAACGCCACCAGCGTGCGGATCGCCAGCCGCACCGAGGCCGGGGTATAGGTATTGCCGGCCGCCAGAAATGCCAGCACGGTCGCCACCAGCACCGAGAAAATGGTCGCCGCCAGCGCCAGCTGCAGGGTCTCCCAGATCAGCGGCAGCTGAATGTTCAGGCGATAGCCCCAGTAGGCCAGCGAGCCTTCGGTACGCCCATCGGCGAACAGCAGGTTCCAGTGCAGCGTCGGCACGGTTTCGGCCAGGTAGTCGAAGAAGTGCGGAATAGACACCCAGACGGTGTGCAGGTTGAACTCGGCGAGGTTGCCGGCGCCCAGGTACAGCACCACCAGCCCGAGCGACCACAGCAGCGCTTCGCGCTTTTGCTTGCTGCGGATCCGTTGGTAATAGTGTGCGAAATCGGTATTCAAAACAGGTCTTCCATCGTTATGGAACAAGGGGTTCAGCATGCTGAACCCCTTCATTCGGGCGGCCGAGGCAGCCGGGAATCAACGGTCGCCTTTGGTCAGCTCGCGCTTCATATCGATGATAGTCTGGTATTCCGCCAGGGTGGTGTCGCCGATGTGCTGTTTGCCGCCCATCGCTTTGATAAAGCACGCGTGATCGTCTTTATCCAGCTTCTTGATGGCGGTGACCACTTTGGCCTTGAAGTCGGCCGGCAGCGAGTTGCTCACCAGGATCGGGCCGTTCGGGATCAGCGGCGACTGCCAGATGATGCGGATCTGTTTCATCAGGTCCGGATGATCCATGCGGATCATGCGGGTGAACGCGCCGCTGGTGTAGCCGGTGTTGTAGTCGCCGATCATCGACGCCCAGGTCACCGCGCCTTCGAACTGGCCGTTCAGCACGCCGAGGATGTCCTGCTCGTGGCCGCCGGAGAAGGTGACACTGGAGAAGGTGTTGTTGTATTTGTTGTCGACCGTGCCGCCGAACAGCTTTTTAAACGCCTGGTTCGGGATCAGGAAGCCGGAGGTGGAATCCGGATCGGCGAAGCCGATGGCCTTGCCCTTCAGGTCTTCCAGTTTCTGGTACGGGCTGCCGGCCTTCACCACCACCACCGAGTGGTAGCCGCGCGACTGGTCGACGTCGTCAACCGCGATGCCGACGATGTCCACCGCTTTCGGATCCTTGATGTAAACCGAAGCGAACGACGACGGCGACATGCTCAGCACCAGGTCAATCTTGCCGCCCAGCAGGCCCTGGATCACGCCGGAATAGTCGGATGAGTTGCGCAGCTTGGTATCGACGTTCAACTCTTTATCCAGAAACTGCTTCACGCACTGGTTATCGCCAATCTGCTGGGTGGCGTTCTGGCCGCCGAGAATGCCCAGGTTCAGCTCTTTCGGCGCATCCGCTGCGGCAGCATTAAATACCATCATCGTGCCGGCCATCAGGGTGGTCAGACTCAATACTTTTTTCATTAGGTGTGCCTTGTGTGTAAAGGGTAAAGGTCAAAAGTGCTTCAATGGATCTGATTGGCTTCCTCGCCATACAGCTGGTGCAGGATCCGTTCGTTCAGTTGCGAAGGATGCCCGTCAAACACGATCTTCCCGTGGGCGATGCCGATCACCCGCGAGCAATACTCTTTCACCAGTTCGACCGAGTGCAGGTTCACCATCACCGCGATGCCGTCTTCGCTGATTTTCTGCAGCGCATCCATGATGCGGCGGGTGTTTTTCGGATCGAGCGACGCCACCGGCTCATCGGCCAGCAGGATTTGCGGGTTTTGCATCAGCGCGCGGCAGATGGCGACGCGCTGCATTTGGCCGCCGGAGAGGTTCTCGGCGCGCTGCAGCGCGTGCGGCAGCATGTTGAGCCACTGCAACAGCTCGATGGCGCGAGCGCGGTCGGCGTCATCGAACAGTTTGAAGAAGGATTTCAGAGTGGAAGTGTGGCTCAGACGGCCCAGCAGCACGTTGGTCATCACGTCCAGCCGCGGCACCAGGCAGAAGTCCTGGAAGATCATGCCGCAGCGCGCGCGCCACTGGCGCATCTGGCGGCCGGCCAGCTGAGCGATATCCTGCGCCACGCCATCGTCTTCGAAGTGCAGCATCTCGCCGCAGCTGGAAGGAATGGTGCCGTTCAGGGTGTGCAGCAGCGTGGACTTGCCCGCGCCGGAACGGCCGATCACCGCCACGAATTCGCCGGCATGCAGATCGAAATTGATGTCATCCAGCACGCGCTGCTGCGCTTTGTAGGCCTTGCCGAGTCCCTTTACCGATAACACTTTGCGGGATGCGGCGGCGTGCTGCCCTGGAAAGTCGTGCTGTGCCAATTTTAACAGTGCCTGAGCCATATGATTTCTCTGGTTTCAGTGGCTAATCATTATGGGCACCTATTAACGGATAAGTTTATGACAGTGGGATGATGGTTTTATGGCCGGGGCGTGACGCGTGCCGCCCCGGCGTGCGCATCATTCCAGGCTAAAGAAGTCCAGCCCCAGCGCCGCCTTGACCTGCTGCAGCGTCTGCTGGCTGACCTGATGCGCGCGGCGGGTGCCATGCTGCAGGATGCGCGTCAGCTCGCCTTTATCGGCGATGAATTCGGCGCGGCGGGTGCGGATCGGTTCGAGCAGGCTCTGCAGGCAATCCTCCAGCAGCCGTTTGATTTTCACGTCCCCCAACCCGCCGCGCCGATAGTGCGCCTTCAGCTCCGCCAACAGCGCTGCGTCTTCGCAGAAGGCGTCCAGATAGGTGAACACCATGTTGCCCTCCACCCGGCCGGGATCGCTGACGTTGAGATGGCCGGGATCGGTGAACATGCTCATCACCGCCTTGTGCACCTCGTCGGCGCCGGCGCCAAGCTGAATGGCATTGCCGCGCGATTTCGACATCTTGCCCTGCCCGTCCAGCCCCGGCAGACGCCCGACGTTGCTTAACAACGGCTGGCACTCCGTCAGCACCGGTTGGCCGACGATGTGGTTGAAACGCCGCACGATCTCGTTGGTTTGCTCCAGCATCGGCAGCTGATCCTCGCCGACCGGCACGTGGGTGGCGCCGAAGGCGGTGATGTCCGCCGCCTGGCTGACCGGATAGATCAGAAAACCGGCCGGCAGGCTGCGGGCGAAATCCTTCTCGGCGATTTCGCTTTTCACCGTCGGGTTGCGTTCCAGCCGCGCCACGCTGACCAGGTTGAGGTAGTACATCGTCAGCTCGGCCAACGCCGGCAGCGCCGACTGCAGGCAAATGGTGGTCTTGTGCGGATCGATGCCGACCGCCAGATAGTCGGCCACCACGTTGAGCACGTTGGCGCTGATTTTTTGCGGGTTGTTGCCGTTGTCGGTCAGGCCCTGCAGATCCGCCACCATCACCGTTTGGTTATGCTGGTGCTGCAGTTCGACGCGCTGGCGCAGCGAGCCGACGAAGTGACCTAAATGCAGTGGGCCGGTGGCGCGATCGCCGGTAAGAATGGTGTAGCTCATGGCAGTGCTCCTGAAGGTCTGTAGACCGCCGGATCAACGCCACAAAAGATAATGCCGCCAAACCGGCGGCATTAAAAAGAGATGTGAATACTCGTGCCGCCTCAGAAGAGGCGCCACCATGACTGATTGTGGGTGGAGTGCATCGATATATTCATGCCATCAAGGTATACCCGCAGCGGCAATGCGTCAATAGCCCGCCGCCGGCGCGTAAGACGGCGTTACACTCCGGCATTTGCGTTCCTGGCCCGGCGCGCTAGGGTAAAACCTTCAACCTGAAAAAGGAGCGCATGATGAAGATCGGATTTGCCGGACTGGGTGGGATGGGCAGCGCCATGGCGGCTAACCTGGTGAAGGCGGGATTTGCGTTGACGGTATGGAACCGTTCGCCGCAGGCGGCGCAGCCGCTGGTGAGCGCCGGCGCGCGGCAGGCCGAACGGCCGGAACAGTTGGCCGATGCCGACGTGCTGATCACCATGCTGGCCGACGATGCCGCGACGCAACAGGTGGTGGTGGACAGCGGATTGCTGCAGCGGATGAAACCGGGCGCGCTGCATATCAATATGGCGACTATCTCGGTCGAACTCGCCAAACGCCTGACGACGCTGCATGCGGAACACGGCATCGGTTATCTCGCCGCGCCGGTGCTGGGCCGGGTCGACGTGGCCGCCGCCGGCAAGCTGAATATTCTGGCGGCCGGCGATAGCGAGCGGCTGAAGCAAGCGCAGCCGCTGTTCGATGCCCTCGGCCAGAAAACCTGGCATTTCGGCGCCGATCCGGCGCAGGCCAACGTGGTCAAAATCGCCACCAACTTTACGCTGGCCAGCGCCATTGAAGCGATGGCGGAAGGCAGCGCGCTGGTGCGCAACCACGGCGTTTCCGGCGCCGACTACCTGCAGATGCTGAGCAGCACCGTCTTCGCCGCCCCGGCCTATCAGGGCTATGGCGCGCTGATCGCCGCCGAGAAGTATTCACCCGCCGGATTCCGGCTGGCGCTGGGGCTGAAGGACGTCGGGCTGGCGCTGGCCGCCGGCGCCGACAGCCATACGCCGATGCCGTTCGCCGGGGTGCTGAAAGACAATTTCCTCGACGCGATGGCGCAGGGGGATGCGGATCTGGACTGGGCGGCGCTGGCCAAGGTGGCGGCGCGGCGGGCGGGCCTGAAATAACGAACGGGGGCCTCGGCCCCCGTTTCTTCGTTCTCAGAACACGATGTCCGCCGCGGGAACGGCGCGGATCGGCACGCCGAAGCTGTCGATATTCGACAGTGTCTCGTTATGGTGGGTGCGGATCAGCAAACCGTCGGCATAGGATTTGTCGTGGCAGGTATGCGCATCCGCCGCCAGCGTCACCGGATAGCCGTGCGCCGCCGCGCTGCGCACCGTGGTATCGATGCAAAACGGCGTGGAGTAGCCGCAAACCACCAGCTGCGATACGCCGTTGGCGATCAGTAACGCGCCGAGCGAAGTGCGCAGGAACGAGTCCGGCGTGGTTTTATCTACCCGATGGTCGCCTGGCGCCACCTTCAGCGCCGCAAGCACTTGCCAGGCGGCGCTGCCGTGCGGCAGTTCGTCGTCCGGCGTATGGTGCTGAATCACGATCACCGGCACGCCCGCCCGGCGGGCGCGCTCGCTCAGTTGGTTGATGCGCGCAACGGTGCCCGCAGCATCCGCCGGCGGCGGCGTAAACAACCCTTCCTGCACATCGATAATCAACAGCGCGCTGGTCATGGCGGCTCCCGAAGAGAAGACGAGACAAGTCGCGTCAGCACACCGGCTGGCGCGGGCGGAAAATATGGTCGACGCCCTGCTCGCGCAGCCTGTGCACCAGATCATGCCCGCCGTTCGGCGTGGCGTGCGCCAGCTGGCGCTCGGCGGTAAACACCGGGCTGGCCCAGAACAGATTCACCGGGTCGCCATACTGCTGAGGCAACGTCAGGTGCGCGTGATGCGGGTAGAAGGACGACGATAAAATATAGCCTTCATAGCCCAACGGTGCCACGTCGGACTCCAGCGTATGCCCTTCGCCGATCCAGGTCAGCCGCGCCCAAGGGGCGTGAGCGAAACCGGCCAGCGCGCTGGCCATCTGCACCGCGTTGTCTTCGGTCATGTATTGGCTGTCGATGGCGATCGCCATCTCCATGCGGCGATAGCGCGAAGCCTCATCGTTGAACAGGATCTCCACCCACGGCATCGGCCGAATGCTGACGCCCATGGTGAGGAAGTAATAGATGCCGTCGCGCTCGTGCTGAGTGATGGCCATCGGCGGCCACTTGCCCTGATCGATGGCGTAGTATTTTACCGAAGGGCCGAAATGCTGCTCATAGCGCGCCTGAAAATCGCGCTGCATCTTCGGCCACGGATTGCCCTCTTCACGCTGCCAGCTGCGCCAGAACTGGCGGGTGCTTTCCGCCTGCGCATATTGCGTGTTGGTCGAGGCCGAACCGAGCGGATAGGCCAACGGGCTCTCCTTGATGCAGCTGGCCGAATAGCACACCGAATGGTCGATATACAGGCTCCAGCCGGGGATCACCGCCAGCAATTGGCCGTAATACCACAGGGCCGCGCCGTCGTCGCTTTCGCTCCACACCACCCTCAGCCCTTCCGGGTTCAGCGGCGCTTCCCCTTCCAGGTTGCGGCAAAATTCCGCCGCCAGCATCGGCGGCTGCCCCTGCTCCAGCGCGGCGCGATCTTCCTGCAGCGGCGCGGCGGCCAGATTGCGCAGCCAGCAGGCGCGCACCTGATAGCGATCGCTGTAGGCTTCGGCGGGATAAATGTAAAAATAGGCTGCCCTGCTCCCTTGCTGAACCACCGCGACCAGCGTCTGGTTCTCATTGCTGACTTCAGCAAGTACGTATGACTCGTTCATATCACCTCAATAGGGTCAGGGCGCGGCAGAATCGGCTGCGCGCAAAAAATGGAATGTGGCTTTGCCCTCAAGTGTAAAACGCATTACTGGCCGGATCACCCGTAAAAGTCTCAAAAACGGCCGTAAACGAAGATAAACAAAGGTTAATTATAGCGGCTGCGGCTCATGACGGCTGAGTGATGCGCCGCACCGCGCGCTGATAGGAACCGTTGCGCATCGACGCGCCCAGCACTTTGCCGAGGCCTGCAGCCCCCGTTCGCACCAACCGCCGCCGCAACGCGCCCGGATGAAAGCCGAACTGCCGCTGCGCCCAATCGGGCAACAGATCGATGCCCGCCTGCATCACCACCCCGCCGAGCGGGCGCGCCAACACGCTCGGCGCCGGCGCCTTCAGCAGAATGCGCGCCACCTCTTGGGTGCGTTCGTCACAGACCAGCTGCGGCCGCATCGCCTGCAGATAGTCGTCTACCTCCGCGCAGGACTGAGGGATAGCGGTCGCCCCCAGCGCGGCGGCCACGCGCGCCGCTTCGCGATAGTATTGATCCTGCAAATCGCGGGAAAGATGCGGGTTGCGGTAGAGCAGGTGGCTGGCCAGAAAACGGCTGCTCTCCGCCACGTGCACCCAGGTCAGCAGCGCCGGATCGCTGGCGGCATAGGGCGTGCCGTCGCTGCCGACGCCGGTCACCCGCAGGTGGATGGCTTTGACTTTGGCGATCAGCCGCTCCGCCTCGGCGGTCGGGCCGAAGGTGGTGACCGACACGAACTGGCTGGTGCGGCGCAGGCGGCCAATCATATCGTCGCGGAAGTTGGAGTGATCCCATACGCCGGCCAGCGCCAACGGGTGCAGCATTTGCAACAGCAAGGCGCTGACGCCGCCGCACAGCATCGGGGTGAAATCGCGGTGTACCTGCCAGATGACCGACTGCGGGCCGAACAGCCCCGGATCGCCGGGCGGATTCTCAAAATCGACGCCGCCGAGCGCCAACCCGGTCAGGCTGAGCACCTGTTTTTCTATCGCTGCGCGTACCGCTTCCATCCTGCCGCCCTCTTGCTCATTCAGCGGCCAGTGTATCACGCGGCGAGCGCCTCATTGCGCCCTGCGGCGGTTGAAAGCTTTAACTTACTGAATTACAGTTGTTATACCGCTTGCAACCAGGCGGGCCTATTCGATCCACTGCAGAGGCGCTTTGCAGGGCGTTAACCCACGTTAATTCGGCACTAACCCCACAAAACCTCTATCTAGTTTCTTTTCCTTCAACTTAGATAGCAGAGAGTTCGATGATTACCATCAGAGCACGCGCGGCGGAAGACAACGCGCAATTGGCAGATATCTGGCTGCGTTCGGTGCGCGCCACTCACCACTTTTTAACCGAAGACAACATCGCACAGCTGTTCCCGCTGGTGCTGAACGACTACCTGCCGGCGGTCAACGTTTGGGTGGCCGAAGAGCAGCCGGGGCATCCCTGCGGCTTTATCGGTCTGAACGGCAACAAGGTGGAGATGCTGTTTATCGATGCCGATCAGCGCGGCAAAGGCGTGGGCAAAGCGCTGCTGACCCACGCGGAAACGCTGCACGATGAGCTGCAGCTGGACGTGAACGAGCAAAATCCGCAGGCCAGCGGCTTCTACCGCCACTACGGGTTTGTCATCACCGGCCGCTCGCCGCTCGACGGCCAGGGCAACCCGTTCCCGCTGCTGCACATGAAGCTGGACAAACGCTAGCCCTCCCGCCGGCCGCCCCGCGGCCGGTTTTCTCTCCCCCTGTTTCACCCACTGTTTTATATATCAAATCAGAATAAGTAATAGAATTTACATTCTTCCTGTCACTATAAACCCTCGGTAGGATTGCCCGGTATTCACCCGCAACAGAGATTCCGTCCGCCACTCCCTGCCGGGTTGTGCCCCGCAGAAAAGCCGAACGATCCCTGTCCGGCGCACCGCGCTCTGGACGGAATGCTGTGAAGTATCGATAAGGATCCGCTTCGCTATGATCGTTCTTTCGAACGTTTGCAAAACTTTTGACAGCGCACAGGGCCGCGTCGTGGCGGTTGACGACGTCAGCCTGGCGATAGAAGCCGGGCAAATTTACGGCATCATCGGCTACAGCGGCGCCGGCAAAAGCACGCTGATCCGCCTGCTCAACGGTCTGGAAAAGCCCACCAGCGGCCGCATTGACGTGGGCGGATTCGATATCGCCCGCGCCAAAGGCAGCCACCTGCGCCAGGCGCGCCTGAAAATCAGCATGGTGTTTCAGCACTTCAACCTGCTGTGGTCGCGCACCGTCAGCCAAAACATCGCTTTTTCCATGCAGATCGCCGGCGTGCCCAAGGCGCAGATTGCGCCGCGCGTGGCGGAACTGATCGCGCTGGTTGGCCTGCAGGGGCGCGAAAACGCCTACCCGTCGCAGCTCAGCGGCGGCCAGAAACAGCGCGTCGGCATCGCCCGCGCGCTGGCCAATAACCCGAGCGTGCTGCTGTGCGACGAGGCCACCTCAGCGCTCGATCCGCAAACCACCGACGCTATTCTCGACCTGCTGCTGGCCATCAATCGCCAGCTGAAATTGACCATCGTGCTGATCACCCACGAAATGCACGTGGTGCGCAAAATCTGCCACCGCGTGGCGGTAATGGAAAACGGCCGCATCGTCGAAGAGGGGCCGGTGCTCGAGGTGTTCACTCGGCCACAGCAGCCGATCACCCGGCAGTTCGTCAAACAGGTGTCGCAGTATGCGGACACGGCTGAGAGCTTCAACCCGCAGCTCACCGCCCACCTGCCGGGGACGATCTTCAAGCTGACCTTCGTCGGCGAACAAACTCATCAGGCGGTGATCGCCGAGGTGATTCGGCGCTACCCGCTCACCGTCAACATTCTGCACGGCAAGATCAGCCACACCCTCAACGGTTCGTTCGGCGAACTGTACATCCACGCCGAAGGCAATGAACAACACGTCGCCGACATGCTCAGCCTGCTGAACGAAAGAGACATCGCCGTCGAGGTTATCCAACATGATTGAATCCCTGTTCCCCCACCTGCGTCTGGACCAACTGTGGGACGCCACCTGGGAAACGCTGTACATGACCGGCATCGCCGGTTTGGCCACGTTGGTGCTGGGCATCGTGCTCGGCGTGCTGCTGTTTTTAACCTCCAAGGGCCAGCTGTGGCAGAACCGGGCGGTCTACTCGCTGATCTCCGTGTTGGTCAACGTCTTCCGCTCCATTCCGTTCATCATTCTGATCGTGCTGCTGATCCCGTTCACCAAATCGCTGATCGGCACCATTCTCGGCGCGGACGCGGCCCTGCCGGCGCTGATCGTCGGCGCGGCGCCGTTCTACGCCCGGCTGGTAGAGATCGCGCTGCGCGAGGTCGACAAAGGGGTGATCGAGGCGGCGCGCTCGATGGGCGCCAAAAACCGCACCCTGATTTTCCGCGTATTGCTGCCGGAGAGCTCGCCGGCGCTGGTTTCCGGCATCACCGTCACCCTGATCGCGCTGGTGAGCTACACCGCGATGGCCGGGGTGATCGGCGCCGGTGGCCTGGGCAACCTGGCCTATCTGGAGGGGTTCCAACGCAACCACAGTGACGTGACGCTGGTGGCGACGCTGACGATTCTGCTGATCGTTTTCGTCATTCAGTTCATCGGCGACACCCTGACAAGAACGCTCGATAAACGTTAATTAACCAAGGAAAACGATGATGAAAAAGCACCTACTGATGTTGGCTTTCGCCTCCGTCGCCACCCTAGCCTCATTTGGCGCCACGGCAGCGACCAAGCTGGTGGTCGGCGCCTCCAACGTGCCGCACGCCGAGATCCTCGAACAGGCCAAACCGATACTGGCGAAGGAAGGCATCGATCTGCAGATCAAGCGCTTCCAGGACTACATCCTGCCGAACACCGCGCTGGCCAGCCACGACATCGACGCCAACTACTTCCAGCACGTGCCTTACCTGAACTCGGTGCTGAAAGACCACGCCGACGACAAGAGCTACGACTTCGTCAGCGCCGGCGCGATCCATATTGAGCCTATCGGCATCTACTCGAAGAAGTACAAGAGCCTGAAAGATCTGCCGGAAAACGGCAAAATCATCATGCGCGACGCGGTGGCGGAAGAAGGCCGCATTCTGTCAATCTTTGAACGGGAAGGCGTGATCAAGCTGAAGCCAGGGGTGAGCAAGGTGGATGCACGCATCGCCGACGTGGTGGAAAACCCGAAACACCTGAAGTTCCAGGCTAACGTTGAAGGCGCGCTGCTGCCGCAGATGTACAACAACAACGAAGGTGACGCCGTGGTGATCAACGCCAACTACGCCATCGACGCCGGGCTGAATCCGACCAAGGATCCGATCGCGGTCGAAAGCGGCGAAAACAACCCGTACGCCAACATCATCACCGTGCACAAAGCCGACGTGAACAAGCCGGAGATCGTGGCGCTGGTGAAAGTGTTGCACTCCAAGCCGATTCAAGACTTTATCCGCGAGAAGTACCAGGGCGCGGTGATCCCGGTCAATCAGTAGTGGGTTAAATGGCCCGGTAAAAGCCGCAATGCCGCTCACTTAAGCCTGAGTGGCATTTTTTTATCCAGCCTCTGGGCGTTCTGTGCAGGGGAATTGCCGTAAATGTCCGCATTTCTCTGTGGCCAATATGAACGGCAATTGGAGGGACCGATGGCGCGGCCCCTCCACCCGCGCCTTCGCTTAACACCATCTGTCCGCTACGCGGATACCCTCGCCGCGTCTGCGTTGTCGGGCGGGTCGGCTGCGACAAACGTCCCTGTTAGTCTCGCCTCAACCGGCCTTCCCTGGCCGGTTGACCCTGACAACGCCGTCTTGCTCGGCAGCCGGTGATGCGCGCTAAAGGCCAACACCTGAGCTGGCTGCTACCGGGAAATCTGTCGCTTATAAGGTTCTGGTAGAGAAGTTGGAGATGAGCGCGGTGTTGGGCGCCCTTGAAGACGCCGAACGCAGGCATAGCGCATTAGGCGAAACCGCCATGGACGGCGGTTTCAGGTGAGACAGGCAGGGACGCCTGTCGCAACCGGCCTCAATGCGCTATGGCGGAGAGAGGACAAATCTGCCTGGAGCAGATTTGAACGCTGCTTGCAGCGGCCCCGAAGGGGCGAGGCCCAGGGATGGGCTGAGTAACGTTGGCAAAGCCAACCGTCTGATAGGGCAAAGGCGCGGGTTGCCAGGGGCTGCGCCTTCGGCCCCTGGCTCGGTCGAGGTGCGTGAGCCACATGGGGCATATCACTTTTATCGACCGAAAATGTCACGAACGCCTGCAGAAAAACGCTAACTGATCAGCATTGCGGTAAAAACCGGGCCTGTTTCTACACCTTATTGCCAATCTGGCTGAGCCGCGGCCACACCAGCATCAGCGCCTCCAGCAACCGCAACAGATCGTCCCGGCTTGCCCCTTCTCGCGCCTGCACCGACATGCCTTCAATGGTGCAAATCACGTATTTCGCCAGCAGCGCGGTATCGGTTTTCGCCAGCAGCTCGCCCTGTTGCACCTTGCGATCGAAGCAGGCCTTCAGCGCCGCTTCCTGCGCATGATGCTTTTTGCGCAGCATCTGGGCGACGTCGTCGGAAGCGGACGACAGCGCAGCGGAGGCGCACACCATGAAACAGCCTGACGGCGTGTCGGGGTCGGTAAATACCTCGGCGGAAGAACGCACGTAGGCTTCGACGATCTCGGCCACCGGCAGATCCTGCTCCAACAGTTGGTTAGTGCAGGTGGTGTATTTTTGCAGATAGCGTTCCACCGCCGCGCGGAACATCCCTTCTTTGTTGCCGAACTCGGCATACAGCGTCGGCGCCTTGGCGCCGGTCACTTCCACCAGATCGGCCAGCGAGGTGGCTTCATAACCGTGCCGCCAGAACAGATCGAGCGCGCTTTCCAGCGCCCGGTCGCGATCAAATTGTTTGGGTCTGCCACGGCTTTTCTTGCCGCAGACCGCTTCATTGATGCTCATCGTTCCTCTCCTATCCCGCTCCACAGCAGGCTTAGCACAAATAACTTAACGATCATTATAAAAAAATATTGCGCCCTCGTCGAGAACCGATTAGCATTTAGTTATCGATCGTTAAGATAATTTAGCGAAGCGGATTAAACCCCTCTATTTACCGTTATCGGAAAGGAAATAATATCATGAAAAACTTAAAATTAACTTTAGCAGCTCTCACTCTGGCCAGCGTTTCCTTCGGCAGCTTCGCCGCTGATTTGGTCCAGAACCAACCGGCAGACCAGCAGAAAGTGGGCGTCATCACCGTCAGCGGCGCATCCGATCTGACCTCGCTGGAAAGCAGCCTGGCCGCCAAAGCCGATCAGGCTGGCGCCAAATCCTTCCGCATCATCGGTGCCGGCGGTAACAACCAACTGCATGGCACTGCAGAAATCTATCAATAACAACGTATTAAGCCAACAGGTTGCCTGTTCTTTTGCTCACAACGCCAGGGCGTAAAAAAAATTAATTAACGAGCATTAAAAAAATACTTGCAATCTGTCAAACCGGCACCTAATATTAAATTATCGATCGTTAATTAATTTAACGACCTTACAAAACAAACATCGTAAAGAACACTGATAGGAAATAAGACCATGAAAAACCTGAAAATGACCATCGCCGCCATCGCACTGGCTTCCGTCTCCTTCGGCAGCTTCGCCGCCGAACTGGTCAACGCTCAACCGGCCGATCTGCAAAAAGCCGGCGTCGTTACCGTCAGCGGCGCGTCCGACCTGAGCAGCCTGGAAAACAAACTGGCGGCCAAAGCCGACGCGGCGGGCGCCAAATCCTTCCAGATCATCGCCACTACCGGTGACAACAAACTGCACGGCACCGCGATCATCTACAATTAATGGCCGGATCGGCAATCGTGCAAAAGGGCGGCTCAGGCCGCCTTTTGTTTGCTTTAACGCCAACGTTCTGTTGTAAGCTGTAGCGACCTCTTCCCGCTGAGCCGAGCAACGCCATGACTCCCCTGCTGTTTCACAAATATCACGGTCTGGGCAACGACTACCTGGTATGCCATCGTTCGGTCGCCGATCGCCTGAGCCAGGAACAGATCCGTCTGCTGTGCCACCCGCATTACGGCATCGGTTCCGACGGCCTGCTGATCGACAGCGGCGACGCCGTCAATCCCACCCTGCGCATCATCAACCCGGACGGCTCCGAAGCGGAGAAAAGCGGCAACGGCTTGCGTATCTACGCGCGGTATCTGTTCGACAGCAAGCGCGTGGCGCATCAGCCGTTTCTGGTGCATACCGCCGGCGGCGACGTGCGTTGCCAGGTGGCGGAAGACGCGCATCAGATAAACGTGGAGATGGGGCGCGCCAATTTCAGCCCGGCGGCGCTGCCGGCCTTGATCGATCTGCCGGAGGCGCTGAACTATCCGCTGCCCCTGAAGGAGGAGACGTTAAGCGTTTCGCTGGTGTCGATGGGCAACCCGCACTGCGTGGTGCCGGTGGAAAAACTGGATCTGGCGCAGGTGCATCGGCTCGGACCGCAGATTGAGCGCCATCCGCTGTTCCCGAAACGCACCAATGTACAACTGGTGGAAGTGGTCGATCGCCAGACGCTGCGCATCGGCATCTGGGAGCGCGGCGCCGGCTTTACCCTCGCCTCCGGCAGCAGCAGCTGCGCCGCCGCCAGCGTGATGCGCAAGTTGGGGCGAGTCGGCGAGCGGGTTAGTGTGCGGATGCCGGGCGGCGAACTGCAGATCGCCTTCAGCGGCGATTTTCAGGTCAGCATGCGCGGACCGGTGCATAAAATCGCCACCCTGACGCTGGACGAAGACTGCTTTGCCGGCGGCGCGGGGCTGTTTACGGGATCCACCCCAGCAGCCTGAACCACAGATAGTCCAACGGCACCAGCAGCGCAAAGCTGAGCGCGGCCAACAGCAGGCACAGCTTTAGCCCTTCGCGCGCCGGCACTTTGCCCATCCCCATCGCCACCACGATCGGCGAGGCCTGATACGGCAACAGCGGCGTGGCGTAACCGATCACCTGGGTCATCAGCACCGTCAGCAGCGGCAAGCCGCTGCCTGCGGACAACGCCTGCGCCAGCGGGGTAAACAGCGCCGGCACGCCGTTGGCGGTCACCACGAAATTCAACAGCGCGGTGATCCCCACCAGCGAACCGAATGCGGTAAACGGCTTGCCGTGCAGATCCGGCATCATCGCCAGCAGCGCGCCGCCCAACCGATCGCCGAGCCCCGAGTGGCTGACCAATGCGGTCAGCCCCAGGATCCCCGCCACGTAAATACAGGTGCGCACGTTGACCCCGGCGGCGAACTGCTCGCCGTTGAGAAAACCGATGCGCGGCAACAGGCAGAAGCAGGCCGCCGCCAACCCTATCCAGGCGGGGGCGATGCCGTGCCAGCTGTCGGTCATCCACAACAGTACCGTAATGCCCAACAGCGCGATCAGCCGCCACTCGGCGGCACTGAGCGGCGTTTGCCCCGCCTCGGTCGCCACCGGCTGCGGCCGGGCACGGAACAGGCCACAGATGCACAGCGTCAGCAGCGCGCCTTTGGCCACCCCGAGCACCGGAGCATGCAACAGCAGATAAGAGAGATATGCGAAGTGGCTGCCGTAGGCGCTTTCCGCCGCGCCGCTCATCACCAGGTTAGGCACGTTGGCCGGCAGGATGCTGGCGGAAAGCTGGAAGGTGCCGAACCCCACCGCCAGCGCCAAACCGATGCGGCCGCGCGAGCCTTCCGCCAGGCCGGCGCGCTCGGCCAACGCCATGACGATCGGCATCAGCAGCGTAATCCGCCCCATATTGGAGGGCATGACAAACGCCAACGCGTAGCTTATCGCCACCACGCCGCCCACCAGGCGCGGCCAGGAACCGGCCAGATGCGGCAAGAGTCGGTTGGCCAGGCGATCCGCCAAGCCGGTGCTGCGGATGGCGGTGCCCAACACGAAACCGCTGAGCACCAGCCAGAATGCGGAAGACGCGAAACCGGAAAAGGTCACCGCGGCGGGTGCCAGCTGCAATACCATCACCGCCGCAAAGAACAGCAACGCGACCAAATACTCCGGCAAACGGGCGCTGGCCCATAGCGCGATGACCACCAGCGTGACCAGCGCAGACAGCGCCATGGGATCCCCCAACATAATTCTCCTCCCTGATAAAACGTTGTGATTGTTATCAAACGGTTAACAGGGTGACACAAGGCGCGGGCGTTAACCTTGAAACCGCTCACATATCGTCGTTCTGCAGATTTTTCAGCATGCACACATTGCAGCCGTGGTGGCCGGTATTGCCGCGCCGTTCCGTCAGCAGCGTGAAACCCAGCGCGTAATATAACCCGATCGCCTCTTTCAACTGTTCGGTGGTTTCCAGGTAGCAGTAGCGGTACCCCGCCGCCCGCGCCGCCTTCAGCGCCTGCACCACCATATAGCGCGCCATGCCCAGCCCGCGCGCGCCGGGTTTGAAGAACAGTTTTTGCAGTTCGCAATAGCCGGGCTCTTCGCCGGCCAGCGGCGCCATGCCGACGCCCCCCACCACCAGCCCGTCCCGCTCCAGCACCCAGTAGCGGCCGCCGTTGTCATGATACAGGCCGGTCAGCCGATCGAGATCCGGATCGTGCAGGCTGACCCCTTCCATCTTGTCCATGCCGTACTCGCGAAATACCTCGCGAATGATCGCCGCCATCGCCGCATCGTCGCGCTCGGCGATCGGCCGCACCCGCAGGTTGGCGTCGCGCTGTTTGCGCGCGCTGCGCAGCGCCGCAGTCATCTTTTTCATCGCCGCAGTGGTGCTCGCCAGCTCATCGTCGTCCAACTGCGCCAGCGCCGCCTGCATAAAGCCGTCGGCGTCGCTCTCGATGCCGGCCAGCGCCTTGCCGCCCTGTTTACTCAGCCGATGCAGGTTGTGCCGCCTGTCATCCGGATGATCCACCGTTTCTATCACGCCGGCGGCCACCAGGCTGCGCAGCGCCCGGCTGGCGCTGGCCTTGTCGATGCACAGCCGGGCCGCCAGCTCGGTGACGCCCAGCGGCTGCTCGCTGACTTCGATCATCAGATGGATCTGCAGCGGCGAAAAGCGCGAGCCGTTGCTCTGCTTGTTCAACATGCCGAATTCTCTGACCAAATTGCGCGCCAATGCTCTGAAATCCCTGATGTTCACAATTGATATCCCCAATTAGCTACCGATAAAAAATGAGATTTAGTTGATAGTGTTACCTAATTCTCACTACCTTAACGGATCATCAAACCGCCATGAACCCCGGTATAACAGAGGAGCTGATGCAAAACGTTACATTACCCAATACAGTAAACTGATTAATTCAAAAAAATCAGAATAAAAATTCATTAATTTAATGTTGATAAAACAATAAACCAGTTAAAAAACATACAATCGTGAAAAAATCTGCGGATGAGAGAAGAAATCGATATCAATCCATTGCATTACAATAGGTTACAACAATGTTAATAGCGGCATTAATGCCGATATCTTGTTGTAATTTGTTACATATTCATGGCAGGATCGCAGCGCTTCCATAACGGCGACAACGCTCGTTATGGAAACATCGGGCACGGGTTGCTCCCGCGCCGTTTTATGCTCATGGAGAGATCGCATGCCAATGAAAAAATCACTCGCCGTCTGTTCCGTCGCCCTTTCCGTCACTTTGCTGGCGGGCTGTGCGACCGAATCCTCCCGCTCTTTGGAAGTGCCGAAAGTGGCTTCCTACAACACCACTTATCAGGGCCCACGCAGCCCTATCGCCGTCGGTAAATTCGACAACCGCTCCAGCTACATGAATGGCATCTTCTCCGATGGCGTCGATCGGCTGGGCAATCAGTCCAAGACTATCCTGATCACGCATTTGCAGCAGACTGGCCGTTTCAACGTGCTGGATCGCGCCAACATGGAAGAGTTGAAAACTGAAGCCGGCATTAAAGGGAAAGCACAAACGCTGAAAGGTGCCAACTATGTGATTACCGGCGATGTCACTGAATTCGGCCGCAAAGAAGTCGGCGATCATCAGCTGTGGGGCATTTTGGGCCGTGGTAAATCACAGGTCGCTTACGCCAAAGTTAATCTGAACGTCGTGAACGTACAGACCTCAGAAGTCGTCTATTCCTCTCAGGGCGCCGGTGAATACGAACTGTCCAATCGCGAAATCATCGGTTTCGGGGGCACCGCCAGCTACGACTCCACCCTTAACGGCAAGGTGCTGGATCTGGCCGTGCGTGAAGCCGTCAATAACCTGGTTACCGGTCTCGAAAACGGCGCATGGCGCCCTGCTAACTAACGGACTAGAGCAGAAAGATGATAACTAAAAAAATGGGCGGGGCGCTGTTTGCAGCGACTCTGTTGGCCGGCTGCGCCGCGCCGAAAACGCTTTACAATTGGGATGGCTACCAAACTTCTCTTTATCAATACTACCAGCAGGATGGGCAAAGCCCTGAGCAGCAGATCGCTACGCTGAAAGAGATCGTCGAGAAATCCCGCGCCAAGGATAAAGCCGTACCGCCGGGGCTGCATGCGCAACTGGGACTGCTGTACAGCAAAACCGGCAACGACGGACAAGCCATGAGTGAATTCAACACGGAAAAAGCGCTGTTCCCGGAATCGGCATCGTTTATGAATTTCCTGATGGCCAAGGATAAGGGGAGCTTTAAATGAAGCGTGTACTCACTTTCCTCAGCGTTACCGCCATCCTGTTGCTGAGCGGCTGTGCCAAGCAAACGCCTTATGACTATGCGGCATTCCATGAGAGCAAGCCGAAGTCGATCCTGGTCTTGCCGCCGGTTAATCAGTCGCCGGATGTCAAAGCCAGCCACAGCGTGCTCGCCAGTGCAACCTTACCGCTGGCCGAAGCCGGTTATTATGTGCTGCCGGTCGCTGTAGTGGAGGAAACCTTTCTGCAAAACGGTCTAACCAACGCCAACGACATCCGCGCCGTCAGTCCGAAAAAACTGCACCAGATTTTCGGCGCCGACACCGTGCTGTACCTGGATGTCACGCAATACGGTACCAGCTACATGGTGATCAGCAGCGAAACTCGCGTTACCGTAGCCGCTCGCCTGGTTGACCTGCGCAACGGCAAACAGCTGTGGGCCGGCACCGCCACCGCATCCAGCAACGAAGGCAACAACAATTCAGGTGGCCTGCTGGGCATGGTGATCAGCGCCGCGATTTCACAAATCGCGGATACCATCAGCGACAAAGGGTTCGACATTGGTGCCATCGCCAACACTCGCCTCCTGTCGGCAACAGGTCAGAACGGCGCCATTCTTTATGGCCCGCGCTCACCTCATTACGCCAGCCAGCGTTAAGCAGTCTCTCGGGCGGCCTTCTCGGGCCGCCTATGCCAAACTTGTCCCTTTTGCCAAAAGTAGCCCATGCTTTAACTGCTCCTTTCCTTCTGGCTAACCGGGACGCTGGCTCATGACGAAAAAAACCACCCTGCTGCAATTCTTCCACTGGTACTACCCCGACGGCGGCAAACTGTGGCAGGAGGCCGCCGAACGCGCCCCGCACCTCGCCGAACTGGGCATTACCGATCTGTGGCTGCCGCCCGCCTACAAAGGCGCTTCCGGCGGTTACTCCGTCGGTTACGACACCTACGATCTGTTCGATCTGGGCGAGTTTGACCAGAAAGGCAGCGTGGCCACCAAATACGGCGACAAGGCGGCACTCGAACACGCCGCCACTGCGCTGCGCGAACACGGCGTGGGGGTGCTCTACGACGTGGTGTTCAACCACAAGCTCGGCGCGGACGAGAAAGAACGGGTGCACGTGTTCAAGGTGGACGCCAACAACCGCAACGACATCGACGACCAGGGCTTCGACGCGCTGGCCTATACCCGCTTTACCTTCCCCGGCCGCCAGGGCGCGCATTCCGAGTTTATCTGGGATTACAAATGCTTCAGCGGCGTCGATTACGTTGAGCAGCCGGACGATAAAGGGGTGTTTAAAATCGCCAACGACTACGGCGACGACGGCTGGAACGATCAGGTCGACGACGAGAAAGGCAACTACGACTACCTGATGGGCGCCGACGTGGAGTTCCGCAATACCGCCGTGACGGAGGAGCTCAAATACTGGGCGCGCTGGCTACTGGACACGCTGCCGTGCGACGGCTTCCGCCTCGACGCTGCCAAACACATTCCCGCCTGGTTCTTCAAAGAGTGGGCGGATCACGTGCGCGACAGCGCGCAGCGCGATCTGTTTATCGTCGCCGAATACTGGTCGCACGATCTCAGCGCGCTGCAACAATACATCGAGTTGGTGGACGGCAAAGTGATGCTGTTCGACGTGGCGCTGCACCTGAAGTTTCATCAGGCGTCAAAACAGGGCGACGGCTTCGACATGGCGCAGATCTTCACCGATACCCTGACCGCCGCCGATCCGGCCCACGCGGTGACGCTGGTCGCCAACCACGATACCCAGCCGCTGCAATCGCTGGAGGCGCCGGTGGAACCCTGGTTCAAACCGCTGGCCTACGCGCTGATCCTGCTGCGCGAACAGGGCGTGCCCTGCGTGTTTTACCCCGACCTTTATGGCGCCAGTTACCGCGATAAAGGGCGTGACGGCGGCGAGTACCAGATTGACATGCCGGCGATCCCGGAGCTGGAGAAGCTGATTGCCGCCCGCCAGCGCTTCGCCAACGGCCCGCAAACCGACTACTTCGACGACAGCCACTGCGTGGCCTTCAGCCGCGCCGGCACCGCCGACGCCCCCGGCTGCGTGGTGGTATTGACCAACGGCGGCGAAAGCGGCAAGACGGTCGCGCTCGGCGCCGATCTGGCGCGCACCGCCTGGCACGATTTCCTCGGTAACCGCCAGGAGGAAATCACCACCGACGACCAGGGCAGCGCCCATTTCCCGGTCAACGCCGGCAGCGTCAGCGTCTGGGTGCCGACAGGCAGCCTGTGAACGCCCGCCGCCGCGCAATGATGCCGCGGCGGCAAAACTAATGTTTGCCTTTCGGGTCTAACTTACGCTATCAACTGCGCAAGCCATTCACACCGGAGCCTAAATAGGGTACAAGGCTGCATGAAAATTCCAAAACGACTCCAGCCGCTGGTGGATGACGGGTTAATCGACGAAGTCATCCGCCGTTTGAAAAGCGGCAAAGAAGCCGACGTGTTTATCGTGCGCTGCGGCGATGAGATCCGCTGCGCCAAAGTGTACAAAGAAGCCGAGAAGCGTAACTTCAAGCAGGCCGTGCACTACCAGGAAGGGCGCAAGGTGCGCAACAGCCGCGACGCGCGCGCCATGAACAAAGGCTCCAAATTCGGCCGTCAGCAACAGGAAGAAGCCTGGCAGAACACCGAAGTGGACGCGCTGTATCTGCTGGCCAGGGCCGGGGTGCGGGTGCCGCAGCCGGACATCTGCCTGGACGGCGTGCTGCTGATGGAGCTGATCACCGACGAGGAAGGCCTGGTGGCGCCGCGTCTGAGCGATGTTATCCTGACGCCGGAACAGGCGCGCGCCGATCATGCTCTGATGATGAACTACGCGGTGCGCATGCTGTGCGCCGGCTTGGTGCACGGCGATCTGTCGGAATTCAACGTGCTGATGGATAAAGACGGGCCGGTGATCATCGATCTGCCGCAGGTGGTGGACGCCGCCGCCAACAACCACGCCAAAAGCATGTTCGAGCGCGATATCGACAATCTGGCGGAATATTACGGCCAATTTGCGCCGGAGCTGCGCGACAGCCAATATGCCAAAGAGATCTGGGCGCTGTATCAGGAAGGCACGCTGACGCCGGACAGCGTCCTCAGCGGCCGATTCAGCGAAATCCAGAAGCGCGCCGACGTCGGCTCGGTGCTGGAAGAGATCCAGGCCGCCAGCGAGGAACATCAGCGCCGCCTCATGGCGCGCAACGCGGAAGAGTAACGCCCGCGCTACTCGACGCGAAACACGTCCGGCCGCTGCGGGGTCGCGGCTTCGTGATAGATATCCCCCAGATAGCCGGCGATCTCCTCTTCGCGCAGATCCGCCGGCAACACGATATCGTAGCTGGGGGCATATTTGCGCTCCGGCAGCGTCACGCGGAACAGCCGCCATTCGTCCCCGATACGCTTCACGCCTACCAGGCGGCCGAACACGTTAAAAATTATCATCCGCCATTCCCCTTTTCGTCGCTTTCAGGCTATAACACTGTGATGCCGCCGCAGTGAAAAGGAAAGCGCATGAGTGAAAAAACGCCCCAGTTCTGGCGCGACCCGCAGTTGCCTTTTGTCGAAGCGCGCGCCATCAATGATGGCCGCAAAGTGTGCTACAGCCTGCACAGCCACGAATTCTTTTCCATCGGCGCCATCACCGGCGGCGTCAGCACCTATGTCAACGGCGAGCGGCGCATGCAGGTCGGCGCCGGCGATGTGGTTGTCATCAATCCGCAGCAGGCGCATGCCTGCAACCCGATCGCCGACCGCCGTTGGTCATACATCATGTTCTATCTCGATCTCGCCTGGCTCGGCGCGCTGCAGCAGGAAATGATGGGCGGCGACGGCGACCGCTTTGTCCCCTTCAGCCGGCCGCTCAGCCGCGATCCGGCGCTGTTCAACGGGCTGAACCAACTGTACGCGCTGCTGACGAACGCGCAGTGCGGCGCGCTGGAAAAACAGATCGCCCTGGTGGAGTATTTCAGCGCCCTGCAGCTCGCGCTGGGCAGCGGCCGCCAGCCGGAGACGCCGCCGCACCCCCGACTGGAAGCGGCGGCGGCGTTTATCGACGCGCACTGCACTCAGTCGCTGACGCTGGAAGACATTTGCCACGCCGCCGCGCTCTCGCCCTCCTACCTGATCCGCGCCTTCCGCCAGCGCTACGGCATGACGCCGCACGCCTATCTGGTCAATCGCCGCGTGCAGCACGGCCATCGGCTATTGAAAAGCGGCCTGCCGATCGCCGCGGCCGCCAGCGAAAGCGGCTTTGCCGATCAGGCGCACTTCCAGCGCACCTTCAAACAGCTGCTGGCCGCGACACCCGGCCAGTATCAAAAACCCTCCGCCAACAGATAGCAGGCGCTGGCCGCCAGCAACGCCGCCATCACGCGATTGAAGCGTTGTACGTTGCGCGCCTGCCTGAGCAGGCCGCGCAACATCGCGCCAACGTAAGCCCAGCAGGCCACCGAAGCATAGCAAATCACGAAGTAGAGCCCGGCGAACTGCCACAGCAGCCGGATGTCGCCGTCGCCGACAAACGCCCCGAGGCTGGCCACCGACGCCAGCCATGCCTTGGGGTTCAGCCATTGCATCAGCGCGCCGTACCAACAGGAAGGCGCCTGCGCCTCGCCGTTGCCCAGCCTGCCGTCGTCAAACGCCAGCCGGTAGGCCATAAACAGCAGGAAGGCCACGCCGGCCCATTGGATCAAGCGGGTCAACGCCGGCCACAGGATCAGCAGTTGGTGCATGCCCAAACCCAGCAGCACCAGCAACAGGGTAAACCCCAGCGTGGCGCCGAACACGTGACGCTGGGTCGCGCCAAAGCCGAACTGCGCCCCGGCGCTCAATGCGACGATGTTGACCGGGCCGGGCGTGATGGAGGCCGCCAGCGCAAATGCGGCCATGGAAAGGTAGATATTATTCATGAGGGCACCTGAGGAAAAATTCACAGGCGCCAGAATGCCGGGCCGCGCCGACAACGTATTGAACAGAATTGCCCTGTTAGGTTTAGCGCACCGCGACGGCCCGTCGGCGCGGCAACCCGAAGGTATTGACCGCCATGCCGGCCAGCACCAGCAACGCGCCGCCGAACTGCGCCGGCGACAGCGCTTCGTCCAGCAGCAGCCAGGCGGCGAACAGCCCGACCAGCGGCACCAGCAGCGTCAGCGGCGCGACGCGCCAGGTTTCGTAGCGCCCCAGCAGGCTGCCCCATACCGAATAACCGAACAGCGTGGCGGCGAACGCCAGATAGGCAACCGCCAGCCAGGTGCCGACCTGCACATGGCTCAGGCTGGCCAACACCGCCTGCGGGCCGTCGAACAGCCAGCTGCAAATCAGGAACGGCAGTACCGGGATCGGCGCGCTCCACACCACCAGCGACAAAATGTTGCGCTGCGGGAAACCGGCCAGGATCTTCTTGTTGGTCAGGTTGCCCAGCGCCCAGGAGAACGCCGCCGCCAGGGTCAGCAGCAGGCCCGCCAGGGGGACCGCGCCGCTGCCCGGCTTATGCAGGCTGGCCTGCGCCAGCGCCAGCATGCCGCCGCTGGCGATGGCGATGCCGACGAAATGATTCACGCGCAGCTTTTCGCCCATCAGCACGACACCCAACAGCAGGGTGAAGAACACCTGCGCCTGCAACACCAGCGAGGCCAACCCCGCCGGCATGCCCACCTTGATGGCGACAAACAGAAAGGCAAACTGCGCGAAGCTCATGGTCATGCCGTAGAGCAACAGCCATTTCCACGGGATGATCGGGCGCGGGATAAAGAAGATCGCCGGCAACGCCACCAGTAAAAAACGCATCCCGGCCAACAGGAACGGCGGCATCCCCTGCAGGCCGAACTTGATTACCACGAAATTCACGCCCCAGATCACCACCACCAACAGCGCCAACAGCCGATCGCGCAATGTCATCCTCGCCCCGCTTATCCCATTGAAAATTCGCTTTGCCTTGCAGGTTACAACCAAACCGGGCGCATGGACACCGGCAAACGCCGGCGTTTATTCCGGCATCAGGCCGATGAAGGTGGTTTTCTTGCGCGGGCCGGTCATCAGCGCTTCCAGCTTCTCCACGCACTGCAGATAGTGTGGGGTCTGCTTGTGCGCCGCCACCGCCTGCTCGTCGCGATAGGCTTCGTAGATGTAAAACCGCGTCGGAATATGCTCATCCTGCAGCACGTCGAAACGCAGGTTGCCCGGCTCTTCGATCGCCCCCAGATGATTGGCGCGGAAAACGTCGATAAATTCGTCGATCTTGTCCTGTTTAACGTTGATCTCTACCAATGTGACGTGCATGACAGCTCCTTGTTTAAACGGTGCGCCGCAGCATGGCGCTTTCCAACCATAGGTTTATTCCCGTCGATTGCCCTGCCGCAACGGCAATTTTGCCGCCTGGCTCACAAATCGCACCGGCGATGCCCACCCCGCCCCCGGCGAGGGAAGACGGCGGCATCTATAGTTACTATTCCTCCCCCTGAGAGCATAGGCTATGGATAACTACTTGATGGCGCTGGACGCAGGAACAGGCAGCATTCGCGCGGTGATCTTCGATCTGGCGGGCAATCAGATCGCGCACGGCCAGGCCGAGTGGCAACACCTCGCGGTGCCGGGCGTACCCGGCTCGATGGAATTCGATCTCAACCGCAACTGGCAGTTGGCCTGCCAGTGCATCCGCCAGGCGTTGCAGCGCGCGGGGCTGAGCGCGCAGGCGATCCGTGCGGTAGCCTGCTGCTCGATGCGTGAAGGCATCGTTCTGTACGATCGCAACGGCGTGCCGATCTGGGCCTGCGCCAATGTCGATGCGCGCGCCAGCCATGAAGTCAGCGAACTGAAAGAGTTGCACAACCACGGCTTCGAACGTGAGGTCTACCAGTACTCCGGCCAGACGCTGGCGCTGAGCGCCATGCCGCGCCTGCTGTGGCTGGCGCACCACCGGCCGGACATCTATCGCCAGGCGGCGACGCTGACCATGATCAGCGACTGGCTGGCCTACATGCTGAGCGGCGAGCTGGCGGTCGATCCTTCCAACGCCGGCACTACCGGCATGCTGGATCTGACCAGCCGCGACTGGCGGCCGGCACTGCTCGATATGGCCGGGCTGCGCGCCGATATTCTGTCGCCGGTGAAAGAGACCGGCGTCGTGCTGGGGCGCGTCACCGAACAGGCGGCGCAGGAGAGCGGGCTGCTGCGCGGCACCCCGGTGGTGATGGGCGGCGGCGACGTGCAGCTCGGCAGCCTGGGGCTCGGCATCGTGCGCGCCGGGCAGACGGCGGTGCTCGGCGGCACCTTCTGGCAGCAAATCGTCAACCTGCCGGAACCGGCCATCGATCCGGAAATGAACATCCGCATTAACCCTCATGTCATTCCCGGCATGGCGCAGGCGGAATCCATCAGCTTCTTTACCGGCCTGACCATGCGCTGGTTCCGCGACGCTTTCTGCGCCGAAGAGAAACTGCTGGCGGAGCGACTGGGGATCGACGCTTACAGCCTGCTGGAAGAGATGGCGGCCAGGGTGCCGCCGGGCGCCTACGGCGTGATGCCGATCTTTTCCGACGCCATGCATTTCAAAACCTGGTATCACGCGGCGCCGTCGTTCATCAACATGTCTATCGATCCTGAACGCTGCAACAAACAGACGCTGTTCCGCGCGCTGGAGGAGAATGCCGCCATCGTCTCCGCCTGTAATCTGGAGCAGATCGCCGCCTTCTCCGGCGTGCAGGCCCGCTCGCTGGTGTTCGCCGGCGGCGGTGCGAAGGGCAAACTGTGGAGCCAGATCCTCAGCGACGTCACCGGCCTGACGGTGCGGGTGCCGGTGGTGAAAGAAGCCACCGCGCTGGGCTGCGCGATCGCCGCCGGGGTCGGCGCCGGGCTTTACGCGTCGCTGGCCGAAACCGGCGAGCAGCTGGTGCGCTGGGAGCGCGAGCATCAGCCGGATCTCACCAACCATGCGCGGTATCAGGAACAGAAAGAAAACTGGCGGCGAGTCTACGCCGATCAGCTGACGCTGGTGGATAGCGGCCTGACCACCTCATTGTGGAAAGCGCCGGGGCTCTAGCGCCGCGCGCGGCCCGGTCATAACCTTATACCGTTTTATTCCTTTCCCCTCGGCTCCCCTCGGCGCGGCGCAAGCCGCGTTTTAACTCGCTGCCGTCATTGTTCCCCCTCAGAAACAGTGTAACCACCGCAGATGGATTTATCTGCGCCTTCAGCCTGCCGTAGATTGTGACTTTGATCACGCCGCGCCCCGAGCGCGGCCTGCGCATTCACCTGAGAAGAGCGGCATTATGCTGAATAATAAAGATAACCCTGCATCATCCCCGTGGCCGGCGATCTTCTCGCTGACGGTCGCCTGTTTTGTCATGGTCACCACCGAGTTTTTGCCGATCGGCCTGCTGACCAACATCGCCCCTTCGCTCGGCGTCAGCACCGGCACCGCCGGGCTGATGGTGACCATGCCCGGCATCGTGGCGGCGGTGGCCGCGCCGGTATTGAGTCTGGCTTCCGGCCGGCTGGACAGACGCCTGCTGATGCTGGGGCTGTCGTTGCTGCTGATGGTGTCCAACCTGGTGGCGGCACTGGCCGTCAACTTCCCGATGATGCTGCTGGGCCGCGTGCTGCTGGGCATCTGCGTCGGCGGCTTCTGGTCATTCGCCGCCAACTACGGCCGCCATCTGGTGCCGGAAGCCAGCCAGGGCCGCGCCACTGCGCTGATCCTCAGCGGCATCTCGGTCGGCGCGGTATGCGGCGTGCCGGCCGGGGCCCTGATCGGCGATCTGTTCGGCTGGCGCGCCGCCTTCTTCGGCGGTGCGGCGCTGGCAGTCGGCGTACTGTTGGCGCAGCTGCGTTTGCTCACGTCGGTACCGCCTTCCCGACCGGTCACGCCGCGCGATCTGGTGCTGCCGCTGCGCCTGCCGATGGCGCGCATCGGCCTGATCGCCATCGTGCTGCTGTTCATCGGCCACTTCGCCGCCTATACCTATCTGCGGCCTCTGCTGCAGCAGGTGTTCGTGCTCAGCCCATCGGCAATCTCGCTGCAGCTGTTGGCCTATGGCGCCATCGGCCTGCTGGGCACCTTTCTCGGCGAGCGTCTGGCGGAACACAGCCTGCGCGCCACCTTCATACTGATCGCCGCCATGCTGGCGGGCATTTTGATCGTTTCGCCGCTGCTCAGCGGCCTCGCCGGCGCCACGCTGATGGTGCTGGTATGGGGGCTGGCCTTTGGCGCCGTGCCGGTCTGCGCCACCAACTGGATGTTCGCCGCCGTGCCGCAGGCGCCGGAAGCCGGTCAGGCGCTGTTGGTGTGCGTCATCCAGATCGCGCTGGCCTCCGGCGCACTGCTGGGCGGCGAGGTGGTGGACTGGCAGGGCGTCAGCAGCGCCATGCTGTTCGGCGGCGCGCTGATCCTCTCCGCCACGCTGGTATTCGGCCTCAGCTTGCGCTCCGGCGCGATTGGCGCTAAACAGTGTTAATCA
Organism: Serratia sp. CY74737; assembly: GCF_052166775.1. NCBI lineage: Bacteria > Pseudomonadati > Pseudomonadota > Gammaproteobacteria > Enterobacterales > Yersiniaceae > Serratia > Serratia sp. CY74737. The sequence continues at coordinate 221,214 of NZ_JBJNOF010000004.1, forward strand.
TTATCTATCTGCAGAAACATGCCCCGGCCAGCGCCGGGGCATGGCGTTGAGAACCTATGGACCATCATTTGCTCGCTATCCGGGTATTTAACCGCGTCGTGGAAACCGGCGGCTTTACCCGCGCCGCCGATTCGCTGGGCATGCCGAAAGCGACGGTCACCAAGCTGATCCAAAATCTGGAGGATCACCTGCAGACCAAACTGTTCCAGCGCACCACCCGCAGCGTGTCGGTCACCCGCGAGGGCGAATGCTATTACCAGAATACGGTGAAATGGCTGGCGGATTTGGAGCAGATGGAGGGCTGTCTGACCGAGTCGCAGAATTCTCCGCAGGGCGTGCTGCGCATCGATACCGGCAGCGGCACCGCCCGCCAACTGCTGTTGCCGGCGCTGCCCGGCTTTTTGGAACGCTACCCGCAAATCCAGATCGATCTCAGCATCGGCGATCGCGTTATCGATTTGATCAGCGACAGCGCTGACTGCGTGATCCGCAGCGGTCCGTTGGCCGATTCCAGCCTGATCGCCCGGCGTCTGTTCGATCTGGACTGGGTCAGCTGCGCCACCCCGGCCTATCTGGCGCGCCACGGCACCCCGCGCCATCCGTGCGATCTGGAACAGGGTTTTCCGATGGTGCACTACCGCCATCCGGTCAACGACCGCATCCATCCGCAACGCTATGTCGAGCGCGGCAAAGAGATCGCCATCCAACAGCGCTACCCGGTCAGCATCAATGAAGGCAACGCGCTGCTGGCGGCGAGCCTGGCCGGCTTGGGCATCATCCAGATCTATCGGTTTATGGCGCAGCCGCACCTCGAGCGCGGCGAACTGGTCAGCCTGCTGCACGACTGGCAGCCGCCGCCGGAGCAGATGTACGTGGTCTACCCGTCCAATCGCCACCTCAGCGGCAAGCTGCGGGCGTTCATCGACTGGGCGGTGGAGACGTTTGACAGCGGCAAGATGAGCCGCACGTTGTAGCCGCACGCACTGTGGTATTATTGGCGCATATTGATTTCCGACGGACGACCACCATGGCCTATATCCCCAAAAACTATGCGAAGCTGGAAACCGGCTACCGCGAAAAAGCGCTGAAACTGTTCCCTTGGGTATGCGGGCGCTGCTCGCGCGAATTCGTTTATTCCAACCTGCGCGAACTGACGGTGCACCACATCGATCACGATCACAGCAACAACCCGGAAGACGGCAGCAACTGGGAAATGTTGTGTCTGTATTGCCACGACCACGAACACTCGAAATACACCGAGGCCGATCAATACGGTTCGACGGTGGTGGCCGGTGAAGATGCGCAAAAAGATATCGGCGTCGCCACCCACAACCCGTTCGCCAACCTGAAGGCGATGATGAAGAAGTAACGCCATCGACAGCTTAATGAGCCACTAACTTATTAAGCTGTTAAATTAACAAAAGGCTCTTCCGTTCCGCCACTTCCCAGAGAATTCCTACTTACCCATCCGGTCCATTCACCGCAAAATAAGCTGCGCAGTTAACAACATACTGGCTTGGCAAGCCGCCGCAGTTGGTGCATATTGTTCGCGAGTTGTTCTTGTTAACCTGTTTGATTATCAACCTAATAAGCACATTAACTTAATAAGTTACCCGCTTAATAACTTGAGAGATGGCAGCATGATTGTTCTGATTGGCTCGCAAAAAGGCGGCGTCGGCAAATCGACGAAAGCAGTGAATATCGCCGGGTATCTGATTCTTAAGCAAGGCAAGACGGCGATCATCGTCGATGCCGACGACCAGAAATCGATCATGACCTGGTACAACGACCGTCAGAACGTCGAGGGGCTGCCGCACATTCCGGTGGTGGCCGCGTCGGGTAAAATCAAGGAAACGCTGCTGGAGCTCGATCGCCATTACGACTACGTGATCGTCGATACCGCCGGCCGCGACAGCGCCGAACTGCGCTCCGGCCTGCTGGCCGCCGATCTGTTCCTCTCGCCGCTGCGCCCTTCGCAGATGGATCTCGACACCATCGGCTATCTGTCGGAGATGTTCTCCACCGCGCAGGAATACAACGAGAAGGTCAAAGGCTACATCGTATTGAACATGTGCCCGACCAATATCTTCATTAATGAAGCCAACGAAGCGGCGCAGGTGCTGAGTGAATACCCGGAGTTCACCCTGGTGAGCAATCGCCTGTGCGACCGCAAGATTTACCGCGACGCCTGGGGTGAAGCCATCACCGTGCACGAAGCGAACAATGAAAAGGCGCAGACCGAAATTGAATGCCTGGTGAAAGAGGTGATCCTGTGAAGAAACGCACCCCCACCCACCGCATGTCGGAAGACGAATTCATCAACAGCGCCACCTCGCATACGTTGCCGGTTGCGGCGCCCGCGCCGGAAGCCAAGCCGGCCGGCCGCAAGCGTACTTATAAGGCGATCTCCGTCAGCCTGACGGACAACCACATTGAGGCTATCGATGAAGTGATCGTGCAGGCGGCGCGCAACGGCATCGTGCGTATCACCCGCTCCGACATCATCAAACTGGCGATCGACGGATTGGCGGAGAAAAGCGAAGCGCAACTGCTGGCGCTGCTGAAAAAACTCTGACCGCACGGCAGCCGCCGGCTGATCGAGCCGGCGGGCCGTTATCATCTAGAGTTCCCCGCGACCTCGCACCGGTAGTCCTGAATTTCACCGGCCGACCCCAGGTTGAGATCGGTCAACTTCAAACGGTTTGCCAACAGCAGCATCTCACCCTGCGGGCTGACCGCCAGCGCCAGGCCGTAATTGCCGATGCTGTCGCCCTGCTCGACCACGTAGTTTTGCAACAAGCGGAAAGGATCTTCCTGGGTTAAATCGGTGCCCGCCAATTTTCTGGCCAGATATTGATGGCCGACCAATTTCACCGCCAGAGGCCGCCACTGTTGATCTAATTGCTCAGCCTGTTCCCCCAGCGCGTTATAGACATCCTGGCGCAAGCAGGCAACGTGAATATGCAACTGATTTTGAGAGCGGCCATATTTCGAATTGACCGCCAGAGAAACCCATGCGTCTTTTAACGGTTTACCCAGCTCGCTGGATATATGTTCGCGGTTATTCCAGGCCTGGGCGAAATAAGGCGGCGTTCGATCCGCTTGCAATATCGGGCTCTCGATGCCGCTGACCTTTTCGGTCGGTATCACCAGATCGTGGTAAGGGCCCTTGCTGTCCTTAAACAGCACATATCCCTCGGTTAAATCCACCTTTAAGCAGGGCGCAGGATCGTGGTTCTGCTGCTGATTGGGCACGCACTGTTGGCTGACTATCTGCCACAGCGCATTCGGATTGCCGCGCCCGAAGAACCACCACAGCACCGCCGCCAGCAGCAAAATGACAAGCAAAATAATTAATAGTCTGAAAAGTCTTTTCATCGCGACTCCCTGTTTATCTATTCCATACCGAAAGGAGCGCCAGCATAAACCAAGGCTCCGGCATCGACCAGAATATTATCCTTAATGTCACCTTTTATTGACGTCTTGTTAGCAATGGATAATTAAAAATAAGCCTCCACCTGAGTAATTTAAGGTAAATTAATACCGTGGGTTGAATATGAGTGTGATATAAGCAGCCGGAACTCTTTTTATATAAGGAACCGATAAGATGCCAACGATGGGCAAATCCCTGCATTATCTCGACGTAGGTTCAGGCTTTCCATTGCTGCTGGGCCACAGCTATCTGTTCGATCTGAATATGTGGGCGCCGCAGTTCGAAGCGCTGGCTAAACGCTACCGCCTGATCGTACCGGATCTCTGGGGCCACGGCGATTCACCGGCGCTGCCACCCGGGCGAAACAGCCTGTCGGATATCGCCGCCGATCATTTGGCGCTGATGGATCATTTGGATATTGAAGAGTTCGGCATCGTCGGCCTGTCCGTCGGCGGCATGTGGGGCGCCGAACTGGCGGCGCTGGCGCCGGAGCGGGTGAAAGTGCTGGCGCTGCTGGACAGCTACCTGGGCGACGAAACTCCAGAGGCACGGCAGCGCTATATGGGCATGCTGGCCGCCGTGGAACAGGCCGGCGCCATCGCGCCGCCGCTGCTGGAATATATCGCCGCGCAGTTCTATTCCGACGAAGTGCCCGCTGCGCTGTCGCAGCCGTTGCTGGCCCATCTGCAAAGCCTGCCCGCCGAGCGCCTGCGCGAAAGCATCGTGCCGCTGGGCCGGATGATCTTCGGCCGCCCCGACAAGCTGGCGCTGCTGGAACACATCACCGCCGCCAGCATCGTCATCACCGGCGCGCAGGATAAGCCGCGCCCGCCGGCGGAAGGCCAGCGCATGGCGGATCTTCTCGGCTGCCGACATGTGCTGATCCCCAACGCCGGGCATATCAGCAACAAGGAAAATCCGGCGGCGGTCAATGAAACGCTGCTGGCGTTTCTGGCCGAAAGCACCACGCCGCTGTTTTGGTAAGTGCTCCGGGCCGCCAGGCCCGGACCTGCCATGCCATCGCTCAGACGACGTGGCTATCGCCATTTCCCTGACCGAACTCCCCCAGACGCAACCAGCGGTAAAGCTCCGCATCGCGCTGAAAATGCATCTTTCTCATCACCGCCCGTTTATGCGTGCTCACCGTCTTGATGCTGACCCGAAGCCGACGGGCAATGGCGGTCGGCGTCATTTCCCAACTCAGGTAACGCATCACTTGTTTTTCCTGCGGCGTCAATGGCAACGGCTGGCACCAGGCGCAACAAGAAAAACCGCAGGCGCCGCCGGTTCGGCCTTTTATCACCCGCGCTACCGTGTGCAACAGCTTTGCGACGCCTTCATTGCGGTACACCCTGCCCGCTTCCCTCAGGCACCCCGAAATGGCGCGAATGCGGGCTTCTCTGAGATCGTAAACGGCGAGATAAAGGGCGTGAGGAGCATGGGGAGGATGGCAAAAACGCGCCACGTCGCCTTTGGCGATCGCCTGGAACACAAGGTCGGCATTCATCGGCTCGCTGCAGCGCGCCTCGATGCCACGTTCACTAAAATAGTCGCTCAACGCCCGATACGCCCCGGCAACAAAAAAGCGGTCGATATCCAGGAAGGCGATATTGATGACCGAGTTCACGCCGTTTCCCTCCGCGCGAAAACAAACCGGCAAAACCGGCCGGCATTGAGCCTGCTGCGCCCATCCAACGTAACGAGCAGCAGCATCAAAACCGCCCATTGGATGAGCGACAGCCCGAACGGGTAGGAAAACTGCGCGCACAGCAGCAAGGGAATGCCGCTCGCCGCCAACGCGGCCTCTTCCCCGGCGGCCGGGCTGTGCAAGCGGGCGGCGATGCGTTCCCGTCGCCATGTTTGGCGCACCAGCGCCGCCACGCCCGCCAGCAGGCACAGCATGCCCGCCAACGCAACGACGCCACCTTCTATCCACCACAGCAGGAGCTCATTATAGGGTTGCCGCGCTGCGCCTGCCCGCGCCACCGCGGGCAGCGCATGGGCCTGTAAATGCTCAAAGCCATGCTCGAATCGGCCATAGCCCCATCCCAACCAGGGCCGCTCTACCACCAGCGCCAGCGAATCAAGCAGCGTATCGCAGCACGGCGCGGCATTCGACAAGCGAACGCCGGCGTTCAATTCATCCGCCAATATCGCCAGGCAGAATCCCAATGCCGTCATCAGCAGCGCGAGCACGCAATGCAGCGGGTATCTGCGCACAAACATCAGGGTCAACAGCGCGGCACCCAATAGCACGCTGAGACAAACGGTCTGCGATGCCCCCCACCCCAGCGCGGCGGATAAACCGATCAAGAGCGGCAGCAAGAGTAAAATACGCCATCGCTCGTTATCTCGGCGCAACATGCGGAACCGAGGCAACACCGTCAGACCCCATCCCGCCAATAATCCGCTCGCCAATAAACTGCTCGCGGCATCCGGCCAACGCCCCCAGCTGCCGGCATAGCCTGCCGCCGCCTCGGCCGGGGAGGAAAAAAGCCAAATGCCTCCCACGGCAGCGGCTAATACCAGCGTATAGATAAACGCAATACGCACGTGTTGCATGACCCGATATTGCAATAGGATAAAGTAAATAATCCAACTGCCAAACAGGCAGGCCATTCGCCCGACGGTAAGCACGCCCCACTCGGCACGAGAATAAAAAAGGGGCAGCAGCAATATCACCGCGCCCAGCGCAAAGAAAAAACACGCAGGGGTCATCCCCCACGCTTTTCGCAAAAAAAGGAGCGCGCCGCCGACGCCCAATAAAGCAAACAGGACAACCCCAATCACAAGAGAATATGGAAACGTCAGCGAGAAATAGTTCATATCATAGTGATAAATATAGCCACCCAACAAAAGCAATACGCTGACATAGACCATCACCATGAACTTTAAACATGGAATAGACATAATAATTTCATCCAAATGTATATATCTGAAAAACCATCAGAAAAGGCTAAGCCATTTTTCAATTGCAATAAAAGAAATGCCTGTCAGCAACACCAGCCCGGTAACTATCGCCATCACAATCCCGACAGATTGAATAGCTTCAAAAAGCTTTCGCCTGTAGCGTAAAAGCGTCCAGTTTCTTTTAAACATACCTTTTCCTCTTGGCCATTCAGGCTTCAAGCAAAGAGAGCCCGCAATTTAAACGTGGATTACCGGCAAAATCCTGTCGCATTCCCCAGCGAGTTCCATAGTATCGCCGCAGCCAAAATCAAGATATATGTATTAAATTTAACCATAAAAACAGTTTTTAATTCCTATAAATAATAAAAATAAGGAATTAAAAACCAAAACAAAGAAAACCTAATATTATAAAACTGGCGACACCCGTACGTTTGAACTTTCGCCAAAAATTTCACAACATGAAAAAATCGCCATCATCTTGACGGGTGAAAAATAATAGATAACTCTGTCCTCGCTAAATTTCGCCGTCGCTATAAGGGCAAGCAGCACATTATGGAATACGTCATTAATCAGATGATTATTTTCTCACCTGCCGAACGCGCATTGTTCATCATCAATGAACGGGAATCTTTTATGCCGTTATCTAACCCTGCCACCCGCTTGTTGTTAGAGTTGGTTACCCATCATAAAGAGATGCTCACCCGCAGGCATTTGATGCAGCGGGTCTGGGAAGATAATGGTTTTGTGGGTTCAAACAATAATCTGAATGGTTGCATCAGTGAGATAAGAAAAGCGCTTGAGTCGCTGGCGCTGGATCCGCAAATCATTATTACCATCCCCAAACTGGGGTTCATTCTTGAAGCGGAAATTACCTCATGCGAAAACATGCGCTCACCGGACAACCAAAAAGCGGTTATTCCCACCCTGTTGACCCGGGCCGGCGCACTGTTAAAACGGCGTGGGAATATCTGCCAGGCAAATAAAGCGCCCTTTGCCGCAGCATTGATGATGATTGCGTGCTTTAGCCTCGTCTGCGCTTTATTGTGGTTCAACCGGCCGGTTCACGCGTTCAAAAACGCCAAGGTCGATTTTTTTTATCGCCATGAGCAGTGCAACGTTTTTACGTTGGAAACCGCCGCGCTGAACGACCGGCGTGAAACGCAAGCGCAAATTGCCGCTGCATTGAAAGCTGAAGCGACCGACTGCGGCACAGCGCCCGCCGATCTGTTCTACACCAAAATCGCCAACCCCAATCTTCCTTTTCAGGTCACCTTCATCGCCATCTGCAATCTGGCGCAACCCGGTCAATATGGCCGGTGCCGCACGATCAAAAACACCGACGGTATGACGCCATGAACAAAAAAACACGCTTTATCGTCGGCTTGTTATTGCTGATGGCACCCCTGGCAAGCCAGGTCGCCCAGCTGTCGCACCATCCTAAAACCTTACTGCGTTGCGAAGCGGAGATCACCGCGCGCAACCGCCATGGCCCAGCCATGGAGCCCGCTGCGGTTTTAAAAGCAAAGATGTATTTTTTCCTCTACCACAACGGCACTGGCTTTATCAGGCTCAATGGTTTTATCGAGCGACAAGAAAAGACCTATGTGCTGAACCGCGAACTTCACTATGTGTATGACACCCCCGGCGATGAGGCGGCTGAAGAGGATGGCGGCGGCGATGGGTACACGCTGCGATTCGCCGCCGACCGTAAACATGCCGGAGATACGGTTCCCGCCCCCCTTTGGGCGACCTTTTTGCAGTCGGAAGATCCCCGAATCTCCTACCATGTCGCCGTCGAACACGTACTCGGCAATCTGTATGTGGTCAGTACGCTTCAAAGCCCGACCTTTGTCTGCCGGCGTTATTAGGCTATGCGTTGCGAGTGTTGCCTATCGGAAGAAAAGCCCGCAAGCGGCAGCCATTTCAGCGGTTAATTGAACGCGCCATGCGGCTGTAGGTGTGGCGCACGCCGCGAATCGCCACGCTGTAGGCGAAGATGTTTTCCGGCAGCGCCAGCCCCAAATAGCCGGTATCGCCGATATGGTGCAGATCCGCGCCGGCCATTTTGCTCATCAGCGCAATCTGCCGCACGGTCTGCACGTCGGCCCCCTCTTGCGAGGAGCCGATCGCCGTCATCGCCAGCGCCCCCTGCCGCTGGGCAAAGGCGATCAGCGCCGCCACTTTCTCCTGCGACATGCCGGGAATGGTGCCCGGCGCCGGCAACAGCACGATATCCGCACCGTTCTCCACGAACAGCGCGATGTCCTGCTCGCCGATCAGTTGGCTGCCGCTTTCGCGCACAATGCCGGCGCCGTGCATTTTGCCGGTCACCAGCACCATCTCGTCGCCCACTTCCTCGCGGATCGCTTTCAGCGCGGCGGCAATCGCCTGATTGCTGACGCCGTTGTTCGGGTTGCCGGTCAGCACCAGCATGCGCGCGCCGAGCTGATACAGCTTGCGCGCATTCTCGGCGGTGGCGGCGCGGCCCGCCGTCATCTGCCAAAAGTCGTTATGTTCGCTGGCGAAAGCCGGATCGACGGCCTCCAGGTTCACCCCGATCACCCGCCCGGTCAGGCGCTGCAGCGTGCGCAGCGCCTCCTGCGGCGGCACGTCGGCGGGCAGGCCCGCGATATGTGGACGATCGACGTCGAACAGGTTCAACAGCAGCAGGTCGGCGCCCTGGCTGGCCGCCAGTTCGGCGTTGGTGACGTTATTGAGCAGCGGCTGAGTGACCGCGATGGTTTCGCTGACCAAGATGCGCCCTTCGCTGGCGCGGATGGCATAGAGCAGGTCGGCTTTGCCGATATCGGCCAGATCGCTGGCGCTGCAGTCCAGATAGCGTTTCATGAGGCAAGCTCCGATGACGTTAGCGGGAATGGATGCCCCCTCTCCCACCGCCGTGAAAGAGGGGGAAAAGGTTACTTCAGCGTAAAACTTTGCGCCTGCACGTTGTCGGAGTCCAGGCCGACGAACACGTTGAATTTGCCCGGCTCCGCCCCCCATTTCAGGCTGGCGTTGTAGAACTTCAGATCGTCTTCGCTAATCGGCAGCTCAACCTGCTGCGACTGGCCGGCCTTCAGCGTCACTTTCTTGAAGTTGCGCAGCTCTTTCACCGGCCGGCTGACCGAGGCGGTCACGTCCTGCAGATACAGCTGCACCACCGTGGCGCCGTCGTACTTGCCGGTATTTTTCAGCGTGACGCTGGCGGTTAGCTTGCCGTTGCGCGCCATCGTCGGGCTGGATAACTTCAGATCCGACAGGCTGAAGGTGGTGTAGCTCAGGCCGTAACCAAACGGATACAGCGGGCCGTTCGGCGAATCGAAGTAGCGCGAGGTGTACTTGCCCGGGTTCTCCTTGCCGAACGGCCGGCCGGTGTTCAGGTGGTTGTAGTACATCGGGATCTGGCCGACCGAGCGCGGGAAGGTCATCGGCAGCTTGCCCGACGGGTTGTAATCGCCGAACAGCACGTCCGCCACCGCGTTGCCGCCCTCGGTGCCGCTGTACCAGGTTTCCAGCATCGCGTCCGCCTGCTCGCTCTCCCAGCTCAATGCCAGCGGGCGGCCGTTCATCAGCACCAGCACCAGCGGCTTGCCGGTGGCTTTCAGCGCGGCGATCAGATCGCGTTGGCTCTGCGGGATCGTGATGTCGGCGCGGCTGGAGGCCTCGTGCGCCATGCCCTGCGATTCCCCCACCACCGCCACCACCACGTCGGCCTTGTTCGCCGCCTGCACCGCTTCGTCGATCATCTGCTGCGGCGAACGGGTATCGAACGCCACCGCAGGCTCATACTCGTTCAGATAATCGATGATGCCTTTATCCTGCGTGACGTTGGCGCCCTTGGCGTACAGAATGCGCGCCTTGTCGCCCACAGCCCGCTCCAGCCCCTCGCGCAGGGTGACCGACTGCTTGACCACCCCGGCGGCCGACCAACTGCCCATCACGTCGCGCTGGCTGTCGGCCATCGGCCCGACCAGCGCGATGGTCGCCTGCTTGCTCAGCGGCAGCGTCTGCTTATCGTTCTTCAGCAGCACCATCGTCTTGCGCGCCACCACCCGCGCTTCGGCGCGGTGCAGACGGCTTTCGGCGTTGGTGTCCTGCGGATCGGAACCCGCCGGGCCCAGATGCACGTAAGGATTGGTGAACAGCCCCATGTCGTATTTGGTGTTCAGCACGTCGCGGCAGGCGCGGTCGATATCGCTTTCAGACACCAGTCCGTCCTTCACCAGCCCCGGCAGGTATTTGTCGTAGAACTCGTCGCTCATGCTCATGTCGACGCCGGAGGTGATCGCCAGGCGCACCGCGTCGCGCGCGTCGGCGGCCACGCCGTGCTTAATCAGTTCCTTAATCGCGCCGTGGTCGCTGATGGTGATGCCTTTAAAGCCCCACTGCTCGCGCAGCAGATCTTTCAGCAGCCACGGGTTGGCGGTGGCCGGCACGCCGTTCACCGAGTTGAGCGACACCATCACTCCGCCGCTGCCGGCGTCCACCGCCGCTTTGTAAGGCGGCAGATAGTCCTGATGCATGCGCAGCGGGCTCATGTCGACGGTGTTGTAATCGCGGCCGCCTTCGACGGCGCCGTACAATGCAAAGTGCTTGACGCTGGCCATCACCGAACCGGGTTTGGCCGGATCGCCGTTCTGGAAACCGTCGACCATCACCTTGGCGATTTTCGAGACCAGCCAGGTGTCTTCGCCGAAGCCTTCGGAGACCCGGCCCCAGCGCGGATCGCGGGTGATATCGACCATCGGCGCGAAGGTCATGTTCAGGCCGTCATCGCTGGCCTCTTGCGCCGCGACCCGGGCGCTGAGCGCGATGGCTTCCAGATCGAAGCTGGCCGCCAGCCCCAGGCTGATCGGGAACACGGTGCGCTGGCCGTGCACCACGTCATAGGCGAAGAACAATGGGATTTTCAGGCGGCTGAGCTGCATCGCCTGATCCTGCATCACCCGGATATCCGGCCGGGTAACGGTATTGAAGATGGCGCCGATCTGCCCTTTGCGGATCCCCTCGCGGATCGCTTCTTTCGGGTTATCCGGTCCGACGCTGATCAGCCGCAGCTGGCCAATCTTCTCTTCCAGCGTCATCTGCTTCATCAAATTGGACACGAAGGCGTCGCGCTGCTGGGCGTGAATGCCCTGCGTTATCGGCGTTTCCTGCGCAAAAACCGGGCTGAGGGCCAGACCGGACAACATACTCACCACACAAAGCCATTTCATCTTGTTTTATCTCAGGCGTGTTTCCGCCGCCAACGCCGCGGAGTTTAATCGGAGTGAAGAAACAGTTTGCCACACTCTGTTTCATCGCCAAGGGAATTCGCATCGCTAATGTTTACAAAGCATTACAGGTTATCGGCAGGTAATTCTGCAGCCGGGCGCGGCTGTCGGCGGCCTCCGTCGCCAGAAAATCGATCAGCGCGGTTAACGTCGGCGGCGCCACCGTGCGTTCAGGATAGACCAAATAATAGGCCGCGCCGCTGCTGACGCAGAGCGGGAACGGCGTTACGATGCGCTGCGCCTGAATATCCTCCTCCAGCAGGCACAGATCGCCGATGGCGATGCCGAATCCCTGCAGCGCAGCGCTCATCGCCAGATCGAGGGTATCGAAATGCTGGGCCTTGCCGGACGGCAACGCATCGGCGCCCGCCGCCTTCAGCCAGCGCAGCCAGTCGCGCCGATCGCGCGTCGGGTGCAGCAGGGTTTTGTCCGTCAAGTCCGTCAACCGGGCTGCCGGCGGCAGGAACGTCGGCGTACAGACCGGCGTGAGGATTTCGTCGAACAGCAAGTGCGCGGTCAGCTTTTTACCCGGCGGCCGGCCGAATACCACCGCGGCGTCAAACTGCTCGGTACTGAAATCCAGGCCGTGCGACACCGAGGCGGTCAGCTCGATATGCATGTCCGGCCGTTCATTTTGCAGGCGAATGATGCGCGGCAGCACCCAGCGCATGGCGCAGGTCGGGCATTTGATGCGCAGCGCCCCCGGCGGAGCGGCGGCCCGCGTCAGGGCTTCATCCAACTGCCCCAGCGCCTGCTGTACCGGCGCCAGCAGCTGCGCGCCCTGCGGCGTCAGCGCCAAACCGCGCGCCTGACGGCTGAACAGCGGATAGCCCAAGCGCTGTTCCAGCCCGAGAATTTGCCGGCTGACCGCCCCCTGCGTCAGGTGCAGCTGCCGGGCGGCATGGGTAAAGTTGAGGCGTTGCGCCACCACCACAAAGGTTTTCAATACGTCGAGCGACGGCAGGGATATCGGCATAGCGTGCCTCGATTAGGTATGATCGTAGTGCATGACAAGTATGACAAACTTTCCCTTGTCCGCCTACGCCGCCTGATGCTTAATCGCTCAACACTTCCCTGTTTGCCTGGAGCCCATCATGCAGAGCGCCTGCTCATCCCGCTCGAAGCTGCCGGACGTCGGCACCACAATTTTCACCGTCATTGGCCAACTCAGCGCCGAACATCAGGCCCTCAACCTGTCGCAGGGCGCACCCAACTTCGCCGGTGACCCGCAGCTGATCGAGGCAACGGCGCAAGCCATGCGCGCAGGTCATAACCAATACGCGCCGATGAGCGGCGTGGCGGCGTTACGTGCTGCTCTGGCGGAAAAAGCTGAACGATTGTATGGCGCGCGCTATGACGCCGACGAAGAAATCACGGTGATCGCCAGCGCCAGCGAAGGGCTGTACTCGGCGATCAGCGCACTGGTGCATCCCGGCGACGAGGTGATCTATTTCGAACCGGCGTTCGACAGCTATGCGCCGATCGTGCGCCTGCAGGGCGCCACGCCGGTGGCGATCAAACTGTCGCTGCAGGATTTTCGCGTCGACTGGGATGAAGTGGCCGCCGCCATCAACGGCAAAACGCGCATGATCATCGTCAACACGCCGCACAACCCGACCGGCGCGGTGTTCGACGCGCAGGATATCGACCGCCTGACCGCCCTGACCCGCGACACCGACATCGTGATCCTGTCCGACGAGGTCTACGAGCATGTGGTGTTCGACGGCGATATTCACCACAGCATGGCGCGCTACCCGCAGTTGGCGGAACGCAGCGTGATCGTGTCGTCGTTCGGTAAAACCTATCACGTCACCGGCTGGCGCGTCGGTTACTGCCTGGCGCCGGCGGCGTTGATGGACGAGATCCGCAAGGTGCACCAGTTCATGGTGTTCTCCGCCGATACGCCAATGCAGCACGCCTTCGCCGCCGCGCTCGCCAACCCGCAGAGTTACCTGGGGCTGGCGGCGTTTTACCAACAAAAGCGCGATCTGCTGGCCAGCGCCCTGCAGGATTCGCGCTTTGAGCTGCTGCCCAGCCGCGGCAGCTTCTTCATGCTGGCCCGCTTTAGCGGCTTCAGTCACGAAAGCGACAATGATTTCGCCGTGCGCTTGATCCGCGAAGCGAAGGTGGCGACGATCCCGCTGTCGGCGTTCTACAGCGACAGCACCGATACCGGCCTTATTCGGCTGAGTTTTTCCAAAGATAACGAGACCCTGCTGGAAGGCGCGCGCCGCCTGAGCCAGGTGTAATTTTTTGTCCGACCATGGGAAAGGGGCACTGCCTATGAAAGCTTTGAAAACGCTGTTCGCCGCCGGATGCCTGCTGGCCGCCGGCTCTTCTCTGGCGGCGGAAAACAGCCTGCGCTTCGGTCTGGAAGCGCTGTATCCGCCGTTCGAATCCAAATCCGCCAGCGGCAAACTGGAAGGGTTCGACATTGAACTGGGCGACGCGGTGTGCGCCGCCGCGCAGTTGCAATGCAGCTGGGTGGAAACCTCGTTCGACAGCCTGATCCCGGCGCTGCAGGCGCGCAAGTTCGACGCCATCAACTCGGCGATGAACGTGACCGAACAGCGGCGCCAGGCGATCGCCTTTACCGACGCCATCTATCAGGTGCCGAACCGCCTGATCGCCAAGGCCGACAGCGGCCTGCTGCCGGACGCCAAAGCGCTGGCGGGCAAACACGTGGGCGTGCTGCAAGGCTCGATTCAGGAGATTTACGCCAAAACCCATTGGGCGCCGGCGGGCGTGGATGTGGTGTCTTACCAGGATCAGAATCAGGTGTATCTCGATCTGGCGGCCGGTCGGCTCGACGCCACGCTGGTGATGGCGCCCTCGGGGCAAAGCGGCTTCCTGTCACAGCCGGACGGCAAAGGCTTCGCCTTCGTCGGCGAGGCGGTGCGCGACGACAAGATCCTCGGTGAAGGCATCGCCTTCGGCCTGCGTAAAGGGGATGAGGCGCTGAAGAAGAAACTGGATGCCGCCATCGCCAAAGTGAAACAACAAGGCACGGTGACGGCGCTGTCGAAGAAGTATTTCGGCGATATCGACGTGACGGTGAAGTGATGGACGGGGGCGGCACCGCCGCCCCCTGCCGCGTTTAGCGATCGAACACCGAACTGTTCAGCGCGCGATCCTGCTGGTGGCGCTCCAGCGCCAATTCGATCAGGCGCGTGATCAGCGCCTGGTAGCTGACGCCGCTGGCGGCCCACAGCTTGGGATACATGCTGATGTTGGTGAAGCCCGGCAGCGTGTTAATCTCGTTGATCACCACCTGGTTATCCGGCGTCAGGAACACATCCACCCGCGCCAACCCGAAGCACTCCAGCGCGCGGAACGCCTTCAGCGCCACCTCACGGATGTGGTCGCTCACTTCCGGCGCGATCGCCGCCGGCACCACCACCTGAGCGCCCTGCTCATTGATGTATTTGGTGTCGTAGGAGTAGAAAGCGTCGCTCAGCACGATCTCGCCGCACACGCTGGCCTGCGGATCGTCGTTCCCCAGCACCGCGCACTCGATCTCGCGGCCGACGATCGCCGACTCCACCAGCACTTTATGATCGAAACTGAAGGCCAGTGCCACCGCCGCGTCAAACTCGGCGCGGTTCTCCACCTTGCTGACCCCGACCGACGAGCCCTGGTTGGCCGGCTTGACGAACAGCGGCAGGCCGAGGCGCTCGCTCAGTTGCTCAAACGTGAACCCGGCGCGGTTGGCGCGCGTCAGGGTGACGAACGGCGCCACCGCCAGCCCGGCGTCGCGCAGCAGGCGCTTGGTCACGTCTTTATCCATGCTGACCGCCGAGCCGAGCACGCCGGCGCCGACGAACGGCATATTGGCCATGCGCAGCAGCCCCTGCAGCGAGCCGTCTTCCCCCAGCGTGCCGTGCACGATCGGGAAGATGACGTCGAGCTGGCCCAGCGCGCCGGCGCTGCCCGCTTCGATCAGCTGCTGTTTTTCCTGGCCCGGGATCAGCGCCACGTTCTTGTTCGAGCGGTTCAGCGCGATCAGCGCCGGGTTCTCGGCGTTGAGCAGGTAGTTGGAGGCGTCGTTGATGTGCCACTGCCCCTGTTTGTCGATCCCCAGCAGCGTGACGTCAAACTTCTCTTTGTCGATTGCATCCACAATGTTTTTGGCCGACTGCAGCGACACCTCATGCTCCGCCGATTTACCGCCAAAAATCACCCCAACACGTAGTTTAGTCACGCCTTAAATCCTTCTGAAAAATCATGGCAAAAAAGTCGTTCATCACAATAAACGCATTGCCTGGCGGCGGCAATCGTTGTTGCCAGAATCTTCTTACGCCACAGAATGCCACATCGCGACCATCCAAAACGTATACACTTCGTATATCGTTCATTTATGGAGACGCCGATGGGCATCGTAAAAATTTCGGACGCGCTGCATGACGATCTGCGCCTCGCCAGCCTGACCATGACGCGTTCGATCAACGCGCAGGCCGAGTACTGGATCAAGATCGGCATGCTGGCGGAGTTCCATCCGGAACTGACCTACCCGCAACTGGTAAAAAAAATGATGAAAGATAATGCGCTGACGCTGAAGGAGATTGTCGGGTGAAACAGATTGTGATTAAAACGCCGGAAGAGATTGCCAAAATGCGCCATTCCGGCGCTCTGCTGGCTAAAGTGTTTGCTATGCTCGATGAGGTCATCGTCGAAGGTATCTCCACCATGGAGATCAACGACCGCGCCGAGGCGTTTATCGTCGAAGAACTGAAGTCGCGCCCGGCCAGCAAAGGGCAGTATGATTTCCCCTATGTGCTCAACACATCAATCGACGACGTGGTATGCCACGGGGTGCCGTCGGCCAGCAAAATCCTGCGTTCCGGCATGATTGTCAACGTGGACATCACGCTGGAAAACGGCGGCTACATCGCCGACTCCAGCAAGATGTACTGCATCGGCCAGGTGACGCCGCTGGCCAAACGGCTGGTGAACAACGTCTATGAATCGATGTGGCAGGGCATTCGCGCGGTGAAACCGGGTGCCACCCTGGGCGATATCGGCCACGCCATCCAGCGCCACGCCGAGCAGGCCGGCTACAGCATCGTGCGGGAGTATTGCGGCCACGGCATCGGCCGCGACATGCACGAAGAGCCGGCGGTGCTGCACTACGGCCAACCCGGCAGCGGCATGGCGCTGCAGGAAGGCATGGTGTTCACCATCGAGCCGATGATCAATCAGGGCGACCGCCGCATCAAGCAGAAGAAAGACGGCTGGACGGTGGTGACGCGCGACAAAAAACTGTCGGCGCAGTGGGAACACACCGTAGCGGTCACCGCCGACGGCGTGGAAATCCTGACGCTGCGCGACGAAGAGCGTCGGGCCGGTTACGCCGAACGCTACTAAATCCGCAAGTCATTAGCTTAATAAGCTAATGACTTGATAAGTTATTTAATTGATAGCCTCTTAGCTGACTGCGCGACACTCCGGCGCCGCGGTTAAAGCGACGGGGATGACAGGGAGACAGGCAGCATGCAGTCAGGCAATCAGGCGTTTCTCAACCAGCTTAAGGACATCGTCGGCGGCCCGCAGTTGTTGACCGGCGATCGCAACACCGAGCGCTATCGCAAGGGGTTCCGCTCCGGCGAAGGCCTGGCGCTGGCGGTGGTGTTTCCCACCAGCCTGCTGCAGCTGTGGCGCATTTTGCAGGCCTGCGTGGCCGCCGACAAAATCGTCATCATGCAGGCCGCCAATACCGGCCTGACCGAAGGATCGACCCCCAGCGGCAACGACTATGATCGCGACATCGTCATCGTCAGCACCCTGCGCCTCGACCATATTCAGGTGCTGGACAACGGCAAGCAGGTGGTCGGCTTCCCCGGCAGCACCCTGCACCACCTCGAGAAATTGCTCAAGCCCTACGGCCGTGAACCGCATTCGGTGATCGGCTCTTCCTGCATCGGCGCCTCTGTTATCGGCGGCGTGTGCAACAACTCCGGCGGCTCGCTGGTGAAACGCGGCCCGGCCTATACCGAAATGGCGCTGTACGCCCAGTTAGGGGAAGACGGCCAGCTGCGCCTGGTGAACCATCTGGGCATCCGGCTTGGCGACACGCCGGAAGAGATCCTCACCCGGCTGGAAAAAGGCGACTATCGCCCGAGCGACGTCGAATACGGCGAGCTGCGCGCCTCGGATAACGAGTACGCCAGCCGGGTGCGCGACGTCGACGCCGACACCCCTTCCCGCTTCAACGCCGACAAACGCCGCCTGTACGAAGCCTCCGGCTGCGCCGGCAAACTGGCGGTGTTCGCGGTGCGGCTCGACACCTTCGAGAAAGAGGGCAAAGAGCAGGTGTTCTATATCGGCACCAACGACACCGCGGTGCTGACCGAACTGCGCCGCCACATGCTGAGCCAGTTCGAAAACCTGCCGGTGGCCGGAGAATATATGCACCGCGATATCTTCGACATCGCCGAGGTGTACGGCAAAGACACCTTCATGATGATCGACAAGCTCGGCACCGATCAGATGCCGCGCTTCTTCACCCTGAAAGGCCGCATGGACGCCAGCCTCAACAAGCTGCCGCTGCTGCCGCACAACCTGACCGATCGGCTGATGCAGGGCCTGAGCCATCTGGCGCCGAGCCACCTGCCGAAACGCATGAAGGAATACCGTGAACGTTTCGAACACCATCTGCTGTTGAAGATGGCCGGCCCCGGCGTGGAAGAGGCCCAGCGCTACCTGACCGACTATTTCGCCCAGGCCGAAGGTGCCTTCTTCGCCTGCACGCCTGACGAGGGCAAAAAGGCTTTCCTGCACCGCTTCGCCGCCGCCGGCGCCGCCGTGCGCTACCACGCGGTGCACGCCGACAAGGTGGAGGATATTCTGGCGCTGGACATCGCCCTGCGCCGCAACGACACCGACTGGTTCGAAACGCTGCCGCCGGAAATCGACAGTCAGTTGGTGCACAAGCTGTATTACGGCCACTTTATGTGCCACGTCTTCCACCAGGACTACGTGGTGAAAAAAGGCGTGGACAGCCATGCACTGAAAGAAAAGATGCTCGAGATCCTCAACCGGCGCGGCGCCGAGTACCCGGCGGAGCATAACGTCGGCCACCTGTACCACGCCAAACCGGATCTGCAAGCGTTCTACCGCACCGCCGATCCGACCAACAGCTTCAACCCC
Organism: Serratia sp. CY74737; assembly: GCF_052166775.1. Classification (NCBI taxonomy): domain Bacteria; kingdom Pseudomonadati; phylum Pseudomonadota; class Gammaproteobacteria; order Enterobacterales; family Yersiniaceae; genus Serratia; species Serratia sp. CY74737. The sequence goes on from NZ_JBJNOF010000004.1 coordinate 239,976, forward strand.
GGCATCGGCAAAACCAGCAAACGCAAAGGCTGGGCCGAAGCCCCCCGCTAAACGCCGCACAATCGGCCCGCCGCCCACCCGGCGCGGGCCTCACCGCCCCTGCCCGCCTCGTCGTGACCTTTCCGCTCATAAAGATGCATTTTTATTGCAACTTATAAAATTCCCGATTACCATTCATCGCAAATGAGAATTAATTACAAAGCTGTCGTGACGGATACATGACATCCGCCGTGGCATTCACCGCGAACTTAATGAGAAGGAACCTACCATGAGTCAGACCCTCGATTCCGCCCAGCTATTGGCCGCGCTCGATAAAGTGATGGTGATCTCCACCACCGATCTGCAGGGCACCATCACCTACGTCAACGACCTGTTCTGCCAACTGACCGGCTTTTCCCGGGAAGAGCTGGTGGGCCAGCCCCACAGCATCGTGCGTCACCCTTCCGTGCCGAAAGCCGTTTACAAAGCAATGTGGGACACCATCAAGGCGGGCGGCATCTGGACCGGCATCATCCCGAACGTCGGCAAGGGCGGCGTGCTGTACGTGGTCGACACCACGGTGCAACCGCTGTATGACGCCCAAGGCAATATCGAGGCTTATATCAGCATCCGCCGCGTAATTAACGATCTGATGACCGACTTCGAATCGGTGGAATTCGCCAAAGAACAGTTCGACAACCACTACGACAAGTAACCGCTATGGCCGACATTATCGAACGCATCCTGATTGGTTACGGTTCGGAGTCGGGCAACGCCCGGGCGCTGGCGATGCGCCTGGGCGAGCAAAGCAGCCTGCAACCCTACCGCCCCGTCGTTAAAGAACTCAACGCCATCCAGCCCGCCGATGTGGGCGAACGCGACGCCCTGTTGATTGTCTCGAGCTCATTTGGCGACGGCGAACCGCCCGCCAACGCCGAACGTTTCCCCGACGCGCTGGCGCAATGGCCGGATCGCCACCGGTTGCGCTACGCCATCTTCGGTCTCGGCGACACCGCTTACCCGCATTTCTGCGGGTTTACCCAGGCGCTGGATGCGCGCCTCACGCAATACGGCGCCCGTGCCATCATCAATCGCGTTGACGCCGACGTTAACGTCGAACGGTTCTTCACCACCTGGCTAACGACGCTGGATAAGGTGCTGGCCGGCGATGCCCAGGCGGGCCGCGATTTGCATCTGCGCGTGACCGCCTACGGTGAAGACCATGCGTTCAACGCCGCCCTCCTCGAACGGCGGCCGCTTAGCGCACGCACGCCGCAAGCCTGGCATCTGCGGCTGAATATCGCCGGCAGCGGCATCGTTTACCGGGCAGGGGATACCGTCTATCTGTTGCCGGAGAACGACGAAGGATTATTGATCCGGCTGGCAGAGTGGCTCGGCAGGCCGGAGGCCATCGACGCGCTGCGGCGCCGGGAGCTGCGCCAGATCAGCAAAACGACGCTGCGCGAACTGGCGCAGTTGGCCGACAGCGAAGAGCTCAAAAGCCTGCTCAAGATCCGTCAGCGCAAATCCCTGGAGAGTTATCTGTACGGCGCCGATCTGCTGGACGTGCTGCACGATTTTTGCCCGCCGCACGCGATCACGCTGGAGAACCTGTTGGCGCTGCTGCCCATTTGCCTGCCGCGCGCCTACTCCATCGCTTCGGCAACGCGGGAAGAGAGCCTTGATCTGTGCGTGCGCGACGTGCGTTATGAACGCGGCGGCCGCACGCGGCGCGGCACGGCGACCGGCTGGCTGCTCAAGCACCCCGGCCCTTTCCGCCTCTTCTGCCGCGCCAACCCCGGCTTTTACCTGCCGCGCGACACCGCCATGCCGGTGCTGCTTATCGGTACCGGTACCGGCATCGCACCGTTGATTGGCTTACTGCGCGAAATGGCCGCCCAGGGCGAACGGCGTGAAACCGTCCTGATCTTCGGTGAGAAAAGGCGCGATGAAGACTTCCTGTATGGCGAGGAGTTGGTCACGCTGAACGCGACGGGCGTACTCACACGGCTCATCACGGCATTCTCGCGCGACGCCGACAAGTATTACGTGCAACACGCCATCGACGATCACGCCGATGCCGTCAGCGGCCTGCTGCAACGGGGCGCGCATGTCTACCTGTGCGGCAATCGTCAGTATCTGGAACATGCCGTGGCGACGGCGCTGGAGCAAGCCTGCGGGGCGGAAAACCTGTGGCAGACGCTGATTGAACAGCAGCGGCTGCACCTGGAACTCTATTGAGACAGGGCGGCGTTCACCGCTCCGCGCGCAGCAGCAAGGAGACGATGAACGCGCCCCCCAGCCCCGCCGTAATGATGCCGATGGGCAGCTCCTGATTGGGGATCAGGCTGCGGCTGAGCATGTCGCCGCCGGTCAGCAGCATCGCCCCCAGCAGGCCGCACATCGGCACGGACAAGCGGTGGCGCACACCTACCAGGCGCCGGGCCAGATAAGGCACCATCAGCCCGACAAAACCGATCACGCCCGTCAGCGAAACGAGAAACGCCGTAGACAATGCGCAGCACAAAAAGGTCTCGGTGCGCAGGCGCGCCACGTTGACGCCCATCGAATGGGCGGTTTGCTCACCCGCCAGCAGCGCGTCCAGCGCCCGCCAACGCAGCGCCGTAAACCCGGCCAGCAGCGCGAAACTCACCAGCGGAATGAACAGATTATCCCAACGCGCCAACCCCAAGCCGCCCAGCGACCAGAACAACACTGAACCGGCCGCCCGCTGATCGCCGGAAAAGACCAGATAGCTGGTGAGCGCGCTGAACAAAAATGAGACCGCCAGGCCGCAGACGATAAGCTGCTCGGCGCGCCTGACCCGGCTGACGCGAAACAGGATCATCACCGCCAACGCGGACAGAATGCCGCCGACGAAAGCGGACAGCGGCAACGTCAGCGCCCCCAGCGCATCGCCGAAGCGCGTGATGACCAGCACCGCGCCGGCAGCGGCGCCGGAGGAGAGCCCAAACAAAAAAGGATCGGCCAGCTCATTGCGGGTGGTGGTCTGCAGCAGCGCGCCGGTCATCGCCAGCCCGGCGCCGGTCAACGCCGCCAACAAGGCCCGAGGCACGCGCAGTTGCACGACGATAGTGTCCAGCATGCCGGAAAGCGGCGCCGAACCTATCCCTAACGCCGCCAACGCCTGCCGCCATGACAGCGCGACGCTGCCCAATTGCAGGCTCCAGACCATTAATCCGCACAACGTCAACAGCGCCAGCGGCGCGAGCACCATAAACCGCCGTGTCGGCGAGTTCATTCAGCCTCCGGCGCGTACAGCGCCCGCGCCAGCTTTTCCACCGCGCCGATATTGGCCGGCCCCGGCGTCAGCTCCGCATACTGCAGTTTCAGATAACGATGGTGCCGTACCGCAGGCGTCAACTTCATCAACGGATGAGACTCGAGGAAACGCCGCAGCGCCTCGGCGCCTGACCCGGTCTGGTAATCCAGCAGAATGATGAAGTCGGGTTCCGCCGCCGCCACCGCCTCCCAGGATGCCGTCGTCCAGCTCGCCGCCAAACCGTCCATCACGTTGCGGCCGCCCGCCGCTTCGACAATCGCCGTCGGCATGGCGTATTTACCGCTGGTAAAAGGCTTCTCTTCTCCCGAGTCATACACGAACACCTTGAGCGGCGCCTGACCCGCCGGTCTGGCGGGCAGCGCGGCTAACCGGCGGCGCCAGCCCTCAACCAGCGCAGCGGCCTCTCGCTGCTTGCCGAAAATCTTGCCGAGCTTCAGCTCATCGTCATAAAGCAGGTTCATATCGGCCTTCTGCGGCCGGCCGCCGGCCTGTACGCAGCTCTCGCTCAGCACCAGCGTTTTGATGCCGAACGGCGCGAGCGTCTCCGGCGTGACGTCGCCGCCGATCTTCATGCCGTAATTCCAACCGGCGAAGAAAAAGTCCGGCTGCGCCGCCAGCAACGTTTCCAGAGCGGGATACTTCGGCGCCAGTTCGGGAATGGCGCCCATCGCCGCCTTGAAATCAGGCGTCAATTTGTACCAGCCGGTGATGCCGGTCAGCCCGACGATCCGATCCTGCAGATGAAGCGCAAAGGCCATCTCGGCCATATTGATGTCGTTGATGACGGCGCGCTGCGGCGCCTGATTGAAGGTGATCGGCTTCCCGCAGCTTTCTACGGTGACGGGAAATTTTTTAGCCGCTGCCGCTCCGCCGACCAACAGCAGGAGCAAGGGGAATACGCGTATGTTCATGTTTCTCTCTGGTTTATCAAGCGCAATGGGGAACTTCAAAAATACGCAGCGTTTTCCCGCTGACGGGATGCGCCACGCTGAAACTGTGCATGCCGAACACCGGCAGAATTACCGGGGTTTGCAACACCGCCGCGGGCGAGCCGCAGGCCACCTGGCGGCTTTCGTTGAGCACCAGGATCCGATCGGCGAACGCCTCCGCCACGGGCAGGTCATGCAGCACCGCAATCACGGCGATAGCTTTATGTTTTACTAACGACAGCAGCGCCGAACGCCCGGGGGGATCGAGGTGATTGGTCGGCTCATCCAACAACAACAGGTCGGGAGACTGCGCCAACGCCCGGGCCAACGCAGCGCGCTGACGCTGGCCGCCCGAGAGCCGCCCCAACGGGTGGTGCCTGAGCGGCGCCAGACCGGTTTCCCCGATGATCTCGTCAACGATGCGTTTTCCCGCCGCGAGCCGTTCGCCATGCGGCAAACGCCCTAACGCCACATAGTCCTCCAGCGACAGCCGCAAATCCGGCAGATCGTTTTGCGCCAGAAAGGCGATGCTTCTGGCGCGTTCCGCCGCCGACAAGCCGGACAAAGCGCGCCCTCGCCAGTAAATCTCGCCGCTGTCCGGCCGCGTTTCGCCGATCAGCGTGCGCAACAGGCTGGATTTGCCGCTGCCGTTAGGGCCGATAACCGCCAGCTTCTCACCGGCGCGCAGCGTGAAATGGATGTTGTCGAGTATCGAGGCCCCGCCGTGGCCGGTCAGGCTAACCCCATCAACATGGAGGATGTCGTGAGCTGAATACATCATGCGTTAATTGTTACATTATAACATATCAATATTTTTATCACGATTGCGCGCCCTCTGCAAAAACGAATCGTAAAGTCTCTTGCCGCACGCATGACGGGAAGCGGCGGCGGGGAGCCTACCCCCTTGCGCCTCGCGCTGGCGTTAAAACTGCGTTTTTGCAGCAACATAGCACACCTTTAATTTAATGATAATGATTTTCATTATCATTTATGATTCTGTGATTTTCGGTTGCACGCCACGCTGAACTTGGCTATGTTTGAAGCGATTGGTTTCATTCACGGTTTTCAGGAACTCACATGACCTACCTGGCGCACAGCACAGATCCGACAAACGCGACCGTTCCGGCCGTCGTTTTGCTGTGTGCTTCCTCCGCTCCACCCGCCGTTTTCTCTGTCGTTTCCGCGGTTGCCGCTTACCCGCCACGCCTTGTGGTCGTGCGCTAAGCCACACCGACTTTTTACCTCCGGCTTATGTTGATTTGTTGCGTTCAGGCGTAGACCGCCGCGCGCGCCGGAGCCTGTAATTTTCACGACAGGTGAAATTGATATGCGATTACCTTCTCTCTGGGCCAATGCCGGCCTGGCTACGCTGTTCGTCCTGCTTTGGAGCAGCGGCGCGATCTTCTCCCGTTGGGGGTTGGAGCACGCCTCCGCCTTCGCTTTTCTGTTCTTCCGCTGCGCCATCGCGCTGGCGGTGCTGTTGGCCATCGGCCTGTGGCAGCGCCAGTGCCTGCCCGCCGCCGGCACCCGTCGGCGCGTCGCGTTGATCGGCGTGCTGATGATCGGCAGCTATCAGATCTGCTATCTGCTGGCCCTCGAACGGGGCATTACCCCCGGCGTGCTGGCCACGCTGCTTGGCGTACAGCCGATCCTGACCCAGTTCATTACCGAACGGCGCTGCGCCGGGCTGCGCGCGCTCGGGTTGGCGCTGGCGTTGGCGGGGCTGACGCTGGTGGTGTACCAAAGCCTGATGGTGGCCCATTTCTCGCTGAGCGGCATGCTGTTCGCCTTTATCGCCTTGGGCTGCATGACCGCCGGCACCCTGCTGCAAAAGGGCATGACGCAGCCGCCGCTGGCGGTGTTGCCGCTGCAGTATGCCGTCGGATTATTGATGTGTACGCTGGCACTGCCGTTTGAGCCGCTGCGGGTCGAATGGCGGCCTGAGTTCGTGCTGCCGCTGCTGTGGATGGCGGTGGTGATCTCGGTGCTGGCGACGTTCTTGCTGTATCGCCTGATCCAGCGCGGCAACCTGGTGCAGGTGACCAGCCTGTTCTACCTGATCCCGGCGGTCACCGCCCTGCTGGATTATCTGCTGCTCGGCCACACGCTGGCCGCGCTGAGCCTGCTGGGCATGGCGGGCATCGTGCTCGGCGTGATGCTGGTTTTCCGCCGCGCATAGCCTAAAAACAAAAACCCCCGCGCCGTTCCACCGGCGCGGGGGCGATAACAACAACCGTTAACTCAGAACAACCAGGAACCGTACCCCCACAGCAGCACCGTCACCCCAAGCAGCAGCTCGAGCAACAGAATGCCGATGGCGAAGGTCGAGCTGGAGAAGATGAACCCTTCCTTACTGTCGATATTCAGGAAGTGCGGGATCCCCAGATTCAGCAGATAGCCCGAATAGCACAGGCCGATAATGCCGACAAACAGACACAGCCAGACGACCGGATAAAGCGCCACTACCCCGCTGAGGAACATCGGGGTCGCCACGTAGCCGGCGAACACCATGCAGCGATGCAGGCTTGGGCGCGATTCATAACGCCGCGCCATCCAGTGAATGACTTTCCCCATGGCCGCTACGCCTGCCAGCATCAGCAGGTAGAACGCCACGGCGGTATAAAACGCGGTAAACATGTCGAGCCTGATGGCATGTCCCTCGCCGGAGAGCCAGCCCAACTGGGTGGTGCCGATAAAGGCGCAGACCACCGGGATTGCTGCCAAGAGCAACACGTGATGGGTGTATAGGTGCGAGACGCTTTCATTCTCGCTTTTGATCTGTTCGAACTCGGCGCTGGGATGCGCCAGAAGTCCCCAAACATGACTGACCATGAAACACCTCCTATCTCGCCGTAGGCCGCGATCGGCGAACGAATTTCACACCTCTGACGGACAGCTACCCGTGCGAGGATTGCGGCCACGGGGCTCTCTCCCCTGTACTAATTATAGTCTTTTGGCGAAAAAACGTGCGGAAAGCGAAAGGCGCGGCGCTTTGTCTTATACTCCCCCCATTAAACCCAGGCTGTGAGGAAGGTTATGTCATCCGCTATCATCACCCGCCAGGCGGGGATCGTCGACGTCGACGCCGGGCGCAACGTCACCGTGGTAGAACCCTGCAATCTTTACGGCTGCCGGCTCGGCGACGATGTCTTCGTCGGCCCGTTCGTCGAGATCCAGCGCCACGTCAGCATCGGCGCGCGCAGTAAAATTCAGTCGCACAGCTTTATCTGCGAATACGTTACCCTCGGCGAAGCGTGCTTTGTCGGCCACGGCGTCACCTTCGCCAACGATCTGTTCCGGGACGGCGCGCCCAACGCCGATCCGGCCAGTTGGGGGCGCACCTGCATCGGCGATCGGGTGTCCATCGGTTCCGGCGCCACGATCCTGGCGGTGACGATCTGTAGCGACGCGGTGATCGGTGCCGGGGCGGTCGTGACCCGCGACATCACCCGCAAGGGGATCTACGCCGGCAACCCGGCGCGTCTGCTGCGGGAGCTGCCGTAATGAACCCGGCCATCCGCATCGCGGCCATTGAGACGTTGCCCGACGATTATCTGGCCCGCGGCGATTTCAGCTTCACCATCGCCTGTTACGCCCTGCCGCAGTTCGACAGCCCGGTGGACAGCTGGCCAACCCGCCCGGTGGCGCCGTTTCGCAAACGCTATCCCCTGGCGCCGTTCGCCAACGAAGACAGCGTGACCTTCCTGGCTTATCGCCAGAACGACGCCGTTGGCCACATCACGCTGAGCAAAAACTGGAACGGCTACACCCTGATCGACGAGATCGCCGTCAGCGCTGACGCGCGCCGCCAGGGCATCGCCGGGGCGCTGCTGGACTGCGCCAAACAGTGGGCGCGGCAGCAGGAAACCTCAGGTATGATGCTCGAAACGCAGAACAACAACCTGGCGGCCTGCCGCTGCTACCAGCACTATGGGTTTATCCTCGGCGGCATCGATCGCTTGCTGTACCGCGCCGAACCGGAGATCGCCGATCACGAAATCGCGCTGTTCTGGTATTTGCCGTTCAATAGCGAAATCGGTTACTGATTTATCGATTGCCATTGAGGTTATGTTTACTTTTTAACCCCTACCATCGGATGAGAACTGTTATCACTTACTCTGATAAACCAGCGACACCCATGGAGGGCCATATGAACAAGAACAAGGCTGTTTTACTGATGTTAGCTATCGCCATGAGCGGATGCGCCGATCGCCCCACCGCCGTAACCCCCGCAACGCCGCCGACCGACGCCGCCGTTTCGCCGCCGAACCTGCAACCGCAGATGGATGACAGCACCCGCAGCAAGCTGCGTGAGATCCTCGCACTGCGCGCCGGTTGGCCCGCCGCGCAGCCGCATGGCCGCACCGTCGATTTGATTTCGCGCGAATTCCTCGGCACGCCCTATCTCGCCAACCGCCTGATCGGTTCGCAGAGCACGCCCGAGCAGTTGGTGATCGACTTCCGCGGGCTGGATTGCTTCACCTACATCGATTATGTCGAAGCGCTCAGCACCGCCCGCAGCGAAGCCGAGTTCGTTCAGCGCCTGGTGGACATCCGCTATGTCGACGGCAAAATCGCCTTCCCGCAGCGCAAACACTTCTTCACCGACTGGGCGCAGCGGCCGAAAAAAGTGGCCGAAGACATCACCGCCCAGCTCAGCCCGCACGCCGTCAGCCTCGTGAAAAACCTCAATCAGAAAGCCGACGGCGGCAGCTACCTGCCCGGCTTGCCCGTCGTGCAGCGCAGCGTGACCTACATTCCCAGCGACCGCGTCGACGACAAGGTGCTGGCCCAGCTGCGCACCGGCGACTACATCGGCATTTACACCAACCTCGCCGGGCTGGACGTGACCCATACCGGCATCTTCGTCATGACCGACAACGGCCCGGTGCTGCGCAACGCCTCATCGCGCAAGGCCAACATGCAGGTCGTCGATTCACCCTTTATGGATTACGTGATGGCCACGCCGGGCATCGTGGTGCTGCGTTCGCTCAGCCGATAATCCCCCCATCGCATAACGGCTATAAGCTATAGCCGTTTATGCTGAACGAGCGTTTGACTTCATCGGCGGTTCAGGCTTAGCTGTAAGAACAAAAACCAACTGATTTTATTGTTCTTTTCAGGGAGAGTTCGATGACCTTACGCTGGCATATCACCCCTCTGGCGGCGGCCTTCGCCGCCGTATTGGCGCTTCAGGGCTGCGATCAAAAAACCGACCAAAACCATATCAAAGTCGGCGTCATCAACGGCGCGGAACAGGACGTGGCAGAAGTCGCCAGGCAGGTGGCGAAAGAGAAATACGGGCTGGACGTCGAACTGGTCGGTTTCAGCGGCTCGCTGCTGCCGAACGACGCCACCGACAAAGGCGAACTGGACGCCAATGTGTTCCAGCACCGCCCGTTCCTCGAACAGCAAAACAAAGATCACGGCTATAAGCTGGTGGCGGTCGGCAATACCTTCGTCTTCCCGATGGCCGGCTACTCCAAAAAGATAAAATCGCTGAAAGAGTTGCCGGACGGGGCGGTGATCGCCATTCCGCTCGATCCGACCAACCTGGGACGCGCCCTGCTGCTGCTGGAAAAAACCGGGCTGATTAGCCTGAAGCCTGGCAAAGGGTTGCTGCCTACCGCGCTGGACATCAGCGCCAACCCGCATCATTACCAGATCATGGAGCTGGAAGGCGCGCAGTTGCCGCATGTGCTGGACGATCCGAAGGTCACCGTCGCCGTCATCAGCACCACCTACATCAACCAAACCGGCCTGTCGCCGACCAAAGACGGCATCTTCATCGAAGATAAAGACTCGCCGTACACCAACATCATCGTCACGCGCGAAGACAACAAGGACGCGCCGAACGTGCAGAACTTCATCAAGGCCTATGAATCGGATGAAGTGGCCAAAGCCGCCGAAAAAATCTTCAACGGCGGCGCGGTGAAAGGCTGGTAATGCCAGGCAAACCGCCTCAGGGGCTCTCCCCAAAGAGCCCCTTCCCGCTCATCATCGCCTTTTCTTATCTCACCATAAGAAAACCCGATTTATCCCGGCGACGAGCAGCGCGCATAATGGCGTTTATCCGCTGATTTTCAAGGTAAACAGACACGTGACAACGCTCTCCACCCCCGTACTCAGCCTCCTCGATGCCACGCCGGACGATATGGCCGCCGTGCTGCGTATTTACACCCAGCACGTGCTGTACGGCGCGGCCTCATTTGAAGAGCAGCCGCCGACGCTGGCGGAAATGCAGTTGCGCCTGAGCAAGGTGCGGGAGGCCGGCCTGCCCTGGCTGGTGGCGAAAAGCGCAGGCGTCATTGTGGGTTACTGTTATGCCACGCCTTATCGCCCCCGGCCGGCTTACCGCTTTACCGTGGAAGACTCGGTGTACATCGCCGAAGGGCAACAGGGTAAAGGCATCGGCAGAGCGCTTCTGAGCGCCTTGATCGCCCGCTGCGAACAAGGCCCCTGGCGCCAGATGCTGGCGATCGTCGGCGATTCCGCCGCCAACCGCGGCTCATTGGCCTTGCATCAGTCACTCGGCTTCACCAGTGCAGGAACGTTAAAAGCGGTGGGGTTCAAGCTGGGGGAATGGCGCGACACGCAGATTATGCAGCGCGCGCTGGGCGCGGGCGACAAGCGCCGCCCGTGAAGGCATGACGACGCACGATAGAGAGATAGCGTCTATAGTGAAGAATGATTTCATTAAGTTAGCGCCAATCGCGCCCCACCTTTAACCGGTAAGGAAGAAGCCAATGAAAATTATTCTGTGGATTGTCGCCATCATCTTCATCGTGGGTTTGTTGACGATTACCGGCGTTCTCAAACTGATCTTTTAATTCGTCTGATACGTCCCGCCCCTCCCGGGGCGGGACTTTTCATCAAGCCTTGAAACGCGCGCGCACGGCGCCCAGCGCCGACACCACCGCCAGCACGACACCGCCGGCCACCAGTCCGAACGCCACGTTCAACAGCGCCGGGATCACCCCCTGCAAAAGATGGCCAAACGTCGGCACCACAGTGGTGTACGAGGCCCAGTCTTCGAACAGATGATGCACCGGCGGCAAACCGTGGGTCAGAATACCGCCACCGACCATAAACATGGCGACAGTGCCGACGATCGACAGCGTTTTCATCAGATAAGGCGCGGCGCGCACGATGCCGCTGCCGATGGCGCGCGCCAACGCGCTGCCTTTGCGGCTCAGATACAGCCCCAGATCGTCCAGCCTGACGATGCCGGCGACAATGCCGTACACGCCGAGCGTCATCACGACGGCGATGCCGCACAAGACGATCACCTGCTGGCTGAAGGTGGCGCCGGCGACCGTGCCCAAGGTGATGGCGATAATCTCGGCGGACAGCACAAAATCGGTGCGTATCGCCCCTTTCACCTTGCGCTTCTCATAGGCCGCGGCATCCTCATTGGCGCCGGGCCCGTCCGATGTCTCCTCCTGCGCCGCCTTGCCGGGGCTCAGGCTGTGGAACACCTTTTCGAACCCTTCGTAACACAGGTAGGCACCGCCCACCATCAGCAGCGGCGTAATCGCCCAGGGCGCGAAGGCGCTGATCAGCAGCGCCAACGGCACCAGGATCGCCTTGTTGATCAGCGAGCCTTTGGCGACGCTCCACACCACCGGCAGCTCGCGGTCGGCTTTAACGCCGGTGACCTGCTGCGCGTTGAGCGCCAGATCGTCCCCCAGCACCCCGGCGGTTTTTTTCGCCGCCATCTTGCTCATTAAAGAGACATCGTCCAGCAATGAAGCGATGTCGTCGATGAGAGTGAGTAAGCTACTTCCTGCCAAAATGATTCATCCTTTTACATTCACATTTATTATTTGTTTAGCATAGCGGTTAAGCGCCATGCAGGGATATAGGATGAGAGAGGAAAACGCCAGGCCAGCAATGGCCGCCCCGCGCCGACGTTAAGCCCCCTCGCCCGCCGGCCCCTCATCGGATCCGGTAGCGGCCGCACGCGAGATATGTTGAAGGACAAGGCGATGGGCATCAAATACGCACGATAAATGCGTGCTGCCTTCAAGCAAACCAAAGGCGGTTTGGGCGTTGCCATGCTGTTCGACGAAGCGCTGCATCGCTTGCGCATTGAACAACTCATCCTGCGCTGCCGCCAGCAGCAAGGTCGGTAATCGCAGCGCCGCCAGTTGCCTGGCCGGGGCGCGAGGCGTCAACGCGTTAGCCATATTGACGCTGTATTGGCAGACAAAATCGGGGGCGGCGGCCAGCACAGCCGGGGGAAAATTCAGGCTGACCGCCCGAACGTGCCCAAACCAGCGCCCGCCGCTGAGCGCATTGGCGACAAACGGCCATTGTCGCACCTGCGCAAAACGGGCCGTCGCCGCCAGATCGCGGGCCATCCCGGAAAATGGCCCCAGCTCGGGCGCCAGCATGATCAGGCTGTCCGCCTGCTGTTCGCCAGGGTAACGGGTCAGGTAGTTGAGCAACATGCCGGCGCCGCTCGAATGGCCCAGCAGGTGCCTGCGCGCCAACGGAAACCGGCGGCGCATTTCCGCCAGGATGACATCGACATCGCGCCAAATACGCTCAGGCCGCTCAACCGTCCCCCGCTCTCCCGTGGAATCGCCATGTCCGCGGATATCCACCAGACACACCGCGAGCGTCGGCTCGGCGGCCAGCTGGCGCGCAAGAACGTCATACCCGGCGGCGCTGTTCACCCCGCCGCCGTGATAAATCACGATCGCGTCTTCACTCTCGGCTGCGTGCCGATACAGACGATAGCTCAACCCCTCGACGCAACCGGACGACATGTCCACATGCCCGCCCGGCCACTCGCCGTAAGACTTCGCTTGCTCAACATAGCGGTCAAAATCAATCAAAGCGCACCTTTCCATGATGTTGTCGGTATTGCCCACGGCAGAGAGCCCTGCCGCCATGGCGATAAGCATATGAAACAACAGTAGGCGCTACCATCCCTTTTGCACGCCGCGCGCTGAGCTCAGGGCAGATCGCCCGCCGGCACATTGAGCTGCCAGGAAAGGCCGAAACGATCGTTGAGCCAGCCGAAACGGGCGCTGAAGCCATAGTCATCAAGCGGCATCAGCACCTTGCCGCCCTCCGCCAGCCGATGGAACGCCCGCTCCAACGCTTCTTCGTTAGGCAGGTTGATGAACAGCGACACCGCCGGGGTAAAGCTGAAGTCATGGCTGATCGGGCTATCGGTAAACACCAGGTTCTGCCGATCAAAATCGATGGACGCATGCTTGATCAACCGCCGGCCGTCCGGCGTCGGATCGTAATGCTGCACCTGCATGAGCCGAAAACGCTCGAACACCTGGCTGTAGAGATCGATCGCCCGCTGCGCCTCTCCCTGGAACATGACAAAGGTCGAAACCTGACTCATAACATCCCCTCCGGCAAACGTTGTGGTATTAATGGAGGATAGCGGATTACCGTTGAAGCGGCGGAAAGGAGCAACCATGAGCATCATTCATCGCCTGGCGCAGCCGGACGATCTCAACGGCCTGTTAGCCTTGTATCGCGAGCTGCGCCCGCAGGACGCGCCGCTGCGCGCCGACGATGCGCGCCGTACCCTGCAACGCCTGTTGGACGATCCGGCGATCCGTCTGGTGGTGGCGGCGAAAGAAGAATACCCGATCGCCACCTGCATGCTGGCGCTGATCCCGGGGCTGGCGCATCAGGCGCAGCCGTTCGGCGTCATCGAACACGTGGTGACAGCGGAGCCCTACCGCGGCCACGGCGTGGCGCTCGCCATGATTGAGTACGCGCTGCAGCTGGCCTGGCGCAAAGGCTGTTACAAGGTGATGCTGTTGTCGGGGCAGCAACGCACCGGCGCGCACCAGCTCTACCTGAAAGCGGGCTTCGACGGCGATCGCGAGCGGGGATTTGTCATCAGACGGCCCGAGGGCCGATAGCGGCCCGCCGCAAACGGGCGGACCGCCAGGCGGGTTATTCGCTGTCGTTCTTCGCCAGACGGGCGTCTTTTTGGCGGCGATAGTCACGCGCGGCAGCCGGGATCGGCGTCACCTTACCGGTTTCAATCCAGCTGCGCAGCCGGTTGGCGTCGGCGAAGTGGGTGTATTTGCCGAAGGCGTCCAGCACCACCAGCGACACCGAGCGGTTGCCGATCACGGTACGCATCGCCAGGCAGTGCCCCGCCTGGTTGGTGAAGCCGGTCTTGGTCAGCTGAATGTTCCATTTCGGGTTGTACACCAGGTGGTTGGTGTTGCGGAACGGCAGCGTGTAGTTGGGATCCTTGAAGCTGGCCATGCGTTCGGTGGTGGTGCTGAGCTGGCCGATCAACGGATATTGCTTGGTGGCGATCAGCAGTTTGGTCAAATCGCGCGCCGTCGACACGTTATGAATAGAGAGCCCGGTCGGTTCCACATAATGGGTATTGGTCATGCCGAGCGCCCTGGCCTTGGCGTTCATCGCTTTGATGAAGGCGCTGTAGCCCCCCGGATAGTGGTGCGCCAGGCTGGCGGCGGCGCGGTTTTCCGACGACATCAGCGCCAGCAGCAGCATATCCTTGCGGCTGATTTCGCTGTTCAGCCGCACCCGCGAATACACCCCTTTCATCTCCGGCGTCTGGTGGATGTCCACCGACAGCATCTCGTCGAGCGGCAGGTGCGCGTCCAGCGTGACCATGGCGGTCATCAGCTTGGTGATCGAGGCGATCGGCACCACCTCATCCGGGTTACGCGCGTACATCACCTTATGGGTTTGCATATCGACGACCATCGCGCTGCCGGAAGCCAGCTCCGGCTGGGCGGCGTGCAGGGCGGCGGCGTTATCGCTGGCCAGCGCGCGCGGCGCAAAGCCCGCGCCCGTCTGCAAAGCGAGCAGAGTCAGAACCAAAACACGTATTTTCACAGGCATTACTCTGAAATGGGGGCTTGAACTCAGCGAATTATATGTGAGGGTTCAGCGCTTGGCACTGGGATTGTATGGCGGATTTGTGACAAATTCTGTCGGCCGAAAATCGGTACAGCCCGCGGGTGCTCTGGGATGAACGCCCGCGGGGAAAAAGTTACAGTGCCGGCTGCCACGCCGACTGCGGCAACAGGTACAGCCCCGGCGTTTGCCGCGCTCCCGCGCCGACGATATGGCCGATGCCGGCCGCCATCACCGCCAGCGTGACGTCGAAGGCGTTAAGGCTGTCGCCATAGCCGGCGGTCAGGTTGAACATCGAGCCGTTGGCCAGCAAATAGACCGTCTTTTCATTCAGTTGGTAAGCATTCACATAAGGCATCGGCTCGTGGTGCGGCAGGCTCTTGAGGAAGCCGACATCGATCTCTTCGGCCACGTGGCCGACGTTGAGGATAAATACGCCTTCCTGCGCCTGTTGCAGATGCTGCGCCGAGAGCACGTTTTTCGCGCCGGTCGCGGTGGCGATAACGTCCGCCTGCGCGACCGCGCTCGCCAGATCCACCACCTGCCAGCCGTCATAACGCGCCTGCAGCGCGCGCGCCGGATCGATTTCCGCCACCATCACCTGGCCGCCGTAGGCTCTGGCCGCGGCCGCCGTGCCCTGCCCGACCAGGCCATAACCGATCACCAGCACGCGCTTCTCGTGCAGCGTCAAATGGGTGGTCTGGAAGAAGGTATGCCAGGCGGTCAGCCCAACCATGTGCCGGTTATGCAGCCCTTCTTTCACCGGCAGATCGTCCCAGTTGAAGATCGGGTAGCGCGGCGCCACGCCGTTCAACCGGCTGATGCCTGATCCGGTGGCCTCCAGCCCGGCGACGATCTGCGGGCCGTTCGGCAATTGGTGCAGACGGGTGGTCAGATCCGCTCCCATTTCGCACAGGTGAGTCGGCCGCCAGGCCAGCGCGCGATCGAAAGATTCCGACCATTCGCCGGCGCTCATATCGCGCCAGGCGTAAGCCTGCGCGCCCCGCCGTTCCAGCCAGGCCACCACGTCGTTCTGTACCGTGGTGGGATTGCAGGTGGTCAGAAAGATCGCCGCGCCCTTGTCCAGCAGGCCGGCCACCAGCGGCGCCATTTTCAGATCCAGGTGCATATTGCACGCCAACCGCACCCCGTGCAGGTCCGGCAACGCCGCCACCGCCGCCCGGGTGCGCGGCATATGGCGCATCGCCCAGCTCAATTCGCTCTCAAAATCCTGATACATCCGTTGCTCCTCTGATGCGCCCCGCCGCCAGGCGTGGCAAAAAAGTTATCCCGCGCGGCCAAGCCGGCGGATCGCCTGCGGCGACAGGCCAAATACGCGGATAAACGCCCGCCTCATACGCTCCGGATCGCTGAACCCCACCGAGCGGGCGATCGCCTCCAGCGGTTCGGCGCTCTCTTCAATACGCCCTCTGGCCGCCTCTACCCGCAGCTGCTCGATCACCTTGGCCGGCGTCTGCCCGGTTTCGGCGCGGAACAGCCGGCCGAATTGCCGCTCGCTCAGGCAGGCGGCGTCGGCCAGATCCGCCACCGACAGCGGCAGATGCAAATGCTCGCGCGCGTACGACAGCGCGGTGCGCATGCGATCCGACGACGGATTCAGCGCCAGCAGCAGTGAGTACTGCGACTGCCCGCCGGGGCGGCGGTGATAGACCACCAGTTGCCGCGCCACGGCCGCCGCCAGGGTGGCGCCCAGATCGTCTTCGATCAGCGCCAACGCCAGATCGATGCCGGCGCTGATGCCGGCCGAGGTCCAGATATCCCCGTCGCGAATGAAGATGCGGTTGCTGTCGACGCGAATGCGCGGGTAGTTCTGCTGCAGCCGCGCCGCGTGATACCAATGAGTGGTGGCGCGCTTGCCGTCCAGCAGCCCGCAGGCCGCCAGAATAAACGCGCCGGTACATACGCTGGCGATGCGCCGCGCTCGTCGGCTTTGGTTGGCCAGGAACGCCGCCAGCGCCGGTGATTGCGCCGCCATCACGTTGCCGCTGCCGCCGGCCACCACCAACGTATCGAAACGCTCGTCGCCGCACGGCTGCGTGGCGATTTCCACCCCGGCCGAGCTGGCGACCATGCCGCCCTGCGGCGAGATCGCCACACAGCGGTAGGCCGGCGGGTCGGTGAACTGGCTGACGTTATCGAACGCCGCCAGCGGCCCGGCAAAGTCCAGCAGGTTAAAGCCGGGAAAAACCACAAAACCGATCGTTTTCATGATGGCGCTTTTTGAGGGTTATCTGTCATATCAGCCAAAAACAGGGCGGCTATTATGACCCAGGTCCAACGATAAAAATGAGGCGAATATCATGTCTGAATCACTCGTGATTGTATTTCCCATCTATCAAGGCGTCACCCAGCTCGACTTCACGGGCCCCTTGCAGTTCCTGCGCCGCATGCCGGGCGCGGAAATCGTCGTCGCCTCGGTAGACGGCGCGGATGTCGAGTCGGAAGGCTTGCACTTCACCCAGCTGCGCCCGCTGCCGGAGATCGCGCGCTGCGACGTGCTGTGCGTGCCGGGCGGCAGCGGCTGCACCCAGGCGCTGCAAGATGAGGCCTTCATGCAGCAGATCCGTCGGCTGGGCGCCGATGCCCGCTACCTGACCTCGGTGTGCACCGGTTCGCTGATCCTGGCCGCCGCCGGTCTGCTGCAAGGCAAACGCGCCGCCTGCCACTGGTCGATGCGCGACAGCCTGAAGCTGTTCGGCGCCGTGCCGAGCTCAGCGCGCGTGGAGCGTGACGGCAATGTGATCAGCGGCGGCGGCGTCACCGCCGGCATCGATTTCGCGCTGGCGCTGATCGCCGAACTGCACGGCGAAGAGACCGCCCAAATGATCCAGCTCTATCTGGAATACGCCCCGGCGCCGCCGTTCGAGGGCGGCACGCCGGAATTGGCCCCGCCGCACATTTACGCCAGGGTACAGGCGCAGATGGCGAAGAACCTGCAGCGGCGCAGAGCGTTGGTGGCCCAGATCGCCCAAGGTTAGCAATCGGGCGTATACTTGCCCTTATGCGTCAGCCACATAAGGAGTAAGGAATGACCGATTTAGCCCACTATATTACGGACTACGGTTACTGGGCGTTGTTTATCGGCTGCCTGGCGGAAGGGGAAACCATCACGCTGCTGGGCGGCATCGCCGCTCATGAAGGGCTGTTGCACTGGCCGTGGGTGATCGCAGTGGTGGCGCTGGGCGGCATGATGGGAGACCAGCTGCTGTACTTCGCCGGCCGCCGGTTTGAAGGCCGCGTCATCTCGCGGCTCAAGGGACAGGAAAAGCGCATCGCGCGCGCCAGAAGGCTGATCGCCCGCCACCCGATGCTGTTCGTTATCGGGGTGCGTTTCATGTACGGTTTCCGCATCATCGGCCCGGTGTTGATCGGCGCCAGCCGCCTGCCGCCGTCGCGCTTCGTGCCGTTGAACATCCTCGGCGCCATTTTATGGGCGACGATCTTCGTCATGCTCGGTTATTTTGGCGGCCAGGCGATCGAACGCTTCGTTACCGGCTTCGACAAAAAGCTATCCAGCCTGCTGTTTGTCGCGCTGGCGATCGCCGCCATCCTGCTGGTGCGTTTCTGGTGGCGTAAACGCCACCCGGAGTAAGCAAACGCAGCGGGCGTCAGCTTTCCTGCGGTGCCTCGCGCATCAGCGCGACCAGTTCGCGCGCCGCTTTGTCCAACGGGCGATTCTTAAGCCAGATCAAATGCATCGGCAAGCGCAGCTCGTTCTTGGTGTTTTTGAACTTCAGCCGCACCAACCGCCCCTGCGCCAGCAGCGGCTCGGCCAACGACAGCGGAAAATTGCCCCACCCCAGACCCGCTTCCACCATGTTCAGCGCCATCGGCAGGCTGTCGGTGCGCCAGTAAGCCTCCGCCACCTGGGGACGCAGATCGCCGATCGGCAGATCGCGACTGGCCACCATGATCTGCCGCACGTTGACCAGATCCTCGAGAAACAGCTCGCCCGCCGCGCCGTCCAGCGCCGGGTGCTGCGGCGACAGCATCGCCACCAGTGACTCCGCGCCCACGAAGTGGAACTGTTCCGCACTGTTGACGTTCAGCCCGCCGAACGCCAGACAAACGCCGATGCGCCCCTCGTGCAGCATGTGCAACACGTCGTCCTGCGGCGCGCTGAGCACTTCGATGTTCAGCAGCGGATAACGTTGCGACAGCGTTTTCACCGCTGCCAGCAGGCCGGCGCCGTTGATATCCGACGCCACGCCGATCGAAAGCCGGCTCTCCAGCCCCTGGGACAGTTCGATGGCGTGCACCTGCAGCTGCTTGAGCTGCCCGGCGATCAGGCGGGCGTGCGGCGCCAGGGCCAGCGCCAGCGCGGTCGGCGTCGGTTCACGGTGAGAACGGTCGAACAAGGCGAAACCGAGCTCCGCCTCCATGTTGGCGATGGCCATGCTGACGGCGGAGGGCACGCGCCGCAGCGCGCGGGCGGCGGCGGAAAACGAGCCGCGATCGAGCACCGCCAAAAACAGTTCGATGTTGTCGCTGGAAAAATTCATTGTTCAACCTGTCAGATTAACTGACAACTCCTGACTTTTTCTATCAATGTGATTGACGTTATCTTAGCCGCCGTCGCCACAGAGGCAACTAAAAACAGATCGGGAGAAAACGATGCAAGGCGTCAAACGCAAACTGGTGTATGTCACCGCTTATGAAATCATCGGCATGGCGATCTCGGCGCTGGGGCTGGCGCTGCTGTCGGGCCATGCGCCAAGCAGCACCGGGCCGCTGGCAGTGGTGATCACCACCCTCGCGGTAAGCTGGAACTTTATTTACAACTATGTATTCGAGTGGTGGGAAAGCCGCCAGGTGTCGCGCGCCCGCACGCTCAAACGCCGCATTTTGCACGCCGTCGGCTTTCAGTTGACGCTGGTAGTGTATCTGATCCCGCTGATCGCCTGGTGGATGGGCATCACGCTGTGGCAGGCGCTGCTGCTGGATATGGCGTTGATCGTCATCATTCCTTGTTATACCTTCGTGTTCAATTGGGCATTCGACAAGCTGTTCGGCCTGCCCGCATCGGCTCTGCCGGCCAGCGAATCGGCCTAAGACTCGTTACGCGCCCACCGACCCGCTGCTGATGCCATTTTCTGCGCGGGTCGCCATTTCCTTTCCCCTTATTTCTCACCGCGAAATATAAGAACAACACCCTGTAATTTGCACGGTAATTATTATTTTGTGATTTTAATCACTTTTTATTCCTCGATATTTCCGTCTTGATAAAACATCACATCTTTTTGAATAATATATCCTTTTATATTTGGATTAAAAAATAAACACACTTGTTCACGTTTTATGCGCAGTATTTTTTGCCACCATTACGGAGAAAAGGTAGCATGCTTCGCCGTTATTTTAATGATGGCTGTATACACAATAAACAGCGGAATGATGCCACGACCTCATTCTCATAACGATTAGTCATAGCAATCGTTTGCTCTCGGTAAGAGCAGGGTTAACATAGACAGGTAAACAGGACGGATAATGCACTCACAAAAACAGTCTGCGGATGAAAAACACGCCGCCAGAAGACGCTGGCTAGACTCTCATGAATCCGGTTATCACAAAAGCATGGGCAACCGGCAAATCCAAATGATCGCCATCGGCGGCTCCATCGGCACCGGCTTGTTCCTCGGTACCGGCGGCCGTCTCGAACTGGCCGGGCCGGCGCTGGCGCTGGTCTATCTGGTGTGCGGGATCTTCTCTTTCTTCATCCTGCGCGCGCTGGGCGAACTGGTGCTGCATCGCCCTTCCAGCGGCAGCTTCGTTTCTTACGCTCGCGAGTTCCTCGGTGAAAAAGCCTCTTACGTCGCCGGTTGGATGTATTTCCTCAACTGGGCGATGACCGGCATCGTCGACATCACCGCCGTGGCGCTGTACATGCACTATTGGGGCACCTTCGCCGACGTGCCGCAGTGGCTGTTCGCCCTCGGCGCGCTCGGCATCGTCGCCACCATGAACATGATCGGCGTGAAGTGGTTCGCCGAGATGGAGTTCTGGTTCGCGCTGATCAAGGTCGCCGCCATC
Organism: Serratia sp. CY74737; assembly: GCF_052166775.1. NCBI lineage: Bacteria > Pseudomonadati > Pseudomonadota > Gammaproteobacteria > Enterobacterales > Yersiniaceae > Serratia > Serratia sp. CY74737. Next base: position 261,114 of record NZ_JBJNOF010000004.1, read on the forward strand.
GCGTTGTTCCTGATTGTCGGCGTCGTCTTCCTCGGTACCGGCACGCCGGTGGCCGGCCACACCACCGGCATGCACCTGATCACCGAAAACGGCGGCATGTTCCCGCACGGCCTGCTGCCTGCGCTGGTGCTGGTGCAAGGGGTGATCTTCGCCTTCGCCGGCATCGAGCTTATCGGCACCGCCGCCGGCGAGTGTAAAGATCCGGCCAAAATGATGCCTAAAGCGATCAATAGCGTGATCTGGCGTATCGGTCTGTTCTACGTCGGCTCCGTGGTGCTGCTGGTGCTGCTGCTGCCGTGGAACGCCTATCAGGCCGGCCAAAGCCCGTTTGTCACCTTCTTCAGCAAGCTGGGCGTGCCTTACATCGGCACCATCATGAACATCGTGGTGTTGACCGCCGCGCTGTCCAGCCTCAACTCCGGCCTCTACTCCACCGGCCGCATCCTGCGTTCGCTGGCGATGGGCGGCTCCGCGCCGAAGCTGATGGCCAAAATGAGCAGCCAGCAGGTACCTTACGCCGGCATCCTGGTCACCTGCGGCATCTACGTAATCGGCGTGGTGCTCAACTATCTGGTGCCGTCGCAGGTGTTCGAGATCGTGCTGAACATCGCCTCGCTGGGCATCATCGCCTCCTGGGCGTTTATCATCGTTTGCCAGATGCGCCTGCGCAAAGCCGTGCGCGAAGGCCGCGCTCAGCCGGTGTCGTTCAGAATGCCGGGCGCGCCGTTCACTTCGTGGCTGACGCTGGCGTTCCTGCTGATCGTGGTGGTAATGATGGCCTTCGACTACCCGAACGGCACCTGGACCATCGCCACCATTCCTGTGTTGGCGGTGCTGCTGGCGCTGGGCTGGTTCGGCCTGCGCAAACGCGCGCAGGAAGTGAAGCTGGAACAGCAGGCTCACGAAGAGCAGAACCCGCACTGAATCGACAAACCGCCCTCCGGGGCGGTTTTTTTTATCCGCTATAACCGCCCGTAGAACGTCATTCTGGCGCTTTCCGACAGCATCACGTCCGGCTGCGCATTGTAGGCCAGCACCACCAGCATGCGCGTGGTGTCGCCTTCGGTCGGCGTCACCCGGTGCATGGCGTTGCGCCCGCGAAACAGCACCAAATCCCCCTCCTCCATCGCCAGCTGTTTGACCGCCCGCTCGCCGTCCAGCACCTGCGTGACCCCGGCATAGTTCATCTCGCCGCGATCGGCGTCGCGCAGGTTCTCCACGTATTCGAAGCGCCCACCCGCCTGCGGTTTCTGGATCAAGAGCGTGATGGCGAACGAGGAGTTGTCAAAATGCCAGCCCAGCTCCTGGCCGGTGTGGGCGTAATGCAGGTTGATCGACGACAGCCGATCGGCGTAGGGATAGAGCTGCGCCTCGTCAAGCACCGCGCACAGGAACGCGCGAAACGCCGGAGCGTCGTACAACGCGCGCAGCGGCGACTGCGGCGGAATATCCTCGTCGGTAATGCAGCCCTTGGACGACACCACCAGCCGGTTGCGCGCATGGTCGGCCGGCAGCGCGTCGTCCTGCGGCCGTAGATACACGTTGTGTTTGCTGGTGGCGTAAAACGCCGCATGGTGCTGTTCGGCGCCTTCCAGCCGCACCGTCGCCAGCGCGGCTTCGCGCAGAAATCCCGGCAGCACCAGCGCGCCGGCGCGCGCCAGCGTTTGCCGGCAGCGGACGCGGAACGCGGCGTCGTCGATGGGATGGGCGGACAGATCGATAATATCGGCAAGTTGCGGCATGACGTTCCCCTCGTGTGCGAAAGCCGGATGCCTCCCACTGTAGCGAATGCCGCATTGCCGCCATAACAAAAATACGTTATGGATAAGCTAACGAATTCTTAGCGATAAGCCCTGCTCATGCACTCACCGTCCCGTGCGCGCTTGCCCAAGCTGAGCGCCATTCTGGCGTTCGAAACCGCCGCTCGCACCGGCAGCCTGGCCCGTGCGGCGGATGCGCTGGCGCTGACCGCCGCCGCCGTCAGCCAACAGATCCGCCAGCTCGAACAACATCTGGGCATCACGCTGTTCATTCGCGCTAAAAGCGGCGTCACGCTGACCGAACAGGGCGCGGACTACCTGGCCTACGTGCAGGAGGCGTTTGAAACGCTGCGCGTGGCGCAGCAACACGTCGAACGCCAGCGCGGCAAACAGGCGCTGACGGTGTTCGCCCTGCCGGCGCTGGCGTCTAAATGGCTGAATCCGGCGCTGGGCGACTGGCTGGCGCAGTGCCCCGACGGCGATCTGCGGCTGCACGCGACCCATGCGGCGGTCGATTTCGCCCATTCGGCGGCGGATTTCGCACTGTGCTTCGGCGATCAGGATTACCCGCTGCTGGAAAAGGTGCAGCTGTTTCAGGATCGGGTGCAGCCGGTATGCAGCCCGGCGCTGCGCGATCGCGGCGACTGGACGCAGCTGCCGCTGATCCACGTCGACTGGGGCAAGGAGAGCCAGTTTCTGCCGGGCTGGCACGAATGGTTCACCGCCGCCGATCGGTCGCCGCCGCCGCGCCGCGGGCTGACCTATAACCTGACTTCGCTGGCCATCGACGCCGCCGTGCAAGGACGCGGGGTGCTGCTCGGCCAGCGGCGGCTGATCGCCCGTGAACTGGCGGAGGGCCGGCTGGTCACCCTGGCCGAACCGGCGCTGCCACTCAGCAAGCCCTACTACGTGGTTTACCCGCCGCGCACGCTGGAAAAACCCGGCGCCGCGGCGTTTTTGGGCTGGCTGCAAGCACTCGCCCTCGCCGCCAGCACCTAAAATCCGCAACGTGATGTTTGCTGGCGTCAGACACAACCCTGGACGCTTAATGCCCTCGCCTTAGCCTGTTAATTTATTCCTGCCGACCGGGATCATGAACGGGCTCCCTCTTCGGTCACAATGCCACTTACTTAAGCCTCCGCCTCTGCAACTGCCACATATTGCATCGGCCTCTTATCGTACCAAATGAGGGTTATTCCATGATTTCATTAAATGATTATGCCAATCTGCGCAACTATGCCGGCAGCGAAACCGCAGTGATGCTCGAAAACCGCTACCACCATGGCGTATTTACCCGAGACGACGCGGATTCCACCAGTCAGGATAACGGTGTTACCCTGCTCGTCGACGCGCAAAACCGCCGCTGGAAGCGCATCATCAATGACGGCGATTACAGCATCGATTGGTGGCACCTGCCGGGCGATGAGCTGGATTACTCTCTGACCATCACCCGCGCTTGCAACTTCTTGCAGGTCAAAGGCGAAGAGTGGTGGCAACTGCCGATCCCGACGACCCCTGCGGGGATTACTCTGGTCGGCCCCGGCGGCGTACGCCCTTGTAAAACCACCGCCAACCTGAAGCTATGGAAAAACGCCGTCGATTTTAAGGGCACCATTCTTGATTTCAGCAGCGCGGCCAATATCGAGTGCGTACGCGTGCAATACTCTTTGGGTGCGCCGGCGATTTACAACCTGCGCATCGTCGGAGCGCCCGGCGCGGCGGCCAATCTGCGCGGCCTGTGCGTCTACAGCGATGCCTCGAACATGCACGGCCTGCCGGCCTGCCAACTGCTGGTGCAAAACGTCTGGCTGACTAACCTGCACAAGGGCATCGTCTTCGGCAACAACGCCTATATTCAGAGCTGGCACAGCATCATGGTGCGCGGTTGTGTCTGGCCAATTTGGTCGGAAACCACCGCCAACGCCGGCGAAAAAATCGTCTTCTACAAATGCCTGTTCGGCGACAGCCGAAACTACTATCAGGGCGTGCATACTTTGGCCTTCCGAGATTGCTCTTTCGATTACAGCGGCTTTAACAATGAAACCGAACAGTTGGCCAATACCGATTACGGCTTGTTTGATCTCAAAGGCGGCACGCTTGACTTTAAAAACTGCCACTTCGAATGGGGCAACGCCAACTGCCGCAACTATCGACCGGTATTTACCAGCGACAACGGCGGCACGGTAAAAATCAAAGACAGCCAATGGCACAGCGTGATGACTAACAACACCGATACCGGCAGCAAGGTGCCTTATCAATACGTTGAATATTTCTACTTCGATAAATCCAGCGATCTGAGCGGAAAATGTTATATCGATGGGTTCGATCTGGTGAACGCCGACATTAAAAAAGGCTGGTCCAACAACCACATCGAAATGAAAAAGATCGTCGCGCCTGGCTATGTCAACATGTGGCGTCTGCTCTATCTGGGCGATGGCGTCAACCATCTGCCGGAACCCACCTGGAAAGAGAGCAGTGCGCTGGCGCTGAATAATGTCTACGCCTTCGGCGGCGCACGCGTTTCGCAAACGGAAACCGCCGATTTGGCAGTAACGCTGCAAAACGGCGTGCTCACCGCCACCACCAAAACGGCGACAACGGCCGACAAGCGCATCGAGATCTACTTCCCGATCGCGAAAAACGATCTGGTGCTGTGGCGCGCCACGTTGGCAAACCTAAAAGGCCAGAACAGCCTTGATGTCACAATCGGCACCTACCAAGGAAAGTATGTGCTGAACGGCGATGCCGGCGTCACCACCTTGCTGGAAAAAGTCTGTCAGTGGGGCCGCACCGGCACAGTCACCCCGACCACTTCAGCAACGATGACCTCGGATCGCATTACCGCGCTCGACGTTGCCGAGTATTTGCCGCTGCCTGAGGGCTACGTTAATTACGCCCGCATCGCCATCGTGCTGAAAAACTTTGTCGGCAGCGCCGCTCAGCCAACCTCGGTGGACATTACCAAACTGCTGTGTCAAAAGATCGACATCGTCTCCCGCAACCCGCATAAATCCTGGTAACTGCACAGGCCCCATCAGGGGCCTGTTTTTGTTAATGCGTGGAATAACCGCCGTCGATGCAGTAGAACGCGCCGGTGGCTTTCCCGCTATTTCTTTCCTGTCCTGTTTTCAACGCATCCAACTTGGGATGCGCTTCATGACTGAAGATCGCCTGCGCCACGAAACGACACTGCATTCGAAGAGGAACGCCGCGGCGTTTTTGGGCTGACTGCGGGAACTGGCCCAACGCTCGGCATAGCGTTCAGGTTTTGGCCATCAGCTCGCCCAGCAGCAGGTTCGTGGCGCGCGGTTGGTACACTTCATTGCCTGCACCGGGGGTGAGCGTCAGCTCGCCGATATAGAGCCTGTCTTGCGTCAGGTAGAAATCGACCCGGCAGTAGTCCAGATCGGCGGCAACGGCTTGGGCGACCTCAATCATCTCATCCCAAAAGTCAGGCTTCGCGTGCAACGTGTTGATCTGGGGAATATCTTTCTGGGTAAAAAAGCAGTGATGCGCATGGCGGTCCAAAAACTCCAGCGACGTCGGCTCCGGGCCGCCCCGCAGCAACTCCACGAACAGATAAGGCTGGCTGCCGTTAAAAACATGCACTTTATAGTCGATCAATTCACCGTCGCGTTCGATGTCCAACAGGTTTTCAACCACAATTTGCAGTGGGATCTTCGCATAGTGCTTCTCACGAAAGCGCTTCCAATACGTTATTTTTGACCATTTCTTGAGAGTGCTTGCAATCTCATCATAACTCACTCGCGCTTTATCTCTGACAATCTTAACTTGCTGCGAGGCATTATTTGTTTTGATAACAAAAGATTGAGGCAACGACAAATAGTCTTGCTCAGTGAAGTTCTCCGTTATCATGATGACCGGCGTTAGGTATTTTTCCGAAACGCGACTGGATATATAATCCCTCACCGCCACCTTGTCCGCCAACAGGCTGAACTCTTCGCGCGGGTAGCGCATTCTGTGGTAAATCCTTTCAGAAAAACTTTTAGGATTCAAAAAGTTGACAAAGCTTCCGTGAACAAAATAATGCGACAGCTGATAATAAATAAAGTCAGGCGAAACCTTATAGAGGTATTTTACGAATTTTCTCATTCCGTTGATTCATCCATTAATCCAACATAACAAAAGACCCAGCTAAAGTTTAAATGCAATTGACTTCAATTGTAAAATATAAAAAAAGCCTTGGTGATTATTAAAGGATAAAAAACGGAATAATCCTATATCATAAGGTGTTCAGGGAAGCGTCAGTGAAACTAAAGATCATAGACTTCAGCATAATAAGAAACGCTTCCTGGATGATAGCGGAAAAGACGGTATCAATCCTCGGCGTTATATTCATCACCGCCTACATGGCCAAATATATTGGGCCGGAAAGCTTCGGAAAGATTACCTTTGCCACGGCGATTTTCGCCATTACCCAAACGTTGGCGCTGCTGGGATCGGACACCATCCTCTTCAAACGCATTAGCCGTAATCCGCGCTCCGGCGCAGCGCTGATGTTCTCCACCAACCGGCTGAGGCAAGCCTGTTTCCTGGCCTTTTCTGCGATCATCTTGCTTTATACCGGGCTGCGGGAAGACTTCACGACCTTTTACTTTTGCGCCGCCACATTCCTGGCCTCGTTTTTTTCACTCAAAGACGTCTTCGCCATTTACCATGACGCCCGGCTGGAATCGCGTTTCAATACCCTGGCCAACGTGGCCGGCTTAGCCAGCGCATTGTTGGCTCGCTGGCTGATCGTGTTTTTTGATCTGCACCTGTACTTTCTGGCCATCCCTATCGTGATGGTGTACCTCATCCCCTATCTGATCCGTCATCACCTTTATCATCGCCGCCATCCGGGCTTTTCGGCCCCCGGCCGTATTCGGCGCAAATATGTGCGCTATCTGCTCGCCAGCGGCCTGCCGTTGGCAGTATCCAATGTTTCCATCGCCATCTATACCCGGCTGGCGCAGCTGTTTTTGATGTGGTTCGTTTCCGCCGCGGTGCTGGGCATTTACTCGGTCGCCATTACCCTGGCGACCGCCTGGATGTTCGTTACCGATGCCGTCATCACCTCGTTCTTCGCGAAAATATTCGCCTATCGGCGCGAAGACGCGATGCGCGCCGCGGCCAAACTGAATGGGTTGGTGCTGGCCATCGCCTTAGCCATCGTCGCCGGGATCGTTTGGCTGGGCAAACCGGTCATCGCACTGTTGTACGGCGAGCAATACCTGGCGGCCTATGCCGCCATGGGGGTGTTGGCCGTCGCCACCCTGCTCTCCGCCCTGGGGACCGTGGCCTATAAATACATCGTGCTGTTTTCCGGTTATGGCTTCCTTTCCCGCAAAATGTTGTTGGTGTTTATCATTAACATTCCCCTGTCATACGGCCTGATTCGGCAATACGGCATGATGGGCGCCGCTTACAGCACCTTGCTGACCGAACTGCTGTCATTGACCGTACTCAACTATCTCTTTCAACGGGGTGCCGTACTGAAAATGCATCTGCGCTCACTGAACCCGGCGCTTTACCTAAGACGCCCGTCGGGAAAATAATCCGGCTGCCGTGGCGCAGCACGTAATGCGCTCACAAACGCCGCAAAGCCCGCTATTTTATGCCTACTTTTTCTCATGCGAGACACCCTGTGGATACCCAACGCTACCTGCAGCATATCGGCTTTGCCGGCGCCGCCCGCCCCGATCTCCCCACGTTGCAACAGCTGCACCATCGCCACATGCTGAGCGTACCGTTCGAGAACCTGAGCATTATTTATCATCAGGGCATTCAGTTGGCGCCCGAAGCGCTGTTCAGCAAGGTGGTGGAGCGTAACCGCGGCGGTTTCTGTTATGAGCTGAACACGCTGTTCGCCCTGCTACTGCGGGAGATCGGTTTCAAGGTGAGCTTCATCTCCGGCGAGATCCGCGCGCGCGACGGCCATTTCGGCCCGCCCTACGACCATCTGGCGCTGCGGGTGGATCTGGCGGAGCAGGCCTGGCTGGTGGACGTCGGTTTCGGCGATTCCTTCCTGACGCCGCTGAAGATCGTCGCCGCCGAGCCGCAACCGCAGGCCAGCGGCACCTTCCACCTGGAGCGGGAAGGCGAGTATTACCTGCTGGAGCGCCGCAACGGCGACCAACGTTCGCATGCCAAAACCCTGTATCGCTTTACCGTTCAGCCGCGCGAGCTGCACGAGTTCGACGAGATGTGCCGCTTCCACAGCACCTCGCCGCAGTCGCATTTCACCCAGCGCCTGGTGTGTTCACGGCCGACGGACCACGGCCGGGTGACCCTCAGCGACATGAAACTGATCGTGACCGAAGATCACCAGCGCCACGAAACGACGTTGCATTCGGAAGAGGAACGGCGCGCCGCGCTGTGGCAGCATTTCGCCATCGATTTGGATCGTTGACGGCGCCGGCGGCGCCCTTTTATTACAATTCTGTTACATCGATTGCATAACCGCGCTTGGCTGATTGCCAGCACCGCAGCGGCAGGCATCATAGGATCATGATTCGGCAACAGAGTGCGAAAATGATCCGTGTGATACTGGTGGATGACCATGTGGTGGTGCGCTCCGGCTTTGCGCAATTGCTCAGCCTCGAGGACGATCTCGACGTGGTGGGGCAATACAGCAGCGCGGCGGCGGCCTGGCCGGCATTGCTGCGCGACGACGTCAGCGTCGCGGTGATGGACATCGCTATGCCGGATGAAAACGGCCTGAGCCTGTTGAAGCGCCTGCGGGCGCAGAAGCCGCAGTTTCGCGCGATCATACTCAGCATCTATGACTCCCCCACCTTCGTGCAGAGCGCGCTGGATGCCGGCGCCAGCGGCTATCTGACCAAACGCTGCGGGCCGGAAGAACTGGTGCAGGCGGTGCGCTCCGTCGATATGGGCGGCCATTACCTGTGCGCCGACGCGCTGCGGGCGCTGCGCGGCGGCGAGCAGCCGGCCACGGCGCTGGAAGCGTTGACCCCGCGCGAGCGCGAGATCTTCGATCTGCTGGTCAAAGGCGACAGCGTAAAGGAGATCGCTTTCAAGCTCGATCTCAGCCACAAAACGGTGCACGTGCATCGCGCCAACGTCCTGGGCAAGCTGCAATGCAGCAGCACCATTGAACTGGTGCATTTCGCCCTCGACCATCAGCTGCTGGCGGGGCATTGATGTCGCCCCGCTTCCGGCCCTGGGTTATCTCGCTGTTTATCCTGTTGGCCTGGGGCAGCGGCTGGCTGATGCTGTGGACGCTCGGTTTCTACCTGACCCACAACGGCAATCAGGCGGCGCTGTTTCTGCCTCACGGCGTCTATCTCGCGCTGCTGATCCTGCTGGCGCGCCGCTATTGGCCCGCCCTGATAATACCGCCGGTGCTGCTGCTGTTCTGGCTGCACGGCGAACGCCTGCTGAGCGGCTACAGCCTGCTGGCCGCGCCGTTCATCACCCTGATCCCGGCTCTTCTCGCGCAACGGGTCTGGCGCCGTTTTCCGCTCTACTGGCAACGGCTGACGCTGCTGCTGGCCACAGTGACCGCCGCCTCGCTGCTCAATACCGCCCTGCTTTCACCTTTCGCGCACAGCCCGGCGATGCTGCTCGGCCTGGCGTCGTTTACCGGCGGTGTTTTGTTGACCCCGTTCGTCTACCTGATCTTTGAATTTCTGCGCCAGCAGCACCGCTACCATCTGCTGGGGCTGGACACCGCCAACCCGCCGCTGCGCGCGTCCTTAATCATCTGGTGCAGCCTGTTTTTCGTTATCGGCATCGGTACGCAGATGGTGCTGTCGCCGGAAATCGAGCGCCTGCTGCTGATCGTGGTGTTTTTGCCGAACGTGGTGATGGCGTGGAAGTTCGGTTGGCAGGGCGGCGTGCTGTCCGGCCTGCTCGGCAGCATGATGATCACCATCGCGCGGCAGGTCGGTGTGGGGTTCGGCAATCTGGTCGAGCTGGAAATCTTTCTGGCGACCCAGGCGCTGCTCGGCATCGGTCTGGGCATCGCCATCAGCCGTCAGCAGCACCTGGCGCAAAACCTGCACCACTATCGCCGACGCCTGGAAGAAGAGTTGGCGACGCGGCGGGCATTGACCGAAAAACTGATCCACACCGAAGAAGACACGCGAAAGAACCTGGCGCGCGAGCTGCACGATGAAATCGGCCAGAACATCACCGCCATTCAAATTCAGTCGCAGCTGGTCAAGCGGGCGCGCGATCCGGCGCAAACCCAGGCCGCAGCGAACCAGATAGGCGATCTCGCCCGGCGCATTCATCACTCCACACGCCAGCTGCTGCGCCAACTTCGCCCGCCCGCGCTGGACGAGCTGGCGTTCAAAGACGCGCTTCACCACCTGCTGAGCGAATTCGCCTTTAGCGAACGGGGCATCCGTTGCCGTTTCGACTACCGCCTGATCGACACGCCCGCCGGCGAGACGGTGCGCTTCACCCTCTACCGGTTGCTGCAAGAGCTGCTCAACAACGTGTGCAAACACGCCGAGGCCAGCGAAGTCGCCATCGTTTTGTATCAGCAAGGCGCCATGTTGCACCTCGAGGTACGGGACAACGGCGTCGGCATCCATGCGGGCAACGCGCCGGGCTTCGGCATTCAGGGAATGCGCGAACGGGTCAGCGCGCTCGGCGGCGAACTGACGCTGGAAACGCAGCGCGGCACCCGGGTAATTGTTAACCTGCCCACAAATTTGCAACAAACCGCCGACTAACTAGGAAAAAGTCTTAGCCACTCCGGACTTTATCTCATCCCCTTTCCTTTTCACCTTCTTATAGTCAGCACCAGGGAGGCGGCTATGCAAGCACGCTCGGCATCTGAAATCGATCATCGTTACCGTGCGCTGCGCCCGCGGCTGCTGCTGTACATGGTCATCGGGTACGCCGCCTTTTACCTGACGCGCAAAAGCGTGAATTACGTGCTGCCGGCGCTGCAAACGGATTTGGGGCTGGATAAAGGAGACATCGGCCTGCTCGGCTCGCTGTTTTATCTGAGCTACGGCCTGTCGAAATTCGTCGCCGGGTTGTGGCACGACGGCCATGGGCAGCGCGGGTTTATGGGGATCGGCCTGTTCGCCACCGGTTTGCTGAACGTGGCGTTCGCCTTCGGCGAATCGCTGACGCTGCTGCTGGCGGTCTGGGCGCTGAACGGCTTCTTTCAGGGCTGGGGCTGGCCGCCCTGCGCGCGGCTGCTGACCCACTGGTATTCGCGCAACGAGCGCGGCTTCTGGTGGGGCTGCTGGAATATGTCGATCAACCTCGGCGGCGCGATTGTGCCGCTGATCAGCGCCTTCGCCGCCCAGCGCTGGGGCTGGCAGGCGGCGATGTTGATCCCGGGGGCCGTCAGCATGGTGCTGGGCATCTGGCTCACGCGGCAGCTGACAGGCACGCCGCAGGAAGAAGGCCTGCCGTCGGTCGGCCAGTGGCGCCACGATCCGCTGGAGCTGCGCCAGGAACAGCAAAGCCCGCCGATGGGGCTGTGGCGAATGTTGCGCACCACGATGCTGAAGAACCCGATGATCTGGTTGCTCGGCGTCTCTTACGTGCTGGTCTACCTGATCCGCATTGCGTTGAACGACTGGGGCAACCTGTGGCTGACGGAAAGCCACGGCGTCAACCTGCTCAGCGCCAATGCGACGGTGATGCTGTTCGAGATAGGCGGCCTGCTCGGCGCGCTGTTCGCCGGCTGGGGCTCGGATGTGCTGTTCGGCGGGCAGCGCGCGCCGATGATTCTGCTGTTCACGCTCGGGCTGATGGTTTCCGTCGCCGCGCTGTGGCTGGCGCCGGTGCATCACTACGCGCTGCTGGCGGGCTGTTTCTTTACGGTGGGCTTTTTTGTCTTCGGCCCACAGATGCTGATTGGCCTCGCCGCCGTGGAATGCGGGCACAAAGGCGCCGCGGGCTCCATCACCGGCTTTCTCGGCCTGTTCGCCTACCTGGGGGCAGCGCTGGCGGGCTGGCCGCTGTCGCGGGTCATCGAAGGCTACGGCTGGTCAGGCATGTTCAGTTTGCTGTCGATCGCCGCTGTTCTTATGGGTTTATTGCTGATGCCGCTGCTGATGGCGAGCGTTACCACCTCTACCGAGAGAAGGATAAAACAATGAAAAAAACGTGGTTCACTACCCTGATAGCGTCCGGCATCGCGCTGGCGACCCTAAGCGGCGCCGCGCACGCCAAGGGCCGCCTGGTGGTCTACTGCAGCGCCACCAATGAAATGTGCGAAGCGGAAACCAAAGCCTTCGGCGAGAAATATGACGTGAAAACCGCGTTCATCCGCAACGGATCCGGCAGTACGCTGGCGAAAGTGGACGCCGAGAAGAAGAACCCGCAGGCGGACGTCTGGTACGGCGGTACGCTCGATCCGCAATCCCAGGCCGGTGAAATGGGGCTGCTGCAGCCGTACAAATCGCCGAATCTCGACCAGGTGATGACGCAATTCCGCGATCCGGCCAAGCTGAAAGGCAACTACTCCTCGGCGGTCTACGTCGGCATTCTCGGCTTTGGCGTCAATACCCAGCGCCTGAAAGAGAAAAACCTGCCGGTGCCCAAGTGCTGGAAAGACCTGACCAAGCCGGAATACAAAGGCGAGATTCAAATCGCCGATCCGCAAAGCTCCGGCACCGCCTACACCGCGCTGGCGACCTTTGCCCAACTGTGGGGAGACGATCAGGCGTTCGCTTACCTCAAACAGCTGAACGCCAACGTCTCGCAGTACACCAAGTCCGGCATTGCCCCGGCGCGCAACGCCGCCCGCGGCGAAACGGCGATCGGCATCGGTTTCCTGCATGATTACTCGCTCGAAAAGGAACAGGGCGCGCCGCTTGAGCTGATCTCGCCGTGTGAAGGCACCGGCTACGAAATCGGCGGCGTCAGCATCCTCAAAGGCGCGCGCAACCTCGACAACGCCAAATTGTTCGTGGATTGGGTGCTGTCGAAAGAGGCGCAGGAGCTGGCGTGGAAGCAAGGCAAGTCCTATCAGATCCTGACCAACACCACCGCCGATACCTCGCCGAACTCGCTGAAGCTCGACGACCTGAAGCTGATCAACTACGACATGGACAAATACGGCTCGACCGAGGTCCGTAAGGCGCTGATCAATAAATGGGTCAGCGAAGTCAAGATGGGTAAATAAGCCCACATTCTGCGCCTGTTGCCGGGTAAGCCTCACGGCTTGCCCGGCCTGAACATCCGGGAAACTTATGTCACATACACATGCACTCCATCTCGTGAAAAAACGAGATGCGATATCCCTTTGGGTTTTGCTTGGCTGGCTGGCGTTCGCCCTGCTGCCGAGCTGGAGCCTGGATTACGGCCTGCTGGAGTCCACCGGCGAAGAGATCCTCGCGGCCTACGGCTGGTCACACCGCAATATCAGCTGGCTTTGGTGCCTGCTGCCGAGCCTGCTGCTGCTGCGCCCTTACGCTGCGGCGGGCCGTGAGCAGCGGCGCCGCCACGCGTTCGATGCCGGCTGGGCGCTGCTGTGCATGGCCTTTATCGTTGTCAGCGCCACGGTGGCGGGACGCGGTTTAGGCTACGCCACCCTGGTGCAGTTGACCGCGCTGGGCGCCATCATGACGCTGGCGCTGACCCGCCTCGACTGGCTGGGCGGCGACCGTTTCGTTATCGGCGCGCTGGTCACCATCGTGGCGCTGATCGGCGTCTTCATCGTCTGGCCGAGCATCGCGATTTTCATTCCGATGTTCACCGACCAGACGGGCGCTTTCGCGCCGCTGGCCTTTATGAACGTGCTGTCGCAGGCGCATATCATTCAGGTGATCCTCAACTCCATCGCCCTGTCGATCGCGGTGGGCGCCGGCTGCACCTTTTTCGGCCTGGTGCTGGCAATTTACACTACCCGCATCGCCAAGCGCAGCGCCATTATCGGCCGCATCTTCTCCATCTTGCCCATCGTCACGCCGCCGTTCGTCGTCGGCCTGGGGGTCACGCTGATGATGGGGCGCTCCGGCTACGTCACCGAGTGGATGGTGGCCTGGTTCGGTTTGACCAACACCAACTGGCTGTACGGCTTTACCGGCATCTGGCTGGCGCAGGTGCTGGCGTTCACGCCGATGGCGTTCATGATCCTCGACGGCGCGATCAAGACCATTCATCCTTCGCTGGAAGAAGCCTCCTACACCCTGCGCGCCAGCCGTTGGCAAACCTTTAACGGCGTGTTCGTGCCGCTGCTGAAACCGGCGCTGGCCAACGCGTTTTTGATCGTGGTGGTGCAATCGCTGGCTGATTTCAGCAACCCGCTGGTGCTCGGCGGCAACTTCGACGTGCTGGCGACGCAAATCTATTTTTACATCACCGGTTCGCAGCTCGATTATCAGGCCGCCAGCACCCTCGGCGCCTTCCTGCTGCTGTTCTCGCTGCTGGTGTTCTGCATTCAGTATATGTGGATCGGCAAACGTTCCTACGTCACCGTGTCCGGCAAATCGTATCGCGGCGACGTGCAGCCGCTGCCGGTCACGCTGGTGTGGGGCGTGATCGCACTACTGGCGGTGTGGGTAGCCTTTAACGCCCTGCTTTACGGCAGCATTTTCTACGGCAGCTTCACCGTCAACTGGGGAGTGGATTACACGCTGACGCTGGATAACTTCATCAAACTGTTCGGCCAGGGCATGAGCGACGGCGCGTGGCCTTCGCTGCTCGACACGCTGCTGTACGCCGGGATCGCCGCGCCGATCACCGCCGCGTTCGGCCTGCTGATCGCCTGGATCGTGGTGCGCCAACAGTTCAAGGGCAAAAAGACCATCGAGTTCACCACCATGCTGTGCTTTGCGGTGCCGGGTACCGTGGCCGGCGTCTCTTACATTCTCGCCTTTAACGGCGCGCCGGTGTACCTCACCGGGACGGCCGCCATCGTGATTATTTCGATGGTGATGCGCAACGTGCCGGTGGGCATTCGCGCCGGGATCGCCGGGCTGGGCCAGATAGACAAATCGCTGGACGAAGCCTCGCTCAGCCTGCGCGCCGGCTCGCTGCGCACCATCACGCACATCCTGCTGCCGCTGCTGCGCCCGGCTATCCTGTCGGCGCTGATCTACAGCTTCGTGCGCGCCATCACCACCGTCAGCGCCATCGTCTTCCTGGTCACCCCCGATACCCGCGTGGCCACCGCCTACATCCTCAACCGCGTGGAAGACGGCGAATACGGCGTGGCGATCGCCTACGGTTCAATTCTGATCGTGGTGATGCTGGCGATTATTTTCCTCTTTGACTGGCTGATCGGCGAGGCACGCATCTCCCGTTCAAAAGCCAAAAACCAGGCGTAATGGAGCCCATGATGAGCCAGAAAAATTTCGTTGAACTGCGTAACGTCTCCAAACGGTTCGGCAGCAACACGGTAATCGATAACATCACGCTCACCATCCCACGGGGGCAAATGGTGACGCTGCTCGGCCCTTCCGGCTGCGGCAAGACCACCATTTTGCGCCTGGTCGCCGGGCTGGAAAAACCGAGCGACGGGCAGATATTCATTGATGGTGAAGACGTCACCCATCGTTCCATCCAGCAGCGTGACATCTGCATGGTATTCCAGTCTTATGCCCTGTTCCCGCACATGTCGCTGGGGGAGAACGTCGGCTATGGCCTGAAGATGCTCGGCATTCCGCGCGCCGAAGTGAAAGCGCGCGTGCAGGAAGCGCTGGCGATGGTGGACTTGGCGGGGTTCGACGATCGCTATGTCGATCAGATCTCCGGCGGCCAACAGCAGCGCGTGGCGCTGGCGCGCGCGCTGATCCTCAAGCCGAAAGTGCTGCTGTTCGACGAGCCGTTGAGCAACCTCGACGCCAACCTGCGCCGCAGCATGCGCGAAAAGATCCGCGAGCTGCAAAAGCAGTTTGATATCACGTCGCTGTACGTCACTCACGATCAGAGCGAGGCTTTTGCAGTCTCCGACACCGTACTGGTGATGAACAAGGGGCATATCATGCAGATGGGCTCGCCGCAGGATCTCTATCGGCAGCCCGCCTCGCGCTTTATGGCGAGCTTTATGGGGGACGCCAACCTGTTCCCGGCCAGCTTCAGCGCCGATCATGTCGATATCAGCGGCTATCGCCTGCCGCGCCCGGCGCATTTTGCCGCCCAGGGCGCCGGCACGGTGGGCGTGCGACCGGAAGCGATCACGCTGAGCGAGCATGGCGAGGAAAGCCAGCGCTGCGAGATCCAGCATGTCGCCTACATGGGGCCGCAGTATGAGGTGACGGTGGCGTGGCACGGGCAACAGATTTTGCTGCAGGTTAACGCCACCCGCCTGCAACCGAACGTCGGCGAGCAGTATTATCTGGAAATTCACCCCTACGGCATGTTTATGCTGGCGGACGCGGCATAGTCGGCCTCACGCTTAAGGGGTAGAATAACGGCCATCCCGAACGGGATGGCCGAAAATAATCGCCAAAAACACCGTATTTATCTATTTTTACAATTCCACCCAAGTCCTTGTTCAACCGAGAAATAAATATATCCGCATTCATTAAAAAATAACTACCTGGGCCACCAAGGGTGATATTTTTATTTATATGGGGTAAGCTTAATCCCGCAGTCGAAATTATTTAACGGCCAACTCAAGGAGAAATTCATGAGCAACAATGCAAACGCACAGGCGCAGCTGGATAATTTACGCAACGTCGCTTCCCAGCTGAAGGAAATGCGCCACTACGCGCAATCGAATATCGAGACGCTCTCCGCACACTGGCTGGCCTTCGATCAGGGGGAATGCAAAAATAAGGCATTCGCCGAAGCCATTAACGACCTATTGAATAAACAGGGCGCCTGTCTGGAAGGGCTGGAAAAAACCATTCAGGATATCGAGATAGAATTAAACCGTCTTGATAAAGCCGCCTGATAATGCCGATTTAAATAAACCCGCCACGCGCGGGTTTATTTTCAGCTGCGGCAGATGACGCGCGCAATATCCCCGGACGTCGTCAGCGCGCGTATTTCGCTGAACAGTTCAGTTGCTTCATCATATTCTTTACGCAAATAACCCAGCCACTGTTTAATGCGCGCCACGTGATACAGGCCGGTGTCGCCCTGCTTTTCCAGATGGACGTATTTTTGCAGCAGCTCAACCACCTGCGGCCAGGGCATGCGCGGTTCGTTATATTTCACCACCCGGCTCAGGTTCGGCACGTTGAGCGCGCCGCGCCCCAGCATGATGGCGTCGCAGCCGGTCGTCTGCAGGCAATCCTGCGCGCTCTGGTAATCCCAGATCTCGCCGTTGGCGACAACCGGGATGCTCAGCCGCTGACGGATCTCGCCGATCGCCGCCCAGTTGATGCGATCCGCCTTATAGCCGTCCTCTTTGGTGCGACCGTGCACCGTCAGTTCGCTGGCGCCCGCCTGCTGCACCGCATCGGCGATTTCAAAGCTGCGATTGGAAGAGTCCCAGCCCAGGCGCACCTTCACCGTGACCGGCAGATGGGCCGGCACCGCCGCGCGCATCGCTTTGGCCCCCTGGTAGATCAATTCCGGATCTTTGAGCAGCGTCGCCCCGCCGCCGCTGCCGTTCACCAGCTTGGACGGGCAGCCGCAGTTGAGATCGACGCCGTAAGAGCCCAATTCCACCGCGCGCGCGGCGTTCTCCGCCAGCCACTGCGGGTACTGCCCCAGCAGCTGTACCCGCACCAGCGTGCCCGACGGCGTGCGGCTGGCGTGACGCAGCTCCGGGCACAGCCGATAGAACGACTTGGCCGGCAGCAGCTGATCGACCACGCGCAAAAATTCGGTGATGCACAGATCGTAGTCGTTCACTTCGGTGAGTAATTCACGCACCAAAGAGTCGAGAACGCCCTCCATCGGAGCCAATAATACGCGCATGACCAATCCCAGCTAAAAAAAGACCCGCAATGATACGGGTGAATGCCCGCGCCAGACAAGCCTCTGCGGGCATTAAAAACGCCATCAGCCCAGCCTACGGATCGGTTGACCGGCGAGAAACGCCGCAATGTCCTCAACCGCCTCGGTGAAGTAGGCGCGGTAGTTATCGTCCGCCACGTAACCCACATGCGGCGTCGCCAGCACGTTGGGCAGTTGACGAAACACATCGTCGGCCGGCAGCGGCTCCGTCTCGAACACGTCCAGCCCGGCGCCGGCAATCTTCCGCTGTTGCAGCACGTCCACCAGCGCCGCCCGATCGACGATCCCCGCGCGCGAGGTGTTGATCAGGTAAGCGGTGGGTTTCATCGCCGTCAATTCGTCCCGCCCTACCAGCCCGCGGCTGCGATCGCTCAGCACCAGGTGAATGGAGACAAAATCGCTCTGCTCGAACAGCGCCCGTTTGGACGGTGCCAGCAGGGCGCCCTCCTGCGCTGCCCGTTCCGCCGTCAGGTTCTGGCTCCAGGCCAGCACCCGCATGCCGAACGCCTGTGCCACCTTGGCCATTTGGCCGCCGATCTTGCCCAGCCCCAGCAGCCCCAGCGTCTTCCCCTGCAGCGTGACGCCCAAGCCCAGCTGCCACGGGCCGTTGTTCCGCAGCCCGACGCTTTCCGGCACGATATGCTTGGCCAGCCCGAGCAGCAGCGCCCAGGTCAGCTCCATCGGCGCGGCCGACCCGCTGGCAGTGCCGCACACCACCACGCCGCGCTCGGCGGCGGCGGCCAAATCGATAGCGGCATTGCGCATGCCGGAGGTGATCAGCAGCTTCAGCTGCGGCAACCGCGCCAGCAGCGAGGCGGTTATCGGCGTGCGCTCGCGCATGATGACCAGAATGTCGCATTCCTGCAGATGCACCGCCAGCTCCGCCTCATCGGTAAAGTGCGCGCTGATGGCGGACACCTCCACCCGATCGGCCAGCGCCGACCAGTCCGCCATCTTGAGCGCCACCTGCTGGTAATCATCAAGAATTGCGCACTTCAATTTCATCTCCGTCTCCTGGAATGTAGGGATAGCCACCGTCCAGCCTAGTACGAAAATGCCGTTCCGCCAGGCAAAAAAAAAGCCGCCCATACAGGCGGCTTGCTTTTGCGCAATCGGGCTTATTCGGCCGGTTTGCGGTTGCGCGGGCGACGCGAGGCCGGCGCGCCGGAACGGCGCTGGCCGTCACCCTGCGGGCGAGCGTTGCCGTTACCGTTGCCACGGTTTTCACGCTGGCTGCCGTTGGCGTTACCGCTGCGCTGACCGCCGCCGTTACCGGAACGCTGGCCACCGCCGTTGCCGCGCGGCGCGCCGCGTCCGCCGCCCTGGCGGCCGTTGATGATCGGCTCGGCCTTGATGGTCGGATCCGGCTCGTAGCCCGGCAGCGCAATGCGCGGAATTTCACGCTTCAGCAGACGCTCGATGTCGCGCAGCAGCTTGTGTTCATCCACGCACACCAGCGAGATGGCTTCGCCGGTACGCTCCGCGCGGCCGGTACGGCCGATGCGGTGCACGTAGTCTTCCGGCACGTTAGGCAGCTCGTAGTTCACCACGTGCGGCAACTGGTCGATATCCAGACCGCGCGCCGCAATGTCGGTCGCCACCAGCACGCGGATGCGGCCGTCTTTAAAATCGGCCAGCGCACGGGTACGGGCGCCCTGGCTCTTGTTGCCGTGGATCGCCGCGGCGGTGATGCCGTCTTTGTTCAGCTGTTCCGCCAGGTGGTTGGCGCCGTGCTTGGTGCGGGTAAAGACCAGCACCTGTTTCCAGTCGCCTTCGCCGATCATCTGCGACAGCAGTTCCCGCTTACGCTTCTTGTCGACGAAGTGCACGCTCTGCTCGATCTGCTCGGACGCGGTATTGCGGCGAGCCACTTCCACCGAGGCCGGGTTATGCAGCAGTTTGTTGGCCAGCGCCTTGATGTCGTCGGAGAAGGTTGCGGAGAACAGCAGGTTCTGGCGCTTGGCCGGCAGCTTGGCCAGCACGCGGCGGATGTCGTGGATAAAGCCCATATCCAACATGCGGTCCGCTTCGTCCAGCACCAGAATTTCGATTTTGGACAGGTCAACCGCGTTCTGATGTTCCAGATCCAGCAGACGACCCGGCGTCGCCACCAGGATATCGACGCCGCCGCGCAGCTTCATCATCTGCGGGTTGATGCTCACGCCGCCAAACACCACCAGCGAACGCAGGCGCAGGTGTTTGCTGTAGGCATCGACGTTTTCGCCGATCTGCGCCGCCAGCTCACGGGTTGGCGTCAGGATCAGCGCGCGCACCGGGCGACGGCCTTTGACCGGATGGTCATGCTTGCTCAGCAGCTGCAACAGCGGCAGGGTAAAACCGGCGGTTTTACCGGTGCCGGTCTGGGCGCTGGCCATCAGGTCACGACCTTCCAGCACGACAGGGATAGCCTGACGCTGAATTGGCGTCGGTTCGCGATAGCCCTGTTCTTCAACAGCGCGCACAATTTCAGCACTTAAGCCGAGGGTTTCAAATGACATAAAGAGAAAAACTCCAGATCCCCCCTAACCTAACAGTGTTCGGTGCAGTTTCCTGGGAGGATGATCAGACGGGGCATTAAGCATGACCACGAGGGATTGGCACAAACTGCAGTGCACCAGGCGGCGATTGTAACAGAAGTCGCGCAATAAAAAGCACTTTTACGTGCAGAGAGCACAATCTGCCGTAAATTCAGCATTATCTGAAGTCGGTCACATAACTCATTGTGGTTAGCGGTTGCGTTTTAAACAATCTGGCATAAAGTTAATCATATGATTGATTAACTTTGAGCGTGACCTATGCCAGCTTCCGTCCCTCATCAGGCCGCCGGCCGGGCGCGCGGCGAGCAAACGCGTCGGCAACTGCTCGCCGCGGCGACCGACCTGTTCGGTGAATATGGCCTGCAGGGCGCCACCACCCGCGATATTGCCCAGCGCGCCGGCCAGAATATCGCCGCCATCACCTACTACTTCAGCTCCAAAGAGGGGCTGTATCTGGCCGTGGCGCAGTCGCTCGCCGATTTCATCCAGCAGGCATTCGCCCCGCTGGCCGAAGAGGTCGATCGCTTTGGGCAGCAGCCTGCCGCACAGCGATCGCCCGACGCGGCGCTGCGTTTGCTGCAGCGTGGCCTGCTGGCCTTCAGCGAGCTGATGACCCAGCCGCACACGTTGAATCTGAGCAAAATCATGTCGCGCGAACAGCTTGCCCCAACCGACGCCTACCCGCTGATCCACCGCCAGGTGATCGCGCCGATGCACGAACGGCTGTGCCGCCTGCTGTCGGCCGCCACCGGCATCGACGAACGCGCTGCCCGCCTCGTGTTGCATACCCATGCGCTGATCGGCGAGGTGCTGTCGTTCCGCGTAGCGCGGGAGACCATCCGCCGTCAGGCCGGCTGGCAAGAGATTGGTGAGGGCGAAGCGGCGCAAATCGCGGCGGTGCTGAGCGAGCATATCGAGATTTTAGTTATTGGGCTGCGCCAACGTCACGGCGCGTAAATTCAGGCAGGGAGTGTTATGAACAAAAAACGCAGTGCCTTGATCGTGTTGTTGATTCTGCTGATCGCGGCCGTCGCTTACGGGGTATGGCATTACCAACAACAGCAGGATAAGCCGCTGACGCTGTACGGCAACGTCGACATCCGCACGGTCAACCTCGGCTTTCGCGTCGATGGCCGCCTGGCGTCGCTGACGGTGGATGAAGGCGATAGCGTTCAGCCGGGCCAGCTGCTCGGCAAACTGGACGATGCTCCCTACCGCAACGCGCTGCAACAGGCCGAAGCCAACGTCGGCAGCGCGCGCGCCAAACTGTCGCTGCTGCAGGCTGGCTATCGCAGCGAAGAGATAGCCCAGGTGCAGTCAGAAATGGCGCAGCGCCAGTCCGCTTTCGCCTACGCCGACAGTTTCCTGAAGCGCCAGCAAGGGCTGTGGGCGAAAAACGCCACCTCCGCCGACGCGCTGGAGGATGCGCGCACCGCCCGCAATCAGGCGCAGGCCAATCTGCAAGCGGCGAAAGACAAACTGTCGCAATACCGCAGCGGCAACCGCCCGCAAGAAATTGAACAGGCCAAGGCCGAGGTGGCGCAAAGCGAAGCGGCGTTGGCGCAGGCGCAATTGAACCTGCAAGACGCCACGCTGCTCTCCCCTTCCGCCGGCACGGTGCTGACCCGTGCGGTAGAGCCGGGCACTATGCTCGGCGCCGGCGGCACGGTGTTCACCCTGTCGTTGACCCGGCCGGTGTGGGTGCGCGCCTACGTCAACGAAACCAGCCTGAACCAGGCGGTGCCCGGCACCGAGCTGGAGATCTACACCGACGGCCGCCCCGGCAAGCCTTACCACGGCAAGATCGGTTTCGTCTCACCGACCGCGGAATTCACGCCGAAAAGCGTTGAAACGCCGGATCTGCGCACCGATCTGGTGTATCGCCTGCGGGTGATCGTCACCGACGCCGACGATGCGCTGCGTCAGGGCATGCCGGTCACCCTGCGCTTCGCCAAACCCTGAGGCCGGCCATGGAACAGGCGCACACCATCGAGTTGGCAGGGCTGGAAAAGCGCTTCCCGTCGCTTGAGAAACCGGCGGTCGCCAGCCTGACCACCACCCTGCGCAGCGGCGCGGTCATCGGGCTGGTCGGCCCGGACGGCGCCGGCAAAACCACACTGCTGCGCATGCTGGCCGGGCTGCTGAAGCCCAGCAGCGGCAAACTGCGGGTCGCCGGGCTGGATCCGATCGGCCAGGATCGCCAACTGCATGCGATCCTCGGCTACATGCCGCAGAAGTTCGGGCTGTATGAGGATCTGACGGTGATGGAGAACCTGACGCTGTACGCCGATCTGCGCGGCGTCACCGGCGATCTTCGCCGCCAGACCTTCGAACGGCTGCTGAAATTCACCGATCTGACCCGCTTCACCGAGCGTCTGGCGGGCAAGCTGTCCGGCGGTATGAAGCAAAAACTGGGACTGGCCTGCACGCTGGTGGGCGAACCCCAGGTGCTGCTGCTGGACGAACCGGGCGTCGGCGTCGATCCGATCTCGCGCCGCGAGCTGTGGCGCATGGTGCACGAGCTGGCCAATGACGGCATGTTGATCCTGTGGAGCACCTCTTATCTCGACGAGGCCGAGCAGTGTCGCGAAGTGCTGCTGCTCAACGAGGGCGAGCTGCTGTTCAGCGGCGCGCCGCAGGATCTGACCCAGCGCATGGCCGGACGCACGGTATTGATCGCCGCGCCGCCCGGCAGCCATCGATCGTTGCTGCAGCGGGCGATCTGCCTGCCGGCGGTCACCGACGGCGTGATCCAGGGCAAGTACCTGCGCCTGATCCTGAAAGAAGGCGAAGATCACCGGCAGCTGCTGCAGGCGCTGGATCTGCCGGACGCCGAACTGGACGAAGCGGATCCGCGCTTCGAGGATGCGTTTATCGATCTGCTCGGCGGCGGCCCCAACCATCGCTCGGCTCTGGCGGAGATCATGCCGACCGTTGACGGAGAAAGCGGTGAAACGGTAATCGAAGCGGTGCAGCTGACCAAGAAATTCGGCGATTTCGCCGCCACCGATCACGTCGATTTTCAGGTGCGGCGCGGCGAAATCTTCGGCCTGCTCGGCCCGAACGGCGCCGGCAAGTCCACCACCTTCAAAATGATGTGCGGCCTGCTGGTGCCGTCCGGCGGCAAGGCGCTGGTGCTGGGGATGGATCTGAAGACCAGTTCCGGCAAGGCGCGCCAACGCCTCGGCTACATGGCGCAAAAATTCTCGCTGTACGGCAACCTGACGGTGGCGCAGAACCTGAAGTTCTTCTCCGGGGTCTACGGCCTGAGCGGCAAGGCGCAGCGCGACAAAATCGACGAGATGTCCCGCGCCTTCAACTTCGCGCCGATCCTCGATCAGACGCCGGATGCCCTGCCGCTCGGCTTCAAGCAACGCCTGGCGCTGGCCTGCGCGCTGATGCACGAACCGGATATTCTGTTCCTCGACGAACCGACCTCCGGTGTCGATCCGCTGACGCGGCGCGAGTTCTGGCTGCACATCAACGGCATGGTCGACAAGGGCGTCACGGTGATGGTGACCACCCACTTTATGGACGAGGCGGAATACTGCGACCGCATCGGCCTGGTGTATCGCGGCAAGATCATCGCCGCCGGCACGCCGGACGATCTCAAACAACAGGTAGCGCGCGACGACAACCCCAACCCCTCGATGGAACAGGCGTTTATCGAACTGGTGCAGGGCTACGACGAGGAGGAACCGCGGTGAGCGACAACCGAGCCCCAATCGACGACGGCGGCTTCTCCTGGCGCCGACTGCGCGCGCTGTGCCTGAAGGAGACGCGGCAAATACTGCGCGATCCCAGCAGCGGCCTGATCGCCTTCGTTATCCCGCTGATGCTGCTGTTTATCTTCGGCTACGGCATCAACCTGGACTCCAGCAAGCTGCATCTGGGCATTCTGATGGAGCAACAGAGCGAAGACGCGCGCGATCTGGCCCAGGCGTTCGCCGGTTCGCCCTATATCGAACCGACCATCAGCGACAACCGCCGGCAGCTGATCCAGCAGATGCAGGCCGGCACAATCCGCGGCCTGGTGGTGATCCCGGTGGATTTCGACCAGCGCATGGCGCGCCCGCACGACAGTGCCCCCATCCAGGTGATCACCGACGGCAGCGAGCCGAACACCGCCAACTTCGTGCAGGGCTATGCCCAGGGCGTATGGCAAGTTTGGCAGCAGCAGCGCGCCGCCGATCGGGGGAGCAACGACAAGCCGCTGATTGACGTGCAGATGCGCTACTGGTTCAACCCGGCGGCCATCAGCCGGCACTACATCATTCCCGGCGCCATCACCATCATCATGACGGTGATCGGCGCCATTCTCACCTCGCTGGTGATCGCCCGCGAATGGGAGCGCGGCACCATGGAAGCCCTGCTCTCCACCCAGGTGACGCGCAGCGAGCTGCTGCTCTCCAAGCTGATCCCGTATTATTTCCTCGGCATGATCGCCATGGCGCTGTGCATGGCGGTGGCGATCTGGGTGCTCGGCGTGCCCTATCGCGGTTCGCTGCCGATCCTGCTGCTGATCAGCAGCCTGTTCCTCGCCAGCACCCTCGGCATGGGCCTGCTGATCTCCACCCTCACCCGCAACCAGTTCAACGCGGCGATGGTGGCGCTGAACGCCGCCTTCCTGCCGTCGATCATGCTGTCCGGCTTCATCTTCCAGATCGACAGCATGCCGGCCATCGTACGCGCGGTGACCTACATCATTCCGGCGCGCTACTTCGTCAGCACGCTGCAAACGCTGTTCCTGGCGGGCAACGTCGGCACCGTGCTGCTGATCAATCTGCTGTTCCTGATCGCTTCCGCCGTGGTGTTCATCGGCCTGACGGCCTGGAAAACCCAGCGCCGGCTGGATTGAGGAGAAAGAGTGATGTTTCACCGTCTGTTGACGCTCATCATCAAGGAAATGCAGGCGCTGCTGCGCGATCCGCAAACCCGCGCCATCCTGATCATGCCGGTGATCCTGCAGGTGCTGCTGTTCCCGTTCGCCGCGACGCTGGAAGTCACCAACGCCACCATCGCGGTCTACAGCGAGGACAGCGGCCAGGCCTCGGTAGAGCTGACCCAACGCTTCGCCAAGGCCAAAGCCTTCTCCCATGTCCTGCTGCTGCGCAATCCGCAGGAGATAAAGACCACCATCGACAACCAGCGGGCGCTGCTGCTGATCCGCTTCCCGGCGCAGTTCTCGCGCGATATCGCCACCGGCAACACCGCGCCGCTGCAGCTGCTGCTCGACGGGCGCAACTCCAACAGCGCGCAGATCGCCGCCAACTACGTACAGCAGATCGTGCAGGAATATCAGAACGAGCTGCTCGGCAAGCGCGCGAAACCCAACAACAGCGAACTGGTGGTGCGCAACTGGTATAACCCGAATCTGGACTACAAATGGTTCGTGGTGCCGTCGCTGATCGCCATGATCACCACCATCGGCGTGCTGATCGTCACCTCGCTGTCGGTGGCGCGCGAACGTGAACAGGGCACGCTGGAACAGCTGCTGGTCTCGCCG
This sequence comes from Serratia sp. CY74737, assembly GCF_052166775.1. Classification (NCBI taxonomy): domain Bacteria; kingdom Pseudomonadati; phylum Pseudomonadota; class Gammaproteobacteria; order Enterobacterales; family Yersiniaceae; genus Serratia; species Serratia sp. CY74737. Next base: position 286,769 of record NZ_JBJNOF010000004.1, read on the forward strand.
CTCACCACCTGGCAGATCTTTATCGGCAAGGCGGTGCCGGCGCTGATCGTCGCCAGCTTCCAGGCCAGCATCGTGCTGTTGATCGGCATCTTCCTGTATCAGATCCCGTTCGCCGGATCGCTGCTGCTGTTCTACGCCACCATGTTGATCTACGGGCTGTCGCTGGTCGGTTTCGGCCTGCTGATCTCGTCGCTGTGCGCCACTCAGCAGCAGGCGTTTATCGGCGTGTTCGTGTTCATGATGCCGGCGATCCTGCTCTCGGGGTATGTCTCGCCGGTGGAGAATATGCCGGTGTGGCTGCAGGATCTGACCTGGGTGAATCCGATACGCCACTTCACCGACATCACCAAGCAGATCTACCTGAAGGACGCCAGCTTCAGCATTATCTGGCGCAGCCTGTGGCCGCTGCTGGTGATCACCGCCACCACCGGCAGCGCCGCCTACGCGCTGTTCCGCCGCAAGATCGCATAAAAAAAGCTCTGCATGTCACATGCAGAGCTTTTTGATCGCCAAATACCCTAAGGCTTGAAAGACAAGGGATTTAGCGGCGGTTGCCGAAAATGCGCAGCAACATCAGGAACAGGTTGATGAAGTCGAGATACAGCGTCAGCGCGCCGACGATGGCGTACTTGCGGAAGCCGTCTTTATCATCGGCGTTCAGCTGCTCGCCCATCGCCTTGAGTTTCTGCGTGTCGTACGCGGTCAGGCCGACGAACACCACCACTCCGATGTAGGTAATCGCCCACATCAGCGCGGTGCTTTTCAGCCAGATGTTCACCAGCGAAGCCAGCACGATGCCGATCAGCGCCATGAACAACATGCTGCCGAAGCCGCTCAGATCGCGCTTGGTGGTGTAGCCGTACAGGCTCATGGCGCCGAACATGCCGGCGGTGACTACGAAAGTGCTGGCGATCGAGCTGTAGGTGTACGCGATGAAGATGCTCGACAGCGTCAGCCCGGTCAGCGCCGAGTACAGCATGAACAGCGAGGTGGCCACCGCGCCGCTCAGGCGGTTGACCATGCCGGAAATCACGAACACCAGCGCCAACTGGGCGATGATCAGACCGAAGAAGGTGATCTGACTGGAGAAGATGAAATTGAGGATCGCGGGCGTATTGGCCGCATACCAGGAAACGAACGCCGTCAGCAGCAGACCGCAGGTCATCCAGCCGTAAACCTGCGCCATGTAGGCCTGAATGCCGCTGTTGGCACGTTCGACGATTGAACCATTAGAGCGTGGATATCGGTCCATGACGGTTACCTTTTGCGTTGTAAACAAGATTCCGAAGCCCCGTAAACGGGGCTTCGCCTGCTATAAGCGTACCACAGAATAGGCCGCGCGAAAGCGGCAAAGGTCTTGATTTGTTTCCGCTGTTGAGGCGTTATTTAGCCGCGTCATGCCAGCGCTGCGCGGCCTGACGATCGCTGTCGCGAGCGTCCACCCAACGATCGCCCTGGCCGGTCGCTTCGCGCTTCCAGAACGGCGCGCGGGTCTTCAGGTAGTCCATGATGAACTCGCTGGCGGCGAACGCCATGCCGCGGTGCGCGCCGGTCACGCCGACGAACACGATCTCGTCGCCGGGATACAGCGCGCCAACGCGGTGGATCACCGTCACGCGCTGCAGCGGCCAACGGCTGCGCGCCTCGGCCACGATCTCCGCCAGCGCCTTCTCGGTCATGCCGGGGTAGTGTTCCAGCGTCAGCGCGCTGACGTCGTCCCCGAGGTTATGGTTGCGCACCTTGCCGGTGAAGGTCACCACCGCGCCGTCGGCGTCGCACTGCGCCAGCCACTGATACTCGTCGCCGACGTTGAACGGCGCTTCGCCCACGCGAATGCGGGTGTTTTCCATGCTTACCCCCCGGTAACCGGCGGGAAGAAGGCCACTTCATCGCCGGCGCGCAGCGGGTGATCCGCCGCCACCAGCGACTGATTGACCGCCGCCAGCAGTTTGCCGGACTCCAGCGCCAGCGCCCAGCGATCGCCGCGCGCGCACAGCGCCTGACGCAGCGCCTCGACGGTCGGGTAATCCGCCGGCATCGACAGCGCGCCGGTGCCCACCAGTTCGCGCACCTGCGCGAAAAAAAGAATATCGATCATGCGTTCACCTTAAAATCGCCGGATTTGCCGCCGCTTTTCGCCAGCAGGCGCACCGGGCCGATCACCATGTCTTTCTGTACCGCTTTGCACATGTCATAGATGGTCAATGCCGCCACCGAGGCGGCGGTCAGCGCCTCCATCTCGACGCCGGTTTTGCCGGTCAGCCGGCAGCAGGTTTCAATGCGCACCCGGCTGTGCTCCGTTTGCGCCTCCAGCTGCACTTCGACCTTGCTCAACATCAGCGGGTGGCACAGCGGGATCAGTTCCCAGGTGCGTTTGGCCGCCTGAATGCCGGCGATGCGCGCCGTGGCGAACACGTCGCCCTTGTGATGGCTGCCGTCGACGATCATCGCCAGCGTGGCGGGCAGCATGTCGACGAAGGCTTCGGCGCGCGCCTCACGCACCGTTTCGGCCTTGGCGGAAACGTCGACCATATGGGCTTCGCCGGCGGCGTTAATGTGGGTTAGCTGTGTCATGACTCAGGGCTTCTTCAAATGGGGCTGGAAGTTGCACGGGCGATGGCGCGCGTCCAACTGCTCTTCGATAATCCGCTCCCAGGCGGTGCGGCAGGCGCGGGTGGAGCCAGGCATGGCGAAAATCACCGTGCGGTTGGCCAGGCCGGCCAGCGCGCGCGACTGGATCGTCGCGGTACCGATCTCTTCGTACGACACCATGCGGAACAGTTCGCCGAACCCTTCCACCTCTCTGTCGAACAGTGGCAACAGCGCTTCCGGCGTGTTGTCGCGCGCGGTAAAACCGGTGCCGCCGGTGATCAGCACCGCCTGCACGTTGTCATCGGCGATCCACGCGGAAACCCGTGCGCGGATCTGGTAAATGTCATCTTTGACGATGGCGCGATCCACCACCTGATGGCCGGCTTCCTGCGCCGCTTCCTGCAGATATTGGCCGGAGGTGTCTTCCGCCGCGCCGCGGCTGTCGGACACGGTCAGGATGGCGATATGCGCCGGAATAAACTCGCTGCTCGCATGGCTCATGGTTCAATAAGCTCCTATTGGCTGTCAGCCGCCGATAAACGACAGGTTCTGGGTGATCCCACTGTTACCCTGATGCAGGAAATGGGTCTGCTTCTTGCTCAGCAGCCCGCTCTGAATGCGCGCCTTCAGCGCGTCGAGCTGGCCGTCGTCCGCCAGCAGATCGCGCAGGGGCACCCCCTGCTCGCCGAACAGGCACAGATGCAGATTGCCGATGGAAGAAACGCGCAGCCGGTTGCAGCTGGCGCAGAAGTCTTTTTCATACGGCATGATAAGACCCACCTCACCCTGGTAGTCCGGGTGGCTGAACACCTGCGCCGGGCCGTCGCTGCGGCCACGCGCCTGGCGCTGCCAACCCTGCTGCTCCAGCTGCAGGCGAATCACTTCGCCGGAAACGTGGTGTTTGCGAAACAGCTCGCCGCCCTCGCCGGTTTCCATCAGTTCGATAAAGCGCAGCTGGATCGGCCGATCCTTGATCCAGGCGAGAAACGCGCCGAGTTGCTGGTGATTGACGTCGCGCATCAGCACGGCGTTGACCTTGACCTTGCTGAAACCGGCGCTGAAGGCGGCGTCGATGCCGTCCATCACCTGGCGGAACTTGTCCTGACCGGTAATGGCGTGAAACTGGCGGGGATCCAGACTGTCGATGCTGACATTGATCGCCGTCAGACCGGCGTCACGCCAGGCGGCGACGTCGCGCGCCAGACGGTAGCCGTTGGTGGTGACCGCCAGCGTGCGAATGGCCGGATTTTCCCGCACGGCGGCGATGATCTCGGTAAAGTCGCGGCGCAGCGAAGGCTCGCCGCCGGTCAGGCGCACCTTTTCGGTGCCCAGTTCGGCGAACGCGCGGCTGACGCGGCGGATTTCATCCAGCGACAGGAAGCTTTTCGGGCTGCCGCTCGGCTTGTAGCCGTCGGGCAGACAGTAGGTGCAACGAAAGTTGCACACGTCGGTGATCGACAAGCGCAGGTAATAGAACTTGCGCTCATAAGCATCAATGAGTTGCGGTACCATAACACCTTTCCAAAGTCGGGAGATGCGAGCGTTTCCCCTCTGCACCCTGGTGGCTGACTTCGCCACGGCCCAGGCGCCATATCGTTCCGGATGAACAACGTAGGCGCAGGGGCTAGGAGTTTGATTTCTCTTCCCGCTACCTTGAGTAGCCGGAATGAAACCGTGGTTTTCAGCAGAATTCTAGCGCTAATCGGCAACGATAGCCAACGCGTTAATTCGCTATATAACTGTCTATACAGCGTTTTTAGACGCCGCGTAATCGGGTAAACCATGATAAACATCGCTTACGAGGGCGAATTGACCAGAATCACGCAAATGGCACTCTTTATCCCCTAAATGATGGGCGTCGCCTCCCGACGGCAAGCCCGCTCACCCCAGAGGCAACGTCAAGGATAACGGGTATATCGCGTTTTTACGCCGGATCCGCTACCTTATGCGGGCAGTTCAGCCCCTTTGTAAGGAAATTTATGCGTAATCGTACCCTGGCCGATCTCGACCGCGTGGTGGCGTTGGGCGGCGGACACGGCCTGGGCCGTGTGATGTCGGCCCTGTCGTCCTTAGGCTCCCGCCTGACCGGCATCGTTACCACCACCGACAACGGCGGTTCCACCGGCCGCATCCGCCGTTCGGAAGGCGGTATAGCCTGGGGCGATACCCGCAACTGTCTCAACCAGCTGATCACCGAGCCGAGCGTCGCCTCGGCGATGTTCGAATACCGCTTCAGCGGCAACGGCGAACTGGCCGGCCATAACCTCGGCAACCTGATGTTGAAAGCGCTGGATCATCTGAGCGTGCGCCCGCTGGAAGCGATCAACCTGGTGCGCAGCCTGTTGAAGGTAGACGCGGCGTTGATCCCGATGTCGGAACAGCCGGTGGATTTGATGGCGCACGATCACGAAGGCAACCATGTTTACGGTGAAGTGAATGTTGACCAACTGACTCATATGCCGCAGGAGCTGATGCTGTCTCCCCCGGTCAACGCCACGCGCGAAGCGCTGGACGCCATCGCGCAGGCCGACGTGATCCTGATTGGGCCGGGCAGTTTTCTCACCAGCCTGATGCCGCTGCTGCTGCTGGGCGATCTCACCCAGGCGCTGCGCCGCAGCAGCGCCAGCATGATCTATATCGGCAACCTCGGCCGCGAGCTGAGCGTGGCCGCCGCGGCGCTGTCGTTAAAGGATAAGCTGACGCTGATGGAAGAGAAGATCGGCCGCCGGATGATCGATGCGCTGATCGTCGGCCCGGCGGTGGACGCCAGTGAAGTGCAGGATCGGGTGGTGATTCAGCAACCGCTGGAAGCGAGCGACATCCCTTATCGCCACGATCGCCAGCTGCTGCGCCAGGCGCTGGATCAAGCGCTGGTGGAGCTGGCCGACCGCCGTTGACCGAATTTAACCGTCTCGCCCGCGCAGCCAGGGATTATCGCTGGCTGGGGCGGGATGGCTGACCATATCGATATACAGATCTTCCACCTCTTTACGCGCCCAGGGCGTGCGACGCAAAAATTTCAGACTGGACTTGATGCTCGGATCGCTGCGGAAGCAGTTGATGCGAATGCGCGCACCCAGCTCGGACCAACCGTAGTGATCCACCAGTTTATTCAGCAGTTGCTCCAGCGTCACGCCGTGCAGCGGGTCTTTAGACTGGTGTTGGCTCATGTTCGGTACTCTTCGTGGTCAAATCGGGCCGCACACCATAACAGCTTTGACGCGGCCGACAAGGAATTTTGACGCCCACAGCGCGGGCGCCGTCCAACGGTCAGGAAATCGCGATGAACTGCTCGCGCAGCTGGTGGATCTCGTCGCGCAGCGCAGCCGCCTGCTCGAACTCCAGATTTTGCGCATGGGTATACATCTGCGCTTCCAGATCGCGGATTTTCTGATCCAGCGCTTTCGGCGTGAGGTTCTGCAGCTGAGCGCCGCTGTCCGCCGCCTTGCCCCTGCCTTTACCCTTGGCGCGGTTGACCGGCTGGCCAATCTGCAGAATGTCGCCGATCTTCTTGTTCAGCCCCTGCGGCACGATGCCGTTGGCTTCGTTGTAAGCCTGCTGCTTGGCGCGCCGCCGCTCGGTTTCACCGATCGCTTTGGCCATCGAATCGGTGATGCGATCGCCATACAGGATCGCCTTGCCGTTCAGGTTACGCGCCGCGCGGCCGATGGTCTGGATCAGCGAACGTTCGGAACGCAGGAAGCCTTCCTTGTCGGCGTCCAGAATCGCCACCAGCGACACCTCAGGCATGTCGAGCCCCTCACGCAGCAGGTTGATGCCCACCAGCACGTCAAACTCGCCCAGACGCAGGTCACGAATGATTTCGACGCGTTCCACGGTGTCGATATCCGAGTGCAGGTAGCGCACGCGCTCGCCATGCTCTTCCAGGTATTCGGTCAGGTCTTCCGCCATGCGTTTGGTCAGGGTGGTCACCAGCACGCGCTCGTTGATCGCCGCGCGCTTGCGGATCTCGGAGAGCAGATCGTCCACCTGAGTAGCGACTGGCCGCACTTCCACGATCGGATCCAGCAGCCCTGTCGGGCGCACCACCTGGTCGATCAGATCGCCGCCGGATTTCTCCAGCTCATATTTGCCCGGCGTGGCGGAAACATAGATGGTCTGCGGCGCCAGCGCCTCGAACTCCTCGAAGCGCAGCGGGCGGTTGTCCAGCGCCGATGGCAGGCGGAAACCGTACTCCACCAGCGTTTCCTTGCGCGCGCGGTCGCCCTTGAACATCGCGCCGATTTGCGGAATGGTGACGTGGGATTCGTCGACCACCAGCAGGCCGTCCGCCGGCAGGTAATCGAACAGCGTCGGCGGCGGCTCACCCTCGGCGCGCCCGGAAAGGTAGCGCGAGTAGTTTTCGATGCCCGAGCAGTAACCCAGCTCGTTCATCATCTCCAGATCGAACTGGGTGCGCTGTGTCAGGCGCTGCTCTTCCAGCAGCTTGTTGTTGGCCAACAGCACCTTGCGGCGGTCCGCCAGATCGACCTTGATCTCTTCCATCGCCTGAATGATCCGCTCGCGCGGCGTCACGTAGTGCGACTTCGGGTAGATGGTAAAACGCGGCACCACCTGCTCAATCTGCCCGGTCAGCGGATCGAACAGCGACAGCCGCTCCACTTCGTCGTCGAACAGCTCAACGCGCAGCGCCAGCTCGTCCGACTCCGCCGGGAAGATGTCGATCACCTCGCCGCGCACGCGGAAGGTGGCGCGCTGGAAAGCCTGATCGTTGCGGGAATACTGCAGCTCCGCCAGCCGGCGCAAAATGGAGCGCTGATCGATGATCATGCCCTTGGTCAGATGCAGCATCATCTTCAGGTAAAGATCCGGATCGCCCAGGCCGTAGATCGCCGACACCGACGCCACCACCACCACGTCGCGCCGCTCGAGCAGCGCCTTGGTGGCGGAAAGGCGCATCTGCTCGATGTGCTCATTCACCGAAGCGTCTTTTTCAATGAAGGTGTCGGAGCTGGGCACGTAGGCTTCCGGCTGGTAGTAGTCGTAGTAGGAGACGAAGTACTCCACCGCATTCTCCGGGAAAAACTCTTTCATCTCGCCGTACAGCTGCGCCGCCAACGTCTTGTTCGGCGCCAGCACCATGGTCGGCCGATTCAGATCGGCTATCACGTTGGCGATGGTGAACGTTTTGCCCGAGCCGGTTACCCCCAGCAGCGTCTGGTGCGCCAGGCCGTCTTCCAACCCCTCTTCCAGTTTGCGGATGGCTTCCGGCTGATCGCCGGCCGGTTTGAAATCAGAATGCAGTTTGAAAAGTTTACTCATTGCTCGGCTACCCTATGGAGATGCGCGCGCTCAGGCGGCCAGCCGGCTCTACGCCGGACGTGGCCCCTAATTATGGAAAGTGTCGGCGATTTGCGCCAGTGCCCATGATACTGGATATAAAACCAGCTTCAAGCGGATTCGTCGCTGCGCCCGGCAGCGCGGCAACGCCGTTGCACCGTGAGGTTACAGCGGGGTGACATTTTTATTGTCAATAACAGATTTATCCCCAGAACTTGCCGAAAATTAACTTATTGATAGCACCGCGGCGAAAAATCACACATAGAAACCCGATCAATGCCCTGGCGTCTTGATTTTAGTTAATTTATTGATAATTAATAGTTTTAATAAAAAGACGAGATTGCGGACAAAGCGAACAGAACCCGCGTCGGCTCTCGCTTTACAGCGTTTTTCTAAATCTAATGCACAAGGTTATCCACAGGAATAGTGGATAACTCTCACCGCCCCGCCCGTGGCGGGAGTTACAGAAAGAAAGCTTTTCGCCCTTTACACTCGCCAAAATGGCTTTTTTAGTTATTTTTTCATAAAAATATCGCTTTGTTTATGCCGATTAATACTAAAAATCCCCATTGCCAAAATCGCATTGCCCCCTTTCACGCCGATCGCGCTTGACGGCGGCGCAACGCCTTGCACCACGCCCACGCCGGAGAGCACCACAAGAGTGCAAAAAACGTCCGGGTTAACTTCCCGGCGTATTTTCAGGCCGCCGCGGCAGAGCGCGTCGGGCCTGACAGGCGGTTAACAAAGCGATAACACTCCCCCTTTTCGGCCAGTGGCAAAACTGGCCTGGGAGTTGCTTTATCTTCCCGCGTGCGAACGAGGCGCGACAGCATAATGCGCTGCCGAATGCGGCGTGCAACCGCCGCCTGGCTATGCCTCGTAAAAGCGCGAGAACGACACCAAGTCGTCATAAACGTCGTTTTTCACGACATATTGACTGTCTTTCCGTCCACCGCAGACATTGCTCAGGTGAATCGGAGGGACGGCATTTTGTTCCGGACATTGCCACACTCGGGAAATCAACCGCCAATGCGGCCTTTGCAGCACCCCACCAACGAGTGGAACGGGCGCCTATGTCTATGAGGAGAATGCCACATGCTGAGTCTGAGATCGGTCAATCAATTTTACGGGCAAAATCATACCCTGTGGGACATCAACCTGGAGCTGCCGCGCGGCCAGTGCACCGTGCTGCTCGGGCGCAACGGCGTGGGCAAGACCACGCTGGTCAACTGCATCATGGGGCATTTGCCGGTGGTGAGCGGCAGCATGACCTGGCAGCCGGCGGATCAGCCGCCGCAAAACCTGCTGCTGCAACCGATGGAGCGCCGCGCCGCACTCGGCATCAGCCACGTCCCGCAAGGGCGGCAACTCTTCTCGCAGCTGAGCGTGGAAGAGAATCTGCAAGTGGCGCAGATGGCCGTGCGCGGCGCCCCTTACCGCATTCCGCCGCTGATCTACAGCCTGTTTCCCAATTTGCGCCAGATGCGCACCCGCCGCGCCGGCGATCTGTGCGAAGGCGCTCAGCGCCAGTTGGCGATTGGTCGTGCGCTGGCGCAGGAGCCGGCGCTGCTGATCCTCGACGAACCGACAACGGGCGTACCGCCCTCGATCGCCGCCGACATCGGCAACGTGATCCGCAGGCTCAACTATGAGTTGGGCATGACCATTTTGCTGGTAGAGCATCAGCTGCCGTTCGTGCGCCGGGTGGCGGATCGTTTTTGTCTGCTCGATAGCGGGCGCACCGTGGCGCACGGCGCGCTGGCGCAGCTGGATGAGGCGCTGATCGGCGCCGGGCTGGCAGAGTGAGTGCTCGGGTTAGCGATTAGGTTGCTGTTGTATCAGTCACGGCCGGTCTGCGCCCAATAGGCATGGGCCGGCCATCTTTTCATACTCGATAGGGGTCACACCGACACCATAATATCGAGGGATGTAAGCATGACAGACAACAACGCGGCATTTATTCAATACGCGGATTTGCGCAACAAAAACTGGAGCCTGCAGGAACGTCTTAATATTGAAGGTATTTACGTCAGTTCGCGCGACGAACTGGTCGGCGCACAAGACTTTATCATCAAAACGTTAAAACGCCCTGCGATTGTCAGATTCGCCGCGCCTTTTGCCCTTTGGACGGCGCCTAAAACCGATATCAATGTCGGATTCGTCTATATCGACGGCAACGGCGTCAACGTCACTACCGAGATCCCCAACGGCACGGAAAGCGACCATAACTATTTCCTGCGCTGCTATACCAGCAACGGCGCGCTGGATAACAACGTTCCTATTCGCCCGGCGCCTATCATGAAAGATTTCACCGTAAAGGGCATCGGCGCCAGGATTAACAACAGCAAAGATGAAACGACGATCGAATACACCTATATCGACGGCGTCCGTTTCGATTCGCCTGAAGGCCCGCTGGGCAACTTTTCCGTCAATAACGTCTATATTTCCGGCTTCTACTACGGCCTGTACTACGGTACCAATGCCTATATCGCCCACCACTACGCCTGTGAAGTCATTCGCTGTTTTGAGTGCCTGCATATGCCTTCAACGAACAGCGGCGCCCAAAACTTCGGCGAAGGCATCAACTTCTTCGGTGGCACCCTCGGCAATTCCCAGGGGCTGGCCGTTCGCAACGCTAACCCCAACGGCGCCTTCCGCCTGTTCGGCACTTCGATCGACTATGCCGGCTCGATTGCCGACGTTGAGGCCGGTAGCATTGAATTGCATGGCTGCCATATGGAATTCAACAACGGTAATAGTCCGCTTACGGAAATTCCCTTCAGTTGCAGCGCCAATCAAAATGCATCGCTGTTGATTCACGGCGGCGAAATCATCGTCGCCGGCGGCCGACTGGCGCAAGCGTCGCTGTTTTACGCCGAGGCCGGCAGTAGCGGGATTATCGTCGACAGCGTGAAGTTCTATGGCGTACGAACCGCCAGCGGCCGCTATTTCAGCGGTACCGGCGACTTTGTCATCGTCAATAGCCGACTGGATGGCGGTGGGGGTGGCGCCGGGATCCAGACGCTGGTCGGCGCCGTGAATAACAAGTTAAAAGACGGTGAGTTCGCCTTTTCCGCTAAGCCGTTTGGCTGGGAAGTGACAGGCGGCACGATCAGCGAGCCCTTTACCTCAGACGCAGTGACTATCAGTATCGAAGCCGGCGCGGGCGTCAACGGCAGCAATGCCCTGAAAGTGACCAAGTTGGGCAACGCCAATACCAACGCCGGAGTGAGAGTGATCGTGCCCGCCGCGCAATATGAGCAGCTGGGCGCCTGTTTTACCCTGAAAACGGTCAACGGCGGTACCGGCAATCTGTTCGCGACGCTGCAATATGCCTGTATCCAGGACCATGCGGACAACGGCATCTCGCTCGTCGCCAAAGCCGCGCCGGCAGCCTGGGACGCCGTCTTGAAAGCCGATGCTTACGCCGAGTACACCGAATATCGTTTCAACGCTAATCGACGAAAAGTCCCGGTCTGGGCGACCCATGTCATCCTGACGTTCAACCTGTTTGCCCTGGCGAAAAATGGCGTGCTTTATCTCGATAACGCCTGTATTACCGCCATGTAAAAGCCAACGCCGGGTCATAAGACCCGGCGTTGTGATTCATCAGCCAGAACCTCTCACTGCGCCAGCAAGCTGATATCCAGATATTGCCCCAACGGCGCCCGTTCGGCCTGCGGCAGGTGCGGGATTTCGCCCAGCAGCGGCGCCGGCAGCATGCGGCGCAGCGTGGCCAGGTATTCCTGATGCCGCCGCCCCGGCGGCGCCACGTCGTTGGCGATCCAACCGGCCAGCGTCAGCCCCGCCTGTTGCACCGCCTGCGCCGTCAACACCGCATGGTTGATGCAGCCCAGTTTGATACCCACCACCAGGATCACCGGCAGTTGCTCCTGCTGCACCCAGTCGGCGAAGGTGTACTGCGCCGACAGCGGAGTAAACCATCCGCCGGCGCCCTCGACCAATACCCAGTCGGCGCGCTGTTCCAGCCGGCGCAGGCCGTCGGACAGCCGCGCTGCGTCTATCGGCCGGCCTTCATCGGCGCTAACGATATGCGGCGAAGTCGGTTCGGCAAAAACGTAAGGGTTCACTTCGTCGTAATCCAGCGCCACACCGCTGTTGGCCTGCAGCGCCAGCGCGTCGCCGTTGCGCAGCCCCTCGGCGGTCATCTCGCAGCCGGAGGCCACCGGCTTATAGCCGGCGCTGCGGTAGCCCGCCCGGTTGGCGGCCTGCAGCAAGGCGCTGCTGGCGACGGTTTTCCCCACTTCGGTGTCGGTGCCGGTCACGAACCAACGTTTACTCACGATAAATCACTCCATAAGCCAGATGATAGCTGAGCGGGAACTGCCCCTGCCGACACGGGTAAGCCGCCTGCAGCGCGGCGAGGCGGCCGCGTGACATCAGGCCGCCCTCGCGCCCCTGATGCAAATGCGTCGCCCCGATGCCCTTGAGTGAACGCATCAGCGTCATCACGTCCGGGTAGTTCAGGATGCGCAACTCCGTCACCAGCTCGTGTCGATAGGCGGCGCAGGCGGTGCGGATCTGCGTCAACGGCAAAAAGGCGTTCACGTGACGTTCGCCGTCCACCTGTTGCCAGGCGTCCCCCAATTCCTGCAGCGAGCCCGCCGCCAGCGTGGAAACCAGGATCACGCCGCCGGGACGGGTCACGCGATACAGCTCTGCCAGCGCGGCAGGCAGATCGCTGCACCACTGCACCACCAGGCTGCTGAAACAGATGTCCATCGCCGCATCGGGCAGCGGCACCTGTTCGATATCGCCCAGCAGATAATGATGTGCCGCCTGCCGTTGGCGGGCGACGTCCAGCATGCCCGGCGCCAAATCGAGCGCGGTCACCCGTTTGCCGCGCTCACGCCACATACGGCTGAAATAGCCGGTGCCGCAGCCGGCGTCCAGCAGCCGTTCGCCCGGGTGGGAACTCCCCATCCCCAGTAAGCGCTCGCCAACGTCACGCTGCAGCTCGGCGGCGGCGTCGTAGCTGCCGGCCGCGCGGCTGAAGGCCGAGGCGACCGCCTGTTTGTTCACGGTGTCATTGGCTGACGTCATTCAGCACCTCCAGCAGGCGATCGATATCCTGCGGCTGATGCGCCGCCGTCAGGGTAATGCGCAGCCGCGCGCCGCCCGGGGGTACCGTCGGCGGACGGATGGCGCTTACCCACAGGCCGCACTCGCGCAGGCGGGTCGCCAGATCGAGCGCGCGCTGATTATCCCCCACCAGCAGCGGCTGGATGGCGGTGTCGGAATCCGTCAGGGTCAGCGCCAGCGGCGCCGCGCCCTGACGGAAACGCCGAATGTTGGCCTGCAGCCGAGCGCGCAGATCATCGCCCTCGCGAATGCAGACCAGCGCCGCCTGCAGCGCGCAGGCCTGCGCCGGCGGCATCGCGGTGCTGTAGATCAAATGGCGGGCGAACTGCAGCAGATACTCGGCGGTCGCCTCATCGCACAGCACCGCCGCGCCGCTGACGCCGAACGCCTTGCCGAAGGTCGCCACCAGCAGTTCAGGGCGCACACCCTGCTGCCAGCAGCTGCCGCGGCCTTGTTCGCCGCGCACGCCGATGCCGTGGGCGTCATCCACCATCAGCCAGGCGCCCGCCGCACGGGTTAAGCGATGCAGCTCCGCCAACGGCGCGCCGTCGCCATCCATGCTGAACACCCCTTCGGTGACCGCCAGCCGCTGCCCGTCGCAGGGTTTGGCCAGCAGATCCGCCAAGGCCTGCGGTTGATTGTGCTGGAACCGGCGCAGCTCGGCCGGCGACTGCGCCGCCGCCTCCAGCAGCGAGGCGTGGCTGAGACGATCGGCCAAAATGCGATCGCCCTTTTGCATCAACGCCGCCAGCACCGCCTGGTTGGCGGCGTAGCCGGAGATGAACAGCAGCGCGCGCGGATAGCCGAGCCACGCCGCCAGTTGCTCTTCCAGCGCCTGATGCGCTGCGCTAAAACCGGTCACGTGGCCCGAACCGCCGCTGCCGACGCCGTAACGCTGCGCGCCCTGCTGCCAGGCGGCGATCACTCGCGTATCCTGGCTCAGCCCCAGGTAGTCGTTGCCCGAGAAGTTCAGATAGAGACGATCGCCGAGCCGGATCTGGCGGCCGTTGCCGCCCTCGGTGGTCTGTCGCCGGCGGTAGGCGGCGTTCAGGCGCCGCTCAGCCAGCGCCTGCTCGATGCGTTGCTGCCAGCTCATCACGGCGCCGCGTTGTAAAACTCGGCGGTATCGGCGTTCAGCAGTTGCTTGGCCAGCACCTGCTGTTGCTGGTTGTCGCCGTGTTCGGTTGCGGTCTGCTGCGGGTTGAGCCCCAGCTTGCGGAACAGCTGCAGGTCTTTGTCTTCTTCCGGATTCGGCGTGGTCAGCAGCTTGCAACCGTAGAAGATCGAGTTGGCGCCGGCCATGAAGCACATCGCCTGCGTCTGTTCGTTCATCTGTTCGCGGCCTGCGGAGAGACGGACATAAGAAGATGGCATCATGATGCGCGCCACCGCGATGGTGCGGATGAAATCAAACGGATCGACGTCATCGTTATCCGCCAGCGGCGTGCCTTTCACCTTCACCAACATGTTGATCGGCACGCTCTCCGGTGGTTTTGGCAGGTTGGCCAGCTGCACCAGCAACCCGGCGCGATCGCGCACCGTTTCACCCAGCCCGACGATGCCGCCGGAGCACACTTTGATGCCGGCGTCGCGCACCTTGTCGAGCGTATCCAGGCGCTCCTGGTAGCTGCGGGTGGTGATGATGCTGCCGTAGAACTCCGGCGAGGTGTCGAGGTTATGGTTGTAGTAATCCAGCCCGGCCTCCGCCAGCCGCTCGGCCTGGGTGCCATCCAATGTGCCCAGCGTCATGCAGGTTTCCATGCCCATCGCTTTCACGCCCTGCACCATTTGCTGCAGATAAGGCATATCGCGCTCGTGCGGGTTCTTCCACGCCGCGCCCATGCAAAAACGGGTCGACCCGTTCGCCTTGGCCTTGCGCGCCGATTCCAGCACCTGCTCGACCTGCATCAGCCGCTCCGACTCCAGGCCGGTCTTGTAGCGTGAGCTCTGCGGGCAGTATTTGCAGTCTTCCGGGCAAGCGCCGGTCTTGATCGACAGCAGCGTGCTGACCTGCACCTGACGCGGGTCGAAGTGCTGGCGGTGTACGGTTTGCGCTTCGAACAGCAGTTCCAGCAGCGGTTTATCAAACAGGGCCTGGGCTTGCCCTACTGTCCAGTGAATGCGGTCGGCCATCATGGCGTCTCCAAAACGAAAAAGTGTCGCCAGTTTAAATATTGTGGATATACTGTCAACCAATCTTAATCCAATTTGGTTTACAACAATGTCTGTCACCGCTTCCGACCTGGCGTTTGACCAACGCCATATCTGGCACCCCTACACCTCCATGAGCCGCCCGTTACCCTGTTACCCGATCGAATCGGCCAGCGGCGTCGAACTGCAGCTGGCGGACGGCCGGAGTCTGGTGGACGGCATGTCCTCCTGGTGGGCGGCGATCCACGGTTACAACCATCCGCGCCTGAATCAGGCCGCCAGCCAGCAGTTGGAGAAGATGTCGCACGTGATGTTCGGCGGCATTACCCATCCGGCCGCCATCTCGTTGTGCCGTCGGCTGGTGGAAATGACGCCGGAAGCGCTGCAGTGCGTGTTCCTGGCGGACTCTGGTTCGGTGGCGGTAGAAGTGTCGCTGAAAATGGCGCTGCAGTACTGGCAGGCGCGCGGCGAGCGCCGGCAGCGCATCCTGACGCTGCGCCACGGCTATCACGGCGATACCTTCGGCGCGATGTCGGTCTGCGATCCGGACAACTCGATGCACAGCCTCTATCAGGGGTATTTGGCGCCGCACCTGTTCGCCACCGCGCCGCAGTGCCGCTTCGACGAGGAATGGCGTGAAGAGGATATCGCGCCGTTCGCCGCGCTGCTGGAGCAGCACGCCGGTGAAGTGGCGGCGGTGATTCTGGAACCGGTGGTGCAAGGCGCCGGCGGAATGCGCATCTACCATCCGACCTATCTCAAGCGGGTGCGCGAGCTGTGCGATCGCCATCAGGTGCTGCTGATCGCCGACGAGATCGCCACCGGTTTCGGCCGCACCGGCAAGCTGTTCGCCTGCGAGCACGCGCAGGTGGTGCCGGACATTCTCTGTCTGGGCAAGGCGCTGACCGGCGGCTATATGACCCTTTCCGCCACCTTGACTACCCGCCATGTGGCGGAGACCATCAGCAACGGCGCGGCCGGCTGCTTTATGCACGGGCCGACCTTTATGGGCAATCCGCTAGCCTGCGCCGTGGCGGACGCCAGTCTGGCGCTGCTGGTGGAAAATCGCTGGCAGGCGCAGGTGAGCGCCATCGAAACCCAGTTGAAGCGGGAACTGTTGCCGTTGGCGGCGCTGCCGAAGGTGGCCGACGTGCGGGTGCTGGGCGCGATTGGGGTGGTGGAGATGCGCGAACCGGTGGATGTCGCCGAGCTGCAGCGCGGGTTCGTCGAGCGCGGGGTATGGATCCGGCCGTTCGGCAAGCTGATTTACCTGATGCCGCCTTACATCATCGAAGCGGAACAGCTCAGCCGCCTGACCGCCGCCGTGGCCGACGCCGCGCGTTAATGCCTTACCAATGCTGGTCCAGATAGCGGGCCAGCAATCCCAAACACAGCAGCCACAGTAAAATGATCATCGCCGCCGCCATGCGGCCGGTGGGATTATCGACGCGCTTTTGCGCCTTCTCGCGCAGCTCGGCCATCAGCGGTTTGGGGATCAGGCGCACCGCCAGCATGATGCCCAACGGCACGATGATCACATCGTCCAGATAGCCCAGCACCGGAATAAAATCCGGGATCAGATCGATTGGTGAGATCGCATAGCCGGCGACCAGCAGCGCGATCAGCTTGGCGTACCACGGGGTGCGCTTATCACGGGCGGCCAGCCACAGCGCGTAGATATCGCGCTTGATGCCTTTGGCCCAACGGCGCAGCCAGCCGAACCACGGCGTGCGTTTTTTCAGTGAAATCATGATTACTTCATATAAGAACGTAAAACGGTCATCAATTGCTCGATGTCCTGCTCGCGCTGCTGCGGCGTAGCGTCCGCGGCAGCCAGATGTTCGCGCACATGCCCTTCCAGCACCTGCGCCATCAGACCGTTGACCGCGCCGCGCACCGCCGCGATCTGCTGCAGAACAGCCGAACATTCGCCGCCGCTCTCCAGCGCGCGCTCCAGCGCTTCGGCCTGCCCTTTAATGCGGCGCACCCGCGCCAATAGCTTCTTTTGATCTCTGTGGGTATGGCTCATCATTTCCGCCTGATTGTTATTTACTATACTGGGGTATAGTATATTTCAGCACACTATCTTTTGCTGAGGAACTTCACCATGACGTCTCACGCGCCCGTTTTGCACCGCGAGCACAGCCACGTTTTTGACGATGGTAACCCATTGGCCGAAAGAAACACCAGATGGGCGGTGATACTCACCGCCAGTATGATGGCTATCGAGATCGCCGGCGGCTGGCTGTTTAACTCGATGGCATTGCTGGCCGACGGCTGGCACATGAGTTCGCACGCGCTGGCCCTGGGCCTGTCGGTGCTGGCTTACGGCGCCGCACGCCGGCTGGCCAAGGATCGCCGCTTTAGCCTCGGCACCTGGAAGATCGAGGTGCTGGCCGGTTACACCAGCGCGGTGTTGTTGGTGCTGGTGGCGGCGCTGATGCTGTTTCAGTCTGGGCAGCGGCTGCTGAATCCCAGCCCGATTCATTACAACGAAGCCATCGCCATCGGCGCGATCGGGCTGGCCGTCAACCTACTCTGCGCCTGGCTGTTGCGCGGCGGCGGCCACCATCATCATCACGGGGATGACCACGACGACACTCATCATGACCTCAACCTGCGTTCCGCCTATGTTCACGTGCTCGCCGACGCCGCCACCTCGGTGCTGGCGCTCGTCGCGCTGTTCGGCGGCAAGCTTTGGGGTGCCGCCTGGCTCGATCCGCTGATGGGCATCGTCGGCGCGGCGATGGTGGCCGCCTGGGCCTATAGCCTGATGCGCGATAGCGGAAAGATTTTGCTGGATGCCGAAATGGACGCCCCGGTGGCGCAAGAGATCCGCCAGGCCCTGGCCGCTTCCGGCCACGCGCTCACGCTGACCGATTTGCATGTAGGCCGCATCGGCAAAGGAAAATATCATTGCGTCCTCGCCCTGAGCAGCGCCGATCGCACCCTCACCGCCGATCGGGTGCGCCAACTGTTGGCCGCGCATCCCGAACTGGTGCATGTCACCGTCGAGATCAACCGTCCGCCGCTGGCGCAAGGGGTTGTATTGTTCCACCGAAAAGATCTAGCTTAAGGGTCCGCGTTTATCGACAACTGGGAGTCATTATGGCTTTTCGTTTGTACAGCAACGATCTGCAGGACGGCGGCACAATGCCGCAGACGCAGGTCTTCAACGGCATGGGCTACCGCGGCGATAACCTGTCGCCGCACCTGGCCTGGGACGGCGTGCCCGCCGGCACCAAAAGCTTCGTCGTCACCCTGTACGATCCCGATGCCCCGACCGGCTCCGGCTGGTGGCACTGGGTGGTGGCCAATATTCCGGCCGACGTGCGCGAGCTGCCGCAGGGCGCAGGCTCCGGCAAAGCGCCGCTGCCGAGCGCCGCGCTGCAAACCCGTACCGACTTCGGCTCGGCCGGTTACGGCGGCGCCGCGCCGCCGAATGGCGAACGCCACCGCTATCAGTTCACCGTGCATGCGCTGGACGTGGAAAGCATTGAGGTGGATGAAGGTTCCAGCGGCGCGTTGGTGGGCTTTAACGTGCATTTCCACAGCCTCGGCAGCGCCACGCTGACGGTGATGTTCAACTGATTGATCTCCGCCCATAAAAAAGCGCGGCTCAACCGAACCGCGCTTTTCTGCTCTGCCCGCCGAATTACTTCGCCAGCACGCTTACCCACATCGGGCCTTTGCCCACCGGATAACGCGCCAACATAGTCAGCTGACCGCTGGCCTGATCAATTTCATGCACCGCGATGTGATCGGACTTCTGGCCGGACGAAATCACGAAGCGGCCGCTGTGATCGATATTGAAACCGCGCGGTTGCGCTTCGGTCGGATAATAGCCGACCACGCTCAACGTGCCGCCGTCTTCGGAGACGCTGAAGAGGGTCAGAATGCTGGCGGTGCGATCGCTGGTGTACAGGAAGCGGCCGTTCGGCGTGATATGAATGTCCGCCGCCCAGCGGGTGCCGTCGAAATCGTCCGGCATGATATCCAGCGTTTGCGTCACGGTGTATTTGCCGCCGTTTTCCGAAATGGCCAGTACGTCCACCGTGCCGTTCAGCTCGTTGACGCAATAAGCGAACTTGTCGTTGTGGTGGAACGCCATATGGCGCGGACCGGCGCCGGCGGCGATATCCACCGCGTCCTGCGCGTGCGGCGTCAGCTGGCCCGCCAGGCTCAGGTTGAACAGACGGATGCGGTCTTCTTTCAGACACGGTACCAGCACCAGCTGGTTGGTCGGATCGATGTTGGCGGAGTGCGGCGCGCTCAGGCCGTCGATCTGTTGGATCGGCGCCGTGACCACGCCGTCGTGGCCGATCGGGCTGATGCTGGCGCAGTTGCCGCTGTAGGAAGCGGAGAACAGGTAACGCCCCTGCAAATCGGTGGAGATATGGGTCGGGCTGCCCGGCAGCGGCGCCATGCCGGCCTGCTGCAGCGTGCCGTCCGCCTCGATGCGGTAGCTGACGATGCCGAACGCCGGACGCACGCCGACGTACAGGTGAGTCTTGTCCGGATGAAGGGTCATCGGCTGCACCTGGCCCGGCACGTCAACGGTTTGCAGCAGCGTCAGCGCGCCGGCGTCGTCCAACTGCCAGACGTGGATCTGCTGGCTCTCCGGGCTGGCGACATAAACGATTTGCTTCATGTGTTCTCCTTGCAAAGGGTAAAAGAGGAACCGGTTTCAGGCCGTTCGATTGTCCCTAGCTTACCGCACATCCGTCGCATGGCAACCCTGCTTAGCACCGGAAGCTCACGCGGTTTTCTCCATTGGCTATCCGGTGTAACATCGGATTAATTTTATGGCTAACGATAACGAGAACCCTATGAGCTACCGCGTCATCGCCCTCGATCTTGACGGCACCCTGCTGGACAATCAAAAACGCATCTTACCGCAGTCGCTGGAAGCGCTGGCGCAGGCGCGCGCCGCCGGCGTCCAGGTGGTGGTGGTCACCGGCCGCCATCACGTCGCCATCCATCCGTTCTACCAGGCGCTGCAGATTGACACGCCGGCCATCTGTTGCAACGGCACCTACCTGTATGATTTTCAGCAGAAAAAGGTGCTGGCCGCCGATCCCTTGGCGAAGGAGCAGGCCAAACAGGTGCTGCAGATGCTCAAACAGACCGACATTCACGGGCTGATGTACGTTGACGACGCCATGCTGTATCAGGAACCGAGCGGCCACGTGACTCGCTCGCTGGCCTGGGCCGAAACCCTGCCTGCGGCGCAGCGCCCGACGCTGCTGCAGGTCGGCAGCCTGGCGCAGGCGGCCGACGACGCGCAGGCGATCTGGAAATTCGCCACCTCGCACGCCGATATTCCGGCGCTGCGCGAGTTTGCCGACACGGTGGAAAAAGAGCTGGGGTTGGCGTGCGAATGGTCCTGGCACGATCAGGTGGATATCGCCAAAGGCGGCAACAGCAAAGGCAAACGCCTGCGCCAATGGGTGGAGTCGCAGGGGCTGAGCATGGATCAGGTGGTGGCGTTCG
Organism: Serratia sp. CY74737; assembly: GCF_052166775.1. Taxonomy (NCBI): domain Bacteria; kingdom Pseudomonadati; phylum Pseudomonadota; class Gammaproteobacteria; order Enterobacterales; family Yersiniaceae; genus Serratia; species Serratia sp. CY74737. The sequence continues at coordinate 307,409 of NZ_JBJNOF010000004.1, forward strand.
GCGACAACTACAACGACATCAGCATGCTGGAAGCGGTCGGTTTGGGCGTGGCGATGGGCAACGCCGATGACGCGATCAAGGAACGCGCCGATCTGGTGATCGCCGATAACCTGCAGCCGGGCATCGCCGAGGTGATCCGCACCCGCGTGCTGTAGTCTTTTCGCCCTCCCGCCGGGAGGGCCCGCCTTAACGGCTCTCGCGGCTGATCGACACGCTTTTCACCTGCGCGTACAGCCACTGCCCGGGGCGGATCGCCAGTTCGTCTCGCGCCCAGGGCGTGATGCGCGCCCACAGCACGTGTTCCCCGACCGCCAGCTTCACTTCCACCTGCCCGTCCACGTCCAGACACTCGCTGACCTTGGCCGGCAAGACGTTGCGAATGCTGCTGTTGACCGGCGGCTGCAGCACCAGCGAGACGTCGGCGGCATTGATGCGAATGCGCAGCTGAGTGCCCAACTCGGCATCGATGCCGCTGACCCACAGCCGCTGATCGCCGAGCGCCAGCGCGGTCATGGCATAACGTTGATGATGCTCAATCACGCTGACGCGCAGCACGCTGCTCTGATCTTCACGTTGCAGCCACGGCCGCAGCGCGCTGCTGGCCCAGACGGCTTCCAGCCCGCCGAACGCGCGCACCTCGCCGCGATCCAGCACCAACACCTGCTCGGCCAGGCGCAGGATCTCGTCCAGGCTGTGGCTGACATAGAGGATGGGGATGTTCACGTCCTGCGCCAGCCGCTCCAGATACGGTAGCAGCTCGCGTTTGCGCGGCAGATCGAGCGAGGCCAGCGGTTCGTCCATCAGCAGCAGTTCCGGCGCGGTCAGCAGCGCGCGGCCGATCGCCACCCGCTGTTTTTCACCGCCGGAGAGCGTCAGGGGCAACCGATTAAGCAGCGGCCCGATGCCCAGCAGCTCGACGATGGTGTTGAACTGCGTACGCATGCCGGCCGCCATGCCGTACTGCAGGTTGCCGCGCACCCGATAGTGCGGGAACAGGCGCGCATCCTGAAACACATAGCCGATACGGCGCTTTTCCGGCGGCAGGCAGAGGCCCGCGGCGGTATCCACCAGCGTGCGGCCATTAAGCGCGATGCGCCCCTGCTGCAGGCGGGTCAGGCCGCCGATGGCGTTGATCAAGGAAGTTTTGCCTGCGCCGGACAGGCCGAAAATCGCGGTGATGCCCTGCGCCGGCAAATCGGCGCGGACGTTGAGATTGAGGTCGCCCAGCTGCTGCGAGAAATCCAGCTCCAGCATTTACACCCCCATCCGTTTGCGGCCCCAGCGGGCCAGCCATTCGGACACCATCAGCGAAGCCAGCGACAGCACGATGGCGATCACGCACAGACGCGCGGCGGCGGCCTCCGCCCCCGGCGTTTCAATCAGCGTATACATCGCCAGCGGAATGGTGCGGGTTTCCCCGGGAATGTTGGAGACGAAGGTGATGGTGGCGCCAAACTCCCCCAGCGAACGGGCGAAGGCCAGCACCACGCCGACAATGACGCCGGGCAGCGACAGCGGCAGCGTGATGGTGAAAAATACCCGCCACGGATTGGCGCCCAGCGTGCGCGCCGCCTGTTCCAGCCGGGTATCCACCGCCTCCAGCGCCAGCCGAATGGCGCGCACCATCAGCGGAAACGCCACCACCGCCGACGCCAGCGCGGCGCCGCGCCAGCTAAAGCTGAAGCTGAAGCCGAACCAATCGTACAGCCGCTCGCCGATGACGCCGCGCCGCCCCATGGCGATCAGCAGCAAATAACCGACCACCACCGGCGGCAGCACCAGCGGCAGGTGAATGACGCCATCGAGCAGCGCCTTGCCGGGAAAACGGCAGCGCACCAGCACCCAGGCCATCAGAATGCCGAACGGCAGGCTGCAGACTACCGCCAAACCGGAAACTTTCAGGCTCAGCTCAACCGCCTGCCACTCGTACTCGCTCAGAATCATTTACGCGGGGTGAATCCATAATGTTCGAAAATAGCGGCCGCTTCCGGGCTCTTCAAATAGGTATAGAAAGCGCTGACCGTCGGATTTTGACGATCTTTCACAATCGCCATCGGATATTCAACCGGTTTGTGACTGTCTTCCGGGAACACGCCCACCACTTTCACCTTGTCGCTGGCGACCGCGTCGGAACCGTAAACGATGCCGAGCGGCGCTTCACCGCGCTCCACCAACGCCATCGCGCTGCGCACATTGTTGGCGCGCGCCAGTTTAGGCTCCAGCGCGCGCCAGGCGCCCAGATGCTCCAGCGCCTCTTTGGCGTAGATGCCGGCCGGCACGTGATCCGGATCGCCCACCGCCAGACGACCGCCGTTCAGCAGTTTGGCCCAATCGGTCTGCTTGTCGATGGCGATCTTGTCTTGTTTATCGTTCTTGGCGGCGATCAGCACCAGTTCGTTGCCCAGCAGCGTATAGCGGGTGTCTTTCACCATCTGCTGCTTGTCGATGGCGTAATCCATCCACTGTTGATCGGCGGAGATAAACAGATCGGCCGGGGCGCCCTGCTCAATTTGGCGCGCCAGCGTCGAGGACGACGCGAAGGAGGAAACCACCTGCACGTCCTTGCCTTTTTGATACTGGGTGGCGATGTCCTGCAGCGCGTTGGTCAGCGACGCGGCGGCGAACACGGTGATCTTTTCCGCCGCCGAGGCCTGAGTCACCAGGCCCGATGCCAACACGATCCCGCCAACCCATTGGGTCCATTGCTGTTTCATTGTTTTTCTCCGCAAGTTAACGTGCATTATCACTCTTCGTTATATAAAAAATAATATAACGTTGCGCGAAAGCTTGTCATGCGGTTTATCGGCAAAGCGTGAGATAACTTGAGGAATGCCCGCCGGGCGATGCCGACGGGTATCGGGATGGGGAACGGTCAGTGCTGGGTGCGGTTTTCTTTCGAGCGGCCCACTTTGGAGAAGACGTTGAACACTTCGCCAAAACCGTAGATCAAGCCGAGAATGAGCGCCATGACCACCGGCACCATCACCACGGCGAATAACAGACTTTTCAATAATTCCAACATGATAGCCTCGCTTAACTGCCCATTGAGCGGCAAATGCCTTTCACCGCATATCAGGTTATTCTAACCCAAAAAATCGCTAAAACCGGAGTTATTTTAGCCAGCGAGGCGAAATTGTGATCGGCCAAACGTGCCCTTTGGCGCTTTGCCGCCAAATCGGCGACAATAAGATTTTTGCCGCCGACAGGATGCGCTATGCAGGCCGAAATTCTTCTGACTCTCAAACTCCAGCAAAAGCTGTTCGCCGATCCGCGCCGCATCGCGCTGCTGAAACAGGTGCAGCACACCGGCTCCATCAGCCAGGGCGCCAAACTGGCGGGCATCAGCTACAAAAGCGCCTGGGACGCCATCAATGAGATGAACCAGCTGGCGGAACAAACGGTGGTGGAACGCGCCACCGGCGGTAAAGGCGGCGGCGGCGCACAGCTGACGCACTATGGCCAGCGGTTGATCCAGCTGTATGACCTGCTGGGCCAGGTGCAGCGAAAAGCTTTCGACGTGTTGCAGCAGGACGATCTGCCGCTCGACAGCCTGCTGGCGGCCATCTCGCGCTTCTCGCTGCAAACCAGCGCACGCAATCAGTTTTTCGGCACCGTGATCGAACGCGACCACCAGCAGGTACAGCAGCATCTGGCGATCCTGCTGAACGACGGCAGCACTCGCCTGACGGCGGCCATTACCCAGCAAAGCGCCGATCGGCTGCAGCTGACGCCCGGCAAAGAGGTGCTGGCGCTGATCAAGGCGCCCTGGGTGCGTCTGAGCGTCGATGCGGCCGATAACGCCGACGCGGATAATGCGCTGGCGGGCGTGGTGGCCGGCATTCAGCCGGGCGCCGAACACAGCGAGGTGCTGGTGACGCTGGCGGGCGGCGAAACCCTGTGCGCCACCCTGACGACGGCGGAGCTGCAGCGCCTGCAGCTGAGCGTCGGCGACGCCGTACACGCCCTGTTCAACGCCGATCGGGTGATTGTCGCCACGTTGTGTTAAGCGCAACGTGATGTTGCGTTTTTGTTGATTGACATCACCCTGCAATGCGCCTATTTCTAAGGCAAATAATTGCAAAAAAAGGAACAGGTGATGTCGTCGTTGCACATTTCGCAAGGTTCATTCCGCTTGAGCGATACCCGCACCCTGACGCTGGAAGCGCTGGCGATCCAAGCCGGTGAAAGCTGGGCCTTCGTCGGCGCCAACGGCAGCGGAAAATCCGCCCTGGCGCGCGCGCTGGCCGACGAACTGGTTCTGCTGCGCGGCGAACGCCGCAACGACTTTCAGCATACGGTGCGCATCTCCTTCGAACAGTTGCAAAAGATGGTCAGCGACGAGTGGCAACGCAACAATACCGATCTGCTCAGCGCGGACGAAGACGACACCGGCCGTACCGCGGCGGAGATCATTCAGGAAGAGGTGAAAGACGCCGCGCGCTGTGAGCGACTGGCCGCGCAATTCGGCATTACCGCCCTGCTGACGCGCCGCTTCAAATACCTGTCTACCGGCGAAACGCGTAAAACCCTGCTGTGCCGCGCGCTGATGCCACAACCCGACCTGCTGATCCTCGATGAACCTTTCGACGGGCTGGACGTGCACTCGCGCGCGCAGCTCGCCGCGCTGCTGAGCGAGCTTTCCGCCCAGGGACAGACCGTGGTGCTGGTGCTCAACCGTTTCGACGAAATACCGGATTTTGTCCGGCAGGTGGGCGTGCTGGCGGACTGCACCCTGACCAACCGCGGGCCGCGCAGCCAGGTGATGGCGGACGCGCTGGTGGCGCAGCTGGCGCACAGCGAAAATCTCAGCGGGCTGGCGCTGCCGGAAACGGAGGATCCGACGCAAAAAGAGGCCCTGCCGGCGGATCGTCCGCTGATCGTCCTGCGTGACGGCGTGGTCAGTTATAACGATCGGCCGATCCTCAATCATCTCGACTGGCAGGTTAACCCTGGTGAACACTGGCAGATCGTCGGCCCAAACGGCGCCGGCAAATCCACCCTGCTCAGTTTGATCACCGGCGATCACCCGCAGGGCTACAGCAACGATCTGACGCTGTTCGGCCGCCGCCGCGGCAGCGGGGAAACCATCTGGGAAATCAAACGCCATATCGGCTACGTCAGCAGCAGCCTGCATCTGGATTATCGCGTCAACACCAGCGTGCGCAACGTGGTGCTGTCGGGGTTCTTCGATTCGATCGGCATTTATCAGGCGGTCTCGGATCGCCAGCGGCAGCTGACCGAGCAGTGGCTGGCGCTGCTCGGGCTCGACGGCGCGCGCGGTGACGCCCCGTTCCACAGCCTTTCCTGGGGCCAACAGCGGTTGGCGCTGATCGCCCGCGCGCTGGTGAAGCACCCGGCGCTGCTGATCCTCGACGAGCCGCTGCAAGGGTTGGATCCGCTCAATCGCCAGCTGGTGCGCCGCTTCATCGACGTGCTGATCGGCCAGGGCGCCACGCAGTTGCTGTTCGTTTCGCACCATGCCGAAGATGCGCCGCAGTGCATCACCCACCGCCTCAGCTTCGTGCCCGACAGCGAGGGCGGCTACGGCTATCAACACCAGCGGCTGGAGGCGACCTCCGTCTGAAACGCGGCGTAAACATATCCGGCAACACTTCACCGCAGCACATCACATTTGGCCTTTTATCATAGAAAGAAAGAAGGCCATTTTCTGGAGACGCCATGTCCGCTGCGTTGATTATCATCGACCTGATCGAGGATCTTATCGGGCCCAAAGGCCGCGCCAACCACTGCCGTGAACAGGTTGCGGCGACCCACCTGCTCGCCAACGTCAATGCCGCCGCGGCCTACGCGCGGGTGCGAAAAATCCCGGTAATTTGGGTGCGGGTGGGATTCGCCGACGATTATCATGACATCCCGCCTCACTCGCCGCTGTTCAACCATCTCAAGCAGATCGGCGCGCTGCGGCTAAACGGCCCGGGATGCCGCTGGGTGCCCGAACTGCACCAGGAAGAGACCGATCTGCAGTTTGAAAAAACGGCGGTTAGCGCCTTCTCCGGTAACAATTTGTTAGCCTGGCTGCGGCAACATCGGTGCCACCATTTGCTGCTGGCGGGCATCAGCACGCCGCTCGCCATCGAAAGCACCGCGCGTCAGGCGCACGACGCCGGCTTTCAGGTGACCGTATTGCACGATCTGTGCGCAGCCCCTACGCAGGAGATCCACCAGCAGAGTCTGGATACCCTGCAAAATCTGGCCGAAATCACCCGTTCGCAGGCCTGGATGAGAGGCTAACCCGCTTCGCCGCCGGTTGTGTCAGCCGGCATAATGCACGAATGCATCACTGCCCCGACCTTTAGCGTCATTCTGGTGTGCTACTATCCGCTTTAGCGCTCAATCTCGCCATCATCGCACGCCGCAAAGGCGCTGAGCGCCGTGTACATATTTTAAAGGGACATATTATGTGGGGCGTACTGGCTGCTTCGTTATTTTTCTTGCCGTTTAACCGGCTGATAGCCTGGGTGATCCTGGCCGCCTCGGCGGGCATGGGGCTTTATCATGGAGTGCTGACGCCACTCAGCCTGGGTTGCCTGTTGGCCATCGTGGCGCTGGCGGGTCTACGTCATTATTTTCGCGCGCAGCGTAATCTGGCGATCGCGCTCGAAGGGTTGGTGATCGCCGGCTGCGTGGCGCTGTTCTTGCATCTGGTGCCTGGCATCCACAACCAGCTGATGATCGACGGCGAAAAGGCCGGCCCGCTCAGCGCGCCGTTCACCATGTATTACAACTTCGACAAGGCGATGGTGCCGTTCCTGCTGTTCGCCTGCTTGCCCACATTGTTTTCCGCCGAACGCGGCGGCAACGGCGGCAAGGCGGGCTGGATTGCGCTGCTGCTGGCCGTGCCGGCGCTGTTGCTGCTGGCGGTGGCGCTGGGCGGCTTAAAAATCGAGCTGCATGCGCCCGCCTGGATCCTGCCCTTCGTCATGGCGAACCTGTTTTTCGTCTGCATGGCCGAAGAAGCGCTGTTTCGCGGCTACCTGCAGCAGCGCCTCAGCCAGTGGCTGGGAGCCTGGCCGGCGCTGATTGTCGCCTCCCTGGTGTTCGGCGCCGCGCATCTGGCGGGCGGTACGCTGATGGTGATCTTCGCGACCCTCGCCGGGGTGATCTACGGCCTGGCGTGGATGTGGAGCGGCCGTCTGTGGGTGCCGATTCTGTTCCATTTCGGACTGAACCTGACCCATCTGCTGTTCTTCACCTACCCGCTGTATCAGCATCCCTAACGTCTGACGCCGGCAGAGAGCGCTTCTCTGCCGGTGGCTGGATGAAAACGCTATCACAAGCGCCTCACCGCCCCGCCATCAACCGCTTTGCATGCTGCTTTACGCCGCCTGTCCGGCGCTTCTCACTGAAGTGTAAACGATTCCATTTTTCGCGTTGGATCACCTTTTTATCGCTGTAGCCATGCTATCTTTTTGCGCATTGACCACTCCCTGTTCAGCAATGGGCGTATCAAGACGGTAATTGGAAGCGATTACACCCTCGTCGACGCCAAGAAGGAACCGTATGACGGAATTTAACCCTATCGACCATCCGCACCGCCGCTTTAACCCGCTGAGCGGCCAGTGGGTGCTGGTCTCACCGCACCGCGCCAAGCGCCCCTGGCAGGGCCAACAGGAGAGCGTCCCCACGGCAACGCTGCCGGCGCACGATCCCGACTGTTTCCTGTGCCCGGGCAATGCGCGCGTCACCGGCGATCGCAATCCGGAATATCGCGGCACCTATGTCTTTACCAACGATTTCGCCGCGCTGATGAGCGATACGCCGCCGGCGCCCGACAGCCACGATCCGCTGATGCGCAGCCAGAGCGCGCGCGGCGTCAGCCGGGTTATCTGTTTCTCTCCCGATCACAGCAAGACCCTGCCCGAACTGACGCTGCCGGCGCTGGAGCAGGTGGTCGCCGCCTGGCAGGCGCAAACCGAGGAGCTGGGCAAGCACTACCCCTGGGTGCAACTGTTCGAAAACAAAGGCGCGGCGATGGGCTGCTCCAACCCGCACCCGCACGGGCAGGTCTGGGCCAACAGTTTTCTGCCGAACGAGGCCGAACGCGAAGATCGCCTGCAACACGACTATTTCCGGGAACATGCCTCCCCGCTGCTGCTGGACTATGCGCAGCGCGAGCTGGCCGCAGGCGAACGCATCGTGGTGAACACCGAACACTGGCTGGCGGTGGTGCCCTACTGGGCCGCCTGGCCGTTTGAAACGCTGCTGCTGCCGAAAACGGCGGCGCAGCGCATCACCGATCTCAGCGCGGCGCAAAGCCGCGATCTGGCGCTGGCGCTGAAGAAGCTGACCAGCCGCTACGACAACCTGTTCCAGTGCTCGTTCCCCTATTCGATGGGATGGCACGGCGCGCCGTTCAATGGCGCCGACAACCGGCACTGGCAGCTGCACGCCCATTTCTATCCGCCGCTGCTGCGTTCAGCCAGCGTGCGCAAATTTATGGTCGGTTACGAGATGCTGGCGGAAACCCAGCGTGACCTGACCGCCGAACAGGCCGCAGAGCGTCTGCGCGCCGTCAGCGATATTCATTACCGTGAAGCCGGAGCCCAAGCATGAGCCTGAAACCGCTTACCCATTCCCTGTTTACCGAACACTTCGGCTATGCGCCGGCGTTGACCATCCAGGCGCCGGGGCGGGTGAACCTGATCGGCGAGCATACCGATTACAATGACGGCTTCGTGCTGCCCTGCGCCATTGATTACCAAACCGTTATCGCCTGCGCCAAGCGCGACGACCGTCAGATCCGCGTGCTGGCCGCCGATTATCAGAATCAGCAGGATCAATTCTCGCTCGACGATCCGATCGTCAGCCATCCCGACCAGCGCTGGTCCGACTATGTCCGCGGCGTGGTGAAGCACCTTCAGCGCCGTAACGCCGATTTCGGCGGCGCGGATCTGGTGATCGCCGGCAATGTGCCGCAGGGCGCGGGGCTCAGCTCCTCCGCCGCGCTGGAAGTGGCGGTGGGCCAGGCGCTGCAGGCGCTCTATCAGCTGCCGCTGGACGGCGTGGCGCTGGCGCTGAACGGCCAGGAGGCGGAGAACCAATTCGTCGGTTGCAACTGCGGCATCATGGACCAGCTGATCTCCGCGCTCGGCCGGCGCGACAGCGCTCTGCTGATCGACTGCCGCTCGCTGGAGACCCGCGCGGTGCCGATGCCGGACAGCGTGGCGGTGGTGATCATCAACTCCAATGTGCAACGCGGGCTGGTGGACAGCGAATACAACACCCGCCGCAAACAGTGCGAAGAAGCGGCGCGTTTCTTCGGCGTCAAGGCGCTGCGCGACGTCAGCCCCGAACAGTTTGCAGCGCGTCAACATGAGTTGGATCCGTTGGTGGCCAAACGCGCGCGCCATGTCATCAGCGAGAATGCCCGCACGCTGGCGGCGGCCGATGCGCTGGCGGCCGGCGATCTGCAACGCATGGGCCGGCTGATGGCGGAGTCCCACGCCTCGATGCGTGACGACTTCGAAATCACCGTGCCGCCAATCGATCGGTTGGTCGAGATTGTCAAAGCGTTCCTCGGCCCGCGCGGCGGCGTGCGCATGACCGGAGGCGGCTTTGGCGGCTGCATCGTCGCGCTGATGCCACAGGACCTCGTGGAAACGGTGCGCGCCGCCGTGGCGCACGAGTATCCGCTGCAAACCGGCGGATTGCGGGAAACGTTTTACGTCTGCCAGGCTTCGCAGGGGGCCGGCACATGCTGACGGTGAGCACGGAAGCGGCGCCCGATGGGCAGCCTTACCAGCTGACGCGGCTGCAAAACGCCGGCGGCATGACCGTCACCCTGATGGACTGGGGCGCCACCTGGTTGTCCGCGGTATTACCGCTCACATCCGGCGAAAAACGCGAGCTGCTGCTCGGCTGCCGCAGCGCCGCGGACTATCAACGTCAGGGCGCCTATCTGGGCGCCACCGTTGGCCGTTACGCCAACCGCATCGCCAATGCCAGCCTGCCCATCGACGGTAAATCCCATGCGCTGCTCGCCAATCAGGGCGCGCACCAGTTGCACGGCGGCCCCGACGGTTTTCATACCCGCCGCTGGCGCCGGGTACAGCAGGATGCGCACCAGGTCTGCTATGCGCTGCATTCAGCGGATGGCGATCAGGGCTTCCCCGGCAATCTCGACGTGCAGGTTTGCTACCGCCTGACCCCCGATAATCGTCTGGAAATCAGCTATCTGGCGCAGGTCGATCGCCCCAGCCCGGTCAACCTGACCAACCACGCCTATTTCAATCTGGACGGCCCCGGCACCGACGCCCGCGCCCAACGGCTGCAGCTGTTCGCCGATCGCTATCTGCCCGTCGACGCCGAGGGCATTCCCTGCGCCGAGCTGACGCCGGTGGACGGCAGCGGCATGGATTTTCGTCAACCGAAAACGCTGCTGCAGGATTTCCTGCGCGATCGCGACCAACAGCGGGTCAACGGCTACGATCACGCCTTTCTGTTGCACCGCATCTGCGGCGCGCTGGAAAGCCCGGCGGCCCATTTATGGTCCGCCGACGGGCAGGTGCAAATGAGCGTGTTCACCGACGCGCCTGCGCTGCAACTCTACAGCGGCAATTTTCTGGCCGGCACGCCGGCGCGCGAGGGCGGCAGCTATGCCAACCATGCCGGCGTGGCGCTGGAAAGCGAGTTTTTGCCGGACAGCCCGCACCATCCCGAGTGGCCGCAGCCGGATTGCTGGCTGCAGCCGGGGAGCCGCTACCGCAGCGCCACGCATTATCAGTTTTATCCTATCTAACCCGCCATGCCCCTCGCCGTGCGGCCGGGGGCGATTTGTTATAAATGCTTACCTTTTAGCCCTATCCCCCCGCCGGCGCCCACCTTCCCTTATTCCAAAGCGCGCACTACACTCAGGCTACCGTGATAAGCACAACGCCTTGTGCAACGTCACAATTTTCGGCCGATGGCGGCCAATCAATAGCTGAAGGAACACCTATGCGTCTGATTACTGCACTTCCATTGCTGGCGGGCTTAATGCTGAGCACCAATCTGATGGCGGCCGACGCGACGACGGCGACGAAAACGCCTTCGCCGGCGCAGGCGGCCCAACAGAAACGCATGACCGATTGCAACCAGCAGGCATCCACCAAGTCGCTGAAAGGCGCGGACCGCTCCACCTTTATGAGCACCTGTCTGAAATCCGAAGGCGCCGCTGCAACGGGCAAAACCCTGACGCCGCAGCAGCAGAAGATGAAAAGCTGCAACGCCGACGCCAAGACCAAGGATCTGAAGGGCGACGCGCGTAAAACCTTCATGAGCAACTGCCTGAAAAAATCGGCCTGATTTTCCCTCTGCCACGGCGCGTCCGAAGCGATTCCGACGCGCCGTTTCTCCCCCTTCCGCCCCAGCCTGAACGATTCAGCTTTTTCCTTTCTCCAGCCCTTACTTTGCGGCAAGAAATTGGCTATGGTTAGACACTATCGATTGCCGAGCCCCGGCCCGCGGCAATATAATGATTTTCGTTATCATTGAAATGTCAGATTATTAAGGAGTTAAGCTATGGCTGTAACTAAGCTGGTTCTGGTGCGTCACGGCGAAAGCCAGTGGAACCAAGAAAACCGCTTCACCGGTTGGTATGATGTTGATCTGTCCGACAAGGGCCGCACCGAAGCGAAAGCAGCAGGCAAGCTGTTGAAAGAAGAAGGTTTCACTTTCGACTTCGCTTACACCTCCGTACTGAAGCGCGCGATCCACACCCTGTGGAACATCCTCGACGAGCTGGATCAGGCCTGGTTGCCAACCGAAAAATCCTGGAAGCTGAACGAACGTCACTACGGCGCGCTGCAGGGTCTGAACAAAGCGGAAACCGCTGAAAAATACGGCGACGAGCAGGTGAAACAATGGCGTCGCGGCTTCGCGGTGACCCCGCCGGAGCTGACCAAAGAAGACGAACGTTACCCTGGCCACGATCCGCGCTACGCTTCGCTGAGCGAGCAAGAGCTGCCGCTGACCGAAAGCCTGGCGCTGACCATCGATCGCGTTATCCCTTACTGGGACGAAGAAATCCTGCCACGCATCAAGAGCGGCGAACGCGTGATCGTTGCGGCGCACGGCAACTCGCTGCGCGCGTTGGTGAAATACCTGGATAACCTGAGCGAAGACGAAATCCTCGAGCTGAACATCCCAACCGGCGTGCCGTTGGTGTATGAGTTCGACGAGAACTTCAAGCCAACCAAACGTTACTACCTGGGTAACGCCGATGAGATCGCTGCAAAAGCGGCGGCCGTGGCGAACCAGGGTAAAGCGAAGTAATTTCGCCGGTTCACGAAAAAGCCCCCGGTTTTCACCGGGGGCTTTTTTATTTCTGCTGCGCCATCGCCTCATTCACCGCATCCAGCCGTTCCTGCATCGCCGGATGAGTGCTGAGCCAGGCAGGCAGCGCCCAGTCATCGGTCTTTTCTCGTTCAGGCGCCTGTGCCAACGCGCGGTAGATCGCCGCCATTTCCGCCAGCGAACGCCCCTGGCGCTGCATTTCCGCTATCGCAAACGCATCCGCCTCACGCTCCATCCCGCGAGAAAACTGCATCTCATTTACGAAGGATGCGGACTGCAGCAACGTGTCGCCGATGCCGCTGACGTCACCCGTCATCCACATCAGCGTCAATGCCACCAGTGACGAGCGCACCAACATGCGCATCGGATGGCGATAAGCGTGATGCCCCATTTCGTGCAGCATCACCGCCGCCAAGCCATCGTCGTTTTTCGACAAGGTGACCAGGCTATCGCTGAGCACCAGCGTGCCGTCCGGCAACATAAAGGCGTTCGGCGCACCGGGCGCCGCCATCAACTTCAGCGAGAGCGGCGTGCGCTCTTGGCGCATGTCGGCCGGCATCACCTGCCGGAACAGCTGCTGCAGCGCCCGTTGCCGCTCGGCCGGCAGTGCCGAGGGCGCGAAGCCACTCTGCTCCAAGAACGTCTGCGTATGTTCGCCCAGCTTCTGTTCCACCGAGGTGGGGATGCGCATGGCGATCTCGCTGCTCGCCCACGGCAGCACCACGTAAACGTAAGCCACTACCGCCAACAGCGTCATCAGCAGCGCCAGGGCGACGCCGCGTTTATGGCGTTCCAGGCGATGCACCCACCCCGGCGAACGGCGCTGATAGAACCAGCGGCGAAAGGCCGCATCGTCGTCGGGCACAAAGCGCCCGCCGCCCTTGAAGGTGAGCGTCAGCGGAATATTGCCCAGCGCGGCAGAAACGGTGATGTCCGTCAGCGGGATGTAACGCTGTTCATCCTGCCGCTGCAACGTCACGCCTTCGCCGCTTTCGTTCACCAGCAGACGAGCCGCCTCACGTGCGGCCCGTCCCGGCAACTGATAAGCGCCTTCAAGGATCATCGGCGCCTCAGAAGCTGCCGCCCAGATCCAGCGCCTGCACCGCTTCTTCGGCCACCGCGCTGTTGGCGGTTTCCTGATGCGCCGTAATGTCCAGCAGCGCCAGATCGCCTTCAACCGCCGTGCACGCCGCCAGATAACGGGCATGACGCACTTCCGCCACCGGCGCCGCCAAACCGAGCGAGAACAGGGTAATCAGGGTATTGGTGATCAACAATCCCATGTACGGCAGCGTTTTCATTGAGGAATGCAGCTTGATGTCGCCGTTCAGCCTTGCCTGGTTAAACAGGTAGTTGCGTTGGGCGACAACCTGGTAGCTGCTGGCCACCAGGGCACCGATCAGCAGCACCACCATCATCAGCAGAAGGCTGCTGATATTGTCCAGCACCAGCACATCGATGGCTTCATTGGTCAACATGCCCATCAATACCATCTGATAGAGGGTAAAGAAGAACGAACCGATGCACACCAGCGCGACCAACATGAACGGCAGGAATATGAGCAGGCCGATCAAGGCAAATTTGATAAAGGCCGATTTCTTCAGTTCGGCAATAAACGGCGTGTTCCCGAAAAACAGGTTATTAACGTACAAATCATGCTGCAGTGCGCTAATAATGCCGTTTACCGCCGCAAATGCCGGCACGGCCAAAATCAGCGTCAGCACCAGCATAAATGCGATGGCGTTGATGCTGCCAAGACCGCTGCCAATGCCGAGCAAGACGATCAGACCGACATACAGTCCGATAATCAGCAATAACGGGCAGAACAGCAAAGCCCAATAGGCGCGCCCGGTGCGGCAGACATAATTAAAGCGCACGCCGCGATAGCTCGACATAATCGCATTGTAGCGCCAGCTGCGGATAACAATCCACGGCAACAGGGCAAGCAATACCAGCAGCGCCAACAGCCCCAGCAATGGCGTCACCGCCAGCAGGAAATAAAATACGATGATGCCGCCGATCACCAACAGCCGTCCTTTCAGAATTTGCAGCGGCTGCGCATGATAATCGAAACGATCGCCGTCCAATTCCGTGTTGCCGTAAAAATAGCGACGACGACGCACCGTCGCCCAGGCGGAATAGATGCCCAGGGTCAGAGCGGTCAATAACGCGTTGACTAACCAAATAGCGAAGTACTCACCACCTTTCCCATGGAATTTAATCCGGTGCAACCCCAGCGGCTGCGAGGTATTGTTTGTCATAATTCTTTCGTCCTGAAAGGAATAGGTCATACCACTCCCCACTTATTAGGCCTGCGGGGTTTATGGAATAAAAAAAGCGTCTTATATAAGCACAATGCCGAGAGCGGTGACAATTATTCTTTTATTAAATAGGAATAATGCGAATACGGCCGCTTAAAGATTTAATAAGCCTATTGACTGTAGGCCTTAAATTGACAGGAGATATAAAATTTTAAGGTAAATAGAAAAAGGGCCCGCTGACGAGCCCCTTCTTTACGCGATTAACCGCGGCGCGCTTTCACCGCCGCCGCCAGATCGCGCAGCACGGTTTCGGTATCCTGCCAGCCGATGCAGCCGTCGGTGACGCTCTTGCCGTAAACCAGCGGCTCGCCGCTTTCGAGGCTCTGGTTGCCTTCCACCAGGTGGCTTTCGATCATTACACCGATAATCGCTTTTTCACCGCCGCCAATTTGCCCGCAAACATCGGCGCTCACGTCCATCTGTTTTTTGAACTGTTTGCTGCTGTTGGCATGGCTGAAGTCGATCATCACCTGCGCCGGCAGCCCCGCTTTGCTCAAACCGGCTTTGACGTCCTTCACATGCGCCGCGCTGTAGTTTGGCTCTTTGCCGCCGCGCAGGATAATGTGGCAGTCACCGTTGCCGCTGGTGTTAACGATCGCCGAGTGGCCCCATTTGGTCACCGACAGGAAGCAGTGCGGCGCGCCGGCGGCGTTGATGGCGTCGATCGCCACCTTGATGGTGCCGTCGGTGCCGTTCTTGAAGCCGACCGGGCAAGAGAGACCAGAGGCCAGTTCACGGTGCACCTGCGATTCCGTGGTGCGCGCGCCGATGGCGCCCCAGCTCATCAGATCCGCCAGGTACTGCGGCGTGATCATGTCGAGGAATTCGCCGGCGGCCGGCAACCCGCTGTCGTTGATCTCCACCAGCAGCTTGCGCGCCAGGCGCAGGCCGTCGTTGATGTTGAAGCTGTTGTCCATTTGCGGATCGTTGATCAGGCCTTTCCAGCCCACGGTGGTGCGCGGTTTTTCGAAGTACACGCGCATCACCACTTCCAGCTCGCCGCTCAGTTCTTCACGCAGCGCCAGCAGGCGCCCCGCGTACTCTTTGGCGGCTTGGGTATCATGGATGGAGCAAGGGCCAATCACCACCAGCAGGCGATCGTCGCTGCCGCGGAGGATATTGTGAATTGCGCTGCGGGCCTGGGACACCGTCTTTGCCGCGCGTTCAGTGGCCGGGAATTTCTCCAGCAAAGCCACCGGCGGCAGGAGTTCCTTAATATCATTAATGCGTAAATCGTCGTTTTGGTAATTCATAGCTTTTCCATTCGGTATCGTGGGGTATTTCGCAGTGCGTAACGGTGTAGATCCCAACAATCTAGCCTGTGAGAATGGCGCTGTAAATCACCTTTGCCCCTCGCCGCTGGAACCGCCAAATTAACAGCAGATTGTGCTGTTTCATCTGGCGAGCGCAGAGCCTCCTTTTTCGCTATGCTAGCGATCAGAATATAAAGTGACCCGAGTTGAACATGCCCTCTCTGCTATTAGTTGATGACCACCCGGTGGTTCATGTCGCACTGGAAGCGGCGCTAATGAAATCATCCCGCCCCTACCGCCTGCAGGCGGCGCAGGATGACGTACAGGCGCTGGCCCTGCTGGCCGAGGCCGCTTTCGGCCTGGTGATCCTGGATATCGGCCTGCCGCAGGTCGACGGGCTGCAGCTGTTGAAAAAAATCCGCCGCCGCTATCCGCAACAAAAGATCCTGATCTATACCGCGCAGGAAGCCGATGTCTATGCGCGCATGGCGCATGCCGCCGGCGCCGACGGTTTCGTCAATAAAGGCAGCTCGCTGGCGGAGTTGGTGCAGGCGATCGAACAGGTGCTGGACGGTGAAATCAGCTTCCCCGCCGCCGCGCTGGCCGAAGAGGCGCCGACGGCGGACGGCGGGCTGCTCACCCCTAAGGAGCTCGAGGTGCTGGGCTTGCTGAGCCAAGGGCTGTCCAACCTGCAGATCGCCGACCGGCTGCACATCAGCAACAAGACTGTCAGCACGCACAAAAAAAACATCCAGCGCAAAACCGGCGCCGGCAACCTGCTGGAACTGGTGGCGGTGTTTAAAGAGCTGGCGCCATGATGCGCCGCGCCCTGCTGCTGCTGATCCTGTGGTGCGGCCTGGCGCAGGCGGCGGAGCCGGTGCGCTATCAGCTGGTCAGCAACCTGAATACCCCCGAGAATATGCTGATCGTCGGCGAGAAAAATCCCTGGCGCGATCGCACGCTGCGCGTCGGCATCATCAGTGAGAACACCAGCCCGTACAACATCATCGTGGACGACGATCTGTATGGGCTGAACGCCGACTACCTCGGCTATATCCAGCAGGTGACCGGCATCCGCTTCGCCATTTACGGCTTCGCCGATCTGACCCAGCTGGAACAGGCGCTGCACGACGGCAAGGTCGATCTGCTGTACGGCATCCCGCAGAGCGAAGCGCTGCACGGGCTGGAGATCTCCCAGCCTTACTACATCAGCAACCTGCGCGTATTGCGCGATCGCAGCAACGATAGGCCGGTGATGCTCAATTCCGCCAACGCCCGCGTCGCGATCGGCGCGCTGACCGACATGCAGTCCGGCGGCGCCCTGCAGGCGGTGGCGTCGCAGATCCAGCGCTACGACAACAACCTGCAGGCGGTCTATTCGCTGCTCAACGGCAGCAGCGACTACTTTATCGCCGACGAGGCCAGCGCCAGCTTTATCATCGACCAGTTGCAGCTCGGCCAGCTCTATCAAATTGAAAGCAACGAGAACCTGGGCAACCTCTCCTTCGTGTTCGCCGCCGCCGACCCGCGCCTGATAGACACGCTGGACACCGCCATCGCCGACGCGCCGATGGAACTGATGAATGCCCTGCAGAGCCGCTGGAGCAAAAAGATCCCCAGCTACCTCGATACCGGCAATGCCGATCTGACGACGATGGAGAAGAATTGGGTGGCGAGCCACCGCGTGGTTTACTATGCCGCCATCGAGAACAACTTCCCGTTCGCCTACCGCGGTTCCGACGGCCAGCCGCGCGGCTACGCCATCGATATTCTCAACATCATCGCGCAAAACACCGGGCTGCGTTTCGCGCCGCTGTGGGCGCGCAACGCCGAGCAGGCCGATCAGCTGGTGCAATCCGGCCAGGCCAGCTTCCGCGCCGCCCTGCCGCTGGCGCGCGGCGTCAAGGCGCGCTATGGCGCCAGCATGCCGATCCACCGTTCGCTGTGGGGCGTTTACGTCGGCCAGTATGCCAACGGCGTCTCGACCTGGAGCGATCTGGCCGGCAAGCGCATCGGCGTGCTGCAGGGCGATTTGGCTCAGGGGCTGGTGCCGGAGCAGGAACAGACCGTCAGCTTCGCCGACAGCAAGTCGATGTACGACGCGCTGGCCAACGGCCAGTTGGATGCGCTGGTGGATAACGTCATTTCCGCCAACTTTTTGGCGCTGTCGCGCTATTCCGGCGCCATCAAACTGGCCTTCGCCGCCAACAACATCCCCTATCCGGTAGCGTTCGGCGTACGCCGCGATCAGCCGCTGCTGCTGGCGATCCTCGATAAGAACCTGATGCAGATCCCGGCGGATACCCTGCAATCGCTGCGCGACGAGTGGATCGTCGACCGCAGCAACCTTATCGACGCGGTGAACGACAACCGCATGCCGCCGCAGACCACCTGGCTGCTGGCGCTGTTGGCCGCCGCCACCGTGCTGCTGTTGGCGCTGACGCTGCGCCG
Organism: Serratia sp. CY74737; assembly: GCF_052166775.1. NCBI lineage: Bacteria > Pseudomonadati > Pseudomonadota > Gammaproteobacteria > Enterobacterales > Yersiniaceae > Serratia > Serratia sp. CY74737. Next base: position 325,728 of record NZ_JBJNOF010000004.1, read on the forward strand.
TTTCATGCTGCAGCGCCGTGAAAAACGCGAACGCGAAGAGCTCGAGCAGGCGCGCCGCCGCGCCGAAGCGGAAAACCGCATGAAGAGCAAATTCCTCGCCACCGTCAGCCATGAACTGCGCACGCCGATGCACGCCATCCTTGGCCTGCTGGAACTGGAGCTCAAACGCCAACCGGCGCCGGAAGGCCTGCCGGTGATTTACAGTTCGGCCTCATCGCTGCTCAACCTGCTCAACGACCTGCAGGATCACGCCCGACTGGAAACCGGGGCGTTGACGTTGGCGCCAAAACCGGTGGCGCTGCGCCCCTGGGTCGCGCGCATTGACGCCCTTTACCGGCCGCTTATCGGCGAACGGCCGTTGACGTTGAAGGTGACGGCAGATCCGGCGCTGCCGGAGGCGGTGGTCATTGATGGTGAGCGTTTACTTCAGGTGGCTAACAACCTGATAAACAATGCGATAAAGTTCACGACGCGCGGAACCATTCAGGTCGAGGTCGGCTGGCACGCGCAGGATGAACGACGGGGAGAGTTGCAGTTAACGGTGAACGACAGCGGCTGCGGCATCGCCGCCGATGAAGTAAGCAAGCTGTTTCAACCGTTTTACCGCGCACGCGGCGCGCAACGCATCTCGGTGCAAGGTACCGGTTTGGGCCTGTCTATCTGCAAAGAAATCGTCGAACAGATGGGCGGCCGCATAGAGCTGCACTCGCAGCCGGGCGTCGGCACCCGCGTCGAGGTAGTGATACCGGTCGAGCTGAGCGGCGACGCGCCGGTTGGCGCTCAGGAGGAGCACACCTTTGCTCTGCCGTCTTCCGCCTTGCGTACCGCGCTGATCGACGATCATCCCACCAATTTGTTGCTGCTGGAACGCCAACTGCGCCACTTCGGGCAGCAACCCGCCCGCTTCGAACAAGGCTATGCGCTGCTGAAGGCCCAGCGACGGCAGCCGTTTGACCTGCTGTTTATCGACTATAACATGCCGCGCCCGGACGGCCTGACGCTGGCCAGGCTGATCCGGCGCGACGAACAGCGGCTGCAGCGCCCACCTTGCCGCATCGTGCTCTGTTCGGCGGACGTGCAGGAGTTTACCCGCATCCCGCCGGGGCTGGTGGCGATCGATCACTTCCTGACCAAGCCGATTTCGCTGACGGCGATCGGCCAGGTATTGGCTCAGCAACCGCAGGCTCAGGAAGAAAAGTCAGTCCTTACTGACCTACGGCAAACGCTGGCCGACATGGCGGGCGGCGATCGCGCCATGCTGCAGCGGCTGGCGCAGACGCTCGGCGATACGCTGCGGCAAGACCGGCAGCGGCTCGCGGACGCCGTCGCCGCGAACGACTGGCCTCGCCTGGAGCAGGCGGCACATCGCATCAAGGGCAGCCTGCTGATGCTGCAGCTGCCGGAAGCCGCGCAGCTGTGCCAACAGCTGGTGGATACCGCACGTCGGGGCGAGCTTGCCGCCGCCGCTTATACTAAATTAAAGGCGTTAGTGGCGCAGATAGAACCGGAGCTGGACGCTCTGCTCGCCGCCGCCCCCTCTTTCGCTATGCATAAGGATGAATAATGTCGGACACTCCACACATACACCTGCCGAAAGACAGTAATAGTAAACGCCTACTGACCGCTTTTTTAGTCACCGCCGTCTTTATGGTGGCCGAGGTGGTCGGCGGCCTGTTGTCCGGCTCGCTGGCGCTGTTGGCCGACGCCGGCCATATGTTGACCGACGCCGCCGCGCTGCTGGTGGCGCTGATGGCGGTGCACTTCTCCCAGCGCAAACCCAACGCGCGCCACACCTTCGGCTACCTGCGCCTGACCACGCTGGCGGCCTTCCTCAACGCCGCGGCGCTGCTGGTGATCGTGGTATTCATCCTGTGGGAGGCGATACGGCGTTTCTTCGAACCACAGCCGGTGATGGGTACCCCGATGCTGATCATCGCCATAGCGGGGCTGCTGGCGAACCTGTTCGCCTTCTGGCTGCTGCATCGCGGCAGCGAAGAGAAAAATATCAACGTGCGCGCCGCCGCGCTGCATGTGCTGGGCGACCTGCTCGGCTCGGTGGGCGCTATCGTCGCGGCCATCGTTATTCTCGCCACCGGCTGGACGCCGATTGACCCGATCCTGTCGGTGCTGGTCTCCTGTCTGGTGCTGCGCAGCGCCTGGCGGCTGCTGAAGGAGAGCTTCCACGAGCTGCTGGAAGGCACGCCGCAGGAGGTCGATATCGCCAAGCTGCAAAAAGACCTGTGCCTGAACATCCCGGAAGTGCGCAATATCCACCACGTACACGTCTGGCAGATCGGCGAACAGAAGCTGATGACGCTGCATGCGCAGGTGATCCCGCCACATGACCACGATGGGCTGTTGCAACGCATCCAGGCTTATCTGTTGGAACACTACAAGATCGGCCACGTGACCATTCAGATGGAGTACCGGCACTGCGAGACGCCGGACTGCGGTATCAATCGGGCGCCGGAGCCGAGTGAACACTCACATGCCGAAGCGCATTCGCACCTGGGGCATCGCCACTAAGCCAGGAGGGCGCCATCACGGCGCCCTCTGCGTTGTTACGGAGCGGAAGATAATGGATTGGAATGGTTGCGCCCGGCGCTCTTGATCCACAGCCAGGAGCCGTTCAGCGCAATCAGCGTCAGAATGACGTACTCCAGCGCCATCGCGTAAACGCCCTGGTAAGCGAAGATCGCCACGCTGATGACATCGATCACCACCCACAGCAACCAGTTTTCCACGTACTTGCGCGTCATCAGGATCATCGCCACGATGGACAGCACCATCATCGCCGAATCCCAGAACGGGAAGGCGTCCGGCTGCAGTGTCGGCATCTGTACGTTCAGCCCCAGCCCTTGCATCACCGCCACCGCAATCTGCGTCAGCCAGGCGAACACGCGGTCGATGTTAAAGGTCATCAGGCCAATGCCGATGACGCACACCGCCGCCCAAGCCAGTGCTTTCGGCAGCGGCAGCCAGCGGATCTGCAGCTCAGCCTGATTATCCTGCGTCTGGCGGCTCCAGGCATACCAACCGTAAATATTGGCGCCGAAGAAAAACAGCTGCAGCAGCAGGCTGGCGTACAGCTGGATCTGGAAGAAAATCACCGCGAACAGCGTGACGTTGATCAGGCCGAACAGGTAGTTGACGATTTTTTCCTTGCTGGCGTACCAGATGCACAGCAATCCGAACAGGGTGCCGATGGCTTCGATCCACGACAGATCGTAACCGCCCGCGCCAAGCGGAATGTGCACCAAAATATTGCTGGTACTGAAGAAGCTCATGAGGTCATCCTTTTAAACGGTTAAGCGTTGCCTTTAACCTGCATCTTAAGCTGAGCGGCGAAATCCAGCATGCGGTTCAGCGGCACCAGCGCCTTTTCACGCAGCGCGGCGTCCACGAGGATCTCATGCTGTGCGCCCCCTTGCTCCAGACCTTCGGCAATCGCCTTCAGGCCATTCATCGCCATCCACGGGCAATGCGCGCAGCTGCGGCAGGTCGCGCCTTCTCCGGCGGTCGGCGCTTCGAACAGCTCCTTGTCCGGACAGGCCTGCTGCATCTTGTAAAAGATACCGCGATCGGTGGCAACGATCAGCTGTTGATGCGGCAATGTTTTCGCCGCCTGAATCAACTGGCTGGTAGACCCCACCGCATCCGCCAGCTCCACCACCGCCTGAGGCGATTCGGGATGCACCAGGATAGCAGCCTGCGGATAGAGCGCCTTCATGCGCCGCAGCGCCTGAGTCTTGAACTCGTCATGGACAATGCAGGCGCCTTGCCAGCACAGCACGTCGGCGCCGGTCTGCTTCTGCACGTAGCTGCCGAGATGGCGATCCGGCGCCCAGATAATTTTCTCGCCCAGGCTATCCAGATGCTCGATCAGTTCGACGGCGATGCTGGAGGTCACCACCCAGTCGGCGCGCGCTTTGACCGCCGCCGAGGTGTTCGCATAGACCACCACGGTGCGATCGGGATGGCTGTCGCAAAACGCATGGAACTCCTCTTCCGGGCAACCCAGGTCAAGCGAACATTCGGCAAACAGGGTCGGCATCAGCACCTGTTTTTCCGGGCTGAGGATCTTGGCGGTCTCCCCCATGAAGCGCACGCCGGCCACCAACAACGTGGAAGCCGGATGGGCGCTGCCGAAGCGCGCCATTTCCAGCGAATCCGCCACGCAGCCACCGGTTTCTTCCGCCAGCGCCTGGATTTCCGGATCGGTATAGTAGTGGGCGACCATCACCGCATTGCGCTGCTTGAGCAAGGTTTTGATCTTTTCGCGATAAAAGGCTTTTTCCGCTACGTCCAGCGGTACCGGTTTGGGCGGGAAAGGATACACCGCCGCGTTGACATCAAACATTTCACTCATCGCTGCAATCTCATGCTAGGCTGGGCGCCTGCCATTTGAATATCGCCTGCCGCAACGCCCTTAGTTTTATATACTAAACAAAATACCTAAAATTGCGCGAAAAGTCCGCTGATATTTTCAAATTTGCGCACTTAGTGTTTAATGGATTAAAAACACTGGAATGAGCCGCGCAGAACACAGCGGATAATGGCCCGGCGAAGACGCATAACGCCCAGGGAAGACCCGGATGCCGATTGGCGCAGAGTTGAAACGAGAAAGCAGGGATTCAGGTTGGGGTGCTGCAGAGGCGAAAAAAGCGCCAAAAGGCGCTTTTTTCTGAATGGGTGGGTCGTGCAGGATTGATTCGGCCTGTGGCCTCACCCTACGGGCAACGCTGCGCGTTGTCGTATCGCTGCGCGATGCTCGAACCTGAACGCAGGATCTCACCCGCACGACTCAGTGGGCTATGTCAGCAAGAAGATAAAGGCAGAGCCAGGTAGGCGCAGATGCGAAAAAAGCGCCAAAAGGCGCTTTTCTCTGAATTGGTGGGTCGTGCAGGATTCGAACCTGCGACCAATTGATTAAAAGTCAACTGCTCTACCAACTGAGCTAACGACCCGCAGTGTGGTGGGTGATGACGGGCTCGAACCGCCGACCCCCTCCGTGTAAAGGAGATGCTCTACCAACTGAGCTAATCACCCACTGCTGTGGTACTGCTATTTTTCACATCCAGCTCTATCAAAGAGTGGTGGGTCGTGCAGGATAACTCGGCCTTTGGCCTCGCCCTAACGGGCCATCACCGGGGTGATGTTGTCTCGCTTCGCGAGACTCGAACCTCTACGGTTCTCATCCTGACGATTTAACACCTTGCTCTATCAAAGAGTGGTGGGTCGTGCAGGATTCGAACCTGCGACCAATTGATTAAAAGTCAACTGCTCTACCAACTGAGCTAACGACCCACTGATGTGGTTTACTGCTGATGGCGAATAGGCTACAAAAACCGACTCGCGGAAAACAAGGATGGGGATGTTCAGGACAACTCGACGGGTACTCGACTCGGACCTTTACTTTGCCACATCAAACCGATTCTGAAGCTACCATTCTCTAAGAATGGTGGGTCGTGCAGGATAACTCGGCCTTTGGCCTCGCCCTTGCGGGCCATCACCGGAGTGATGTTGTCTCGCTTCGCGAGACTCGAACCTTTACGGTTTTCATCCTTTACGATTCTCTATCGCAGCCATTCTCGAAGAATGGTGGGTCGTGCAGGATTCGAACCTGCGACCAATTGATTAAAAGTCAACTGCTCTACCAACTGAGCTAACGACCCATAACAGTGGTGGGTGATGACGGGCTCGAACCGCCGACCCCCTCCGTGTAAAGGAGATGCTCTACCAACTGAGCTAATCACCCACTGTTGTGGTTACTGCTACTTCAGAAATTGGTGGGTCGTGCAGGATTCGAACCTGCGACCAATTGATTAAAAGTCAACTGCTCTACCAACTGAGCTAACGACCCAATTTCCCTGCCGCTTTAACATCTTGCAAGATGTCTTGGCAACGGCGGCATATATTACTAATTTATCTTGGCAGCGCAACCTAAATTTTTTACCGATGCGTTCAACTGCTTGTTCTTCACGCGAATGAGCCCAGAAATCGGTCAAATCGACTAACTTCTGGGCTCATTTTTCTAACCGTTAACCGCCTACGCGACTTTTCGCCTGCTTGGCCGCCGCACTGGTTGGGTATTGTTTGATCACCTGCTGGAACACGGCCTTGGCTTTATCGGCCTGCCCTTTTTCCTGCATGATGATACCCACCTTGTACATGGCGTCCGGCGCCTTCGGTGATTTAGCGTAATTCTTCACCACCACCGCAAAATAATAGGCCGCATCGTCTTTTTTACCCTTGTTGTAGAACAACTGGCCCAGCCAATAGTTGGCGTTGGGCTGGTAAGTAGACTTCGGGTACTGTTTTACGAAGGACTGAAAGGCGGAAATCGCCTGGTCATACTGTTTTTTTTCCAGCGCCAGAGAAACAGCGGCGTTGTAGTCGCTGTTCTCATCACCGCCGCTCGGCGTTGCAGAAGCGGCTGCAGGCGCGCTGCTGCCCGCATCGGAAGATGCGCCTGCGGCTGCCCCGCCGGCAGCGCCCGCTGCCGCAGAGGCGCTCTGAGCGCCGCCCTGGCTGAGGCTATCCATCTGTTGATAGATTTGCTTCTGGCGTTCAACGACCTGATTCAACTGATACTGGCTTTCCTGGATTTGCCCACGGAGAGAATCAATGTCGCGTTGATTGTCAGAGAGTTGTTGCTGGAGTTGGTTTAAAAGCTGGCCTTGAGCATTGCTGATGCGCTCAAGCGAGGTGACGCGGTCTTCGACCGAGCCGGAGCCGACATTACTGATTGGCGCTTGGGCAGTAGCGGCCCAAGGGGCCGCTACGCCAACCAGTAACGACAGACTCAACAGGTGACGTCTGAAGTTACTGTTCATGCGATTCTCTTAGTAAACCAGAACGGCACGACGGTTTTTAGCATAAGCCGCTTCGTCGTGGCCCAGTACTGCTGGTTTTTCTTTACCGTAAGAAACGATAGAGATCTGGTCAGCGGAAACGCCTTTACCCTGCAGGTACATTTTAACGGCGTTAGCACGACGCTCACCCAGAGCGATGTTGTATTCCGGCGTGCCGCGTTCGTCAGCGTGGCCTTCAACGGTCACTTTGTAAGACGGGTTGTTACGCAGGAATGCAGCGTGCGCGTCCAGCATCTGAGCGAATTCGGAGCTTACGTCATACTTGTCCAGGCCGAAGTAAACGATGTTGTTCTTCTGCAGTTCTTGCATCTGCAGACGAGCTTGTTCTTCGGAAGACAGGTTGCTGCTGCCGTTTTCCATACCAGTGCCGGCGCCAGCGCCCATACCAGATTGGTCGTTGTTCGCGCTTTTGTTAGAACTACAAGCTGCTACAGCCAGAACTGGCAGTGCCAGCAGAAGCCCTTTCAGCACTTTGTTCAGTTGCATTTCTTTGATCCTTTTATAGTTTGCCATACATATTTACACATGCATCACAGATACGGCGACCAGGCAGGGAATTTGACCTGTCCATCAGTTGCCGGAAGACGCGCTTTGAAACGCCCATCAGTTGACACCAACTGCAGCACGGAGCCCATACCTTGCGTGGAGCTATAGATCACCATGGTGCCGTTTGGCGCAATACTAGGCGTTTCATCCAGGAAGGTGCCGGTCAAAACCTGAACGGCGCCTGATCCAAGATCTTGTTTGGCGATGTGTTGTGCACCACTGTTGGTGCTGACCATCACCAGGAATTTACCGTCGGAGCTGACTTCAGAATCCTGGTTCTGAGAGCCTTCCCACGTCAGACGCTGTGCGGCACCGCCGCTGGCGCTGATTTTATAAATCTGCGGACGCCCGCCCTGGTCGGAGGTAAACGCCAGAGACTGGCCATCCGGGAACCAGGTCGGTTCGGTGTTGTTGTTGCGGCCATCGGTCAGCTGCGTGATCTGGCCGGAGCCGAGGTTCATCACGTACAGGTTCAGGCTACCGCTCTTGGACAGCGCGAAGGCCAGCTTGCTGCCGTCCGGCGAGAACGCCGGCGCACCGTTGTGGCGCGGGAACGAAGCGATCTGGCGGATGGCGCCGTTAGCCAGGGTTTGCACCACCAGCGCGGAACGGCCGCTCTCGAAGGTCACGTAAGCCAGTTTACTGCCGTCCGGCGACCAGGCCGGCGACATCAGCGGCTCAGGCGAACGGTGCACCGTGAACTGGTTGTAACCGTCGTAATCCGCTACGCGCAGCTCGTACGGGAATTTCCCGCCGTTGGTCTGCACCACGTAGGCGATACGGGTGCGGAACGCGCCCTTGATGCCGGTCAGCTTCTCGAACACTTCGTCGCTGGCGGTATGGGCAGAATAACGCAACCACTGTTTGGTCACTTTATACTGGTTCTGCGCCAATACGGTGCCCGGCGAACCCGAGGTGTCCACCAACTGGTAGGAGATCAGGTAGCTGCCGTCGGCGCCAGGTTGAACCTGACCGACCACTACGGCGTCGATGCCCAATGCAGTCCAGGCCGCCGGCGTCACTTCAGACGCGGAGGTAGGTTGCTGCGGCATGCGCGCCACGTCGATCGGGTTGAATTTGCCGCTGTTGCGCAGATCCGCGCCGACAATCTTGCCGATATCTTCCGGCGGCGTGCCTGGGCCCGCCCATTTAAACGGCACCACGCCAATCGGACGAGCGGAGTCGACCCCTTGGGTGATTTCAATGCGAACTTCCGCGTGCAACACGGACGCCCACAGAATTAAAAAACCTAGCGCTACTCGAAATGCCTGCTTCATCTCATCTCCCTTATCCAGGCGGGATGCCTGCGATAAATTAGCAGAATTTTAACAAACCAACTCACGTAAAACTACATAATCCCTGTTGGTTACCTTAGTACATCCCTGTGATAACACTCACTCAATCAACCGTTATTGCGGCTTGAATTCAAGTATAGAATTCTTAAAGTGCTGATAAACGGCATCGCTCGGCGGCTTCGGTATATGCGCCAACTTGGCGGCAGACACCGCAGCTTGACACAGAGCAGGATCGCCCCCCGCTGCTTGTACACTTATCAGCAGGCCGTCCGGCGCCAGCTTGATACGCAGGTCGCAGGTTTTGCCGGCGAACGAACTGGCGTCATAGAACTTGCTCTGAATCGCCCCTTGAATCTGCCCCATATAACCGCTGATATCCGCCCCGCTGGCACCAGCCGTCTTGGCATTGCCCTGCCCGGCCGGTTTACCGTCGCCCTTCGATTTGGCACCGCCGCCTTTCGGCGCGTTCTTGCCATCCGCCAGGCCGCCAAACAGATCGCTAACTTCCTCCGATTGTTTCGCAGCCTCGGCGGCGGCCTTCTTCTTGGCGTCCGCAGCGGCTTTTTTGGCGGCAGCGGCTTTCTCGGCCGCCGCTTTCTTCTCTGCCTCGGCGGCAGCCTTCTTCTCGGCTTCCGCTGCGGCTTTTTTCTCGGCTTCAGCAGCCGCTTTCTTCTCCGCGGCCTCTGCAGCTTTCTTTTCTGCCGCGGCGGCGGCGGCTTTCTTCGCCTCTTCCGCCTGTTTCTTGGCGGCGGCGGCAGCGGCCGCTTCTTTCTTGGCTTCCGCTTCGGCTTTCTTCTGCGCGTCCGCCTGCGCCTTGGCGACCTTGTCCGCTTCGGCCTTCGCCTTGGCGGCGGCGGCTTCGGCGACCTTCTGTTGCTCTTGGGCCTTCGCAGCGGCGGCTTCCGCCGCTTTTTGCTGCTCGGCGGCCTGCTTCTGCTGCTCCGCCGCCTTCTGCTGTTGCTCAGCCTGCGCCTTGGCGTTCTGCGCGGCTTTCTCCTGCGCCGCCAAACGCTCTTTCTCCAGCTCTTTCAGGCGCTGCTGTTGCTCCGCCTGCTTCTGCTGAAGCTCTTCGGCCTGTTGCTCCGCTTTTTTCTGGCGCTGCTTCTCGGCACGCTGCGCATCGTTGCTCTGCTGCTGCTGGCGGTTGTACTGCTCCACCACCGCGCCGGGATCGACCATCACCGCGCCCACCACGGTGCCATCACCGCCACCGCCGGCGCCCATATCGACCTTTTCCTGCAGCGATCCCCAAATCAGCAGGGCAATCAATATGAAGTGCAGAACGACCGAAACAATAACGGCGCGGTTCAGCTTATCGTTTTGCTCAGTTGCCTTTACCAAAATAGATTCCCAAAAACTGGTGTTGCTTATACGGGGTTCCTGGGCCGCAGCGCAGGAACCGGGTTGCCGTTCGCCTTACGGTCAGATCGGCTGGGTCATCAGCCCCACGGAAGCTACGCCCGCCTGATGGAGAATATTCAATGCCTTGATAATCTCATCGTAAGGGACTTCCTTCGCACCGCCGATCAAAAAGACCGTTTTCGGGTTAGCCGCCAAACGCGACTTGGCTTCGGCCGCGACTTGTTCAGGCGGCAGCAGCTCCATACGGTTGTGATCCACCACCAGGGTGTATTGACCTACGCCGGAAACCTCGAGGATCACCGGCGGATTGTCATCGCTGGACACCGTTTTGGAATCGGTGGCGTCCGGCAGGTCAACCTCCACGCTCTGCGTGATGATTGGCGCGGTTGCCATAAAGATCAGCAGCAGCACCAGCAACACGTCGAGCAGCGGAACGATGTTAATTTCGGACTTCAGCTCGCGCCGACTACGTCCACGTACTCTCGCCATGCTACCTCCTACTTATTTGCTGTCGCTGGAGAAGGCCTGACGATGCAGAATAGCGGTGAACTCTTCCATAAAGTTGTCGTAATTCTGCTCAAGCTTGTTGACGCGCTGGTTGAGACGGTTATAGGCCATTACCGCCGGGATGGCGGCGAACAGACCGATCGCGGTGGCGATCAGCGCTTCGGCGATACCCGGCGCCACCATCTGCAGCGTGGCTTGCTTCACCGCGCCCAGCGCGATAAAGGCGTGCATGATCCCCCACACGGTGCCGAACAGGCCGATGTACGGACTGATCGAACCGACGGTGCCGAGGAACGGAATATGGGTTTCCAGTGTTTCCAGCTCGCGGTTCATCGAAATGCGCATCGCACGCGACGCCCCTTCGATCACCGACTCCGGCGCATGGTTGTTAGCGCGGTGCAGGCGGGCGAACTCTTTGAAGCCGGAATGGAAGATCTGCTCGGAACCGGTCAGGCTATCGCGACGCGCCTGACTTTCCTGGTACAGACGGGAAAGCTCGATACCGGACCAGAATTTGTCTTCAAAGGCTTCGGCGTCACGCGTCGCCGCATTGAGGATGCGGGTGCGCTGAATGATGATCGCCCAAGAGGCTACCGAGAAGCATATCAAAATCAACATGATAAGCTTAACCAGCAGGCTCGCCTTCAAGAATAAATCTAGGATGTTCATGTCAGTCACTGCTTAAACTCCGCGACAATAGACTTAGGAAGCGCTCTTGGCTTCATTTGGTGTGGATCAATACAGGCAATCAGGACATCTGCCTGGCTCAGTAGGGCCCCGTCAGAATTGACAATGCGTTGAGCAAACGTGAGAGAAGCCCCGCGCAGAGAGGTGATTTCACTCTGGACCTCCAGTTGCTCGTCGAGACGAGCCGGAGCCAGATAATCCACCGTCATGCGCCGGACGACAAAAGCGACTTGTTCACTGAGCAGCTGCTGTTGATGAAAGTTGTGCTGACGCAGCATCTCTGTGCGCGCTCTTTCAAAAAAGGCGACGTAGCGGGCGTGATAGACCACACCACTGGCATCGGTATCCTCGTAGTAAACGCGAACCGGCCATCGAAACAACGTATTACTCACTCTACTTCCCAGCAATGCAATTTAACGCTGCTACTATACGCAAGACGGATCGGGTTGGGAATGGGTTACAAGATGGGAATGAAAATAATTATGGGCCGTGAGGGCCCATAACGTGGGGACATCGGGAAGATTATAAAGAAACGTAAAGTAATCCTGCGCACAAGATCACAATTGCAGGAAGCGGCGCGAAAAAAGCGCGCCAGACGCTGCGCTGCGGGCGGAATCCGAAGCCGTGGATCACTCCGGCGCATACGGCCCAAATCAGCAACAGCCCTTCCCAAATCTCCAGCGAGCTGGTTTTGGCGGCGAAACGCGTCGGATCCCAGAACACGCACCCCGCCAAAATCAACGCCAGCACCAGGGAAAGGGCCCGAACCGGGCCCTTGTCGGTGACAGCGTACAGCTTGTCAATCACGGACGAGCTCATTACTTACTGTCTTGCTGAGCTTTGGTCGCTTCGCTCTGCTCAAGCGCCAGCGCCGTGATGATGCCGAAGGCGCAGGCAAGAAGCGTTCCGAGAATCCAGGCAAAATACCACATGGTTTAGCTCCTTATCCTTAGTACAGCGAATGCTTGTTGTTTTCGATGTAGTTCTTGTCGAGGCGACCGAACATTTTGTAGTACGACCAACTGGTGTACGCCAAAACGATAGGCACGAAAATCGCCGCCACGACGGTCATCACTTTCAGCGTCAACAGGCTCGACGTCGCGTCCCACATGGTCAGGCTGACGTTAGGCACGGTGCTGGACGGCATCACGAACGGGAACATGGTGACCCCGGCGGTGAGGATGACGCAGGCGATGGTCAGCGACGAGGTGACGAACGCCAGCGCGCCTTTCTCCAGACGCGAGAACAGGATGGTGAACAACGGCAGCACTACGCCCAGTGCAGGCAAGGCCCACAGCAGCGGATACTTGTTGAAGTTGATCAGCCATGCGCCGGCCTGATGCGCCACTTCTTTACGCAGCGGGTTGGATTCCGCCATGGTGTCCAGCGCCGAAGTGATCACGTAGCCGTCGATGCCTTTAACCAGCCACACACCCGCCAGCAGGAAGCATACCGCCATGATCAGCGTCGCGATCTGCGCTGCGGCGCGTGACCGCAGGTGGATCTCGCCGGTGGTGCGCATTTGCAGGTAGGTCGCGCCCTGAGTGACCAGCATGGTCAGACTGACCACGCCCGCCAACAGACCGAACGGATTCAGCAGTTGGAAGAAGTTGCCGGTGTAGAACAGACGCAGGTACTCGTCCACATGGAACGGCACGCCCTGCAGCAGGTTGCCGAACGCCACGCCGAACACCAACGCAGGCACGAAGGAACCGATGAAGATGCCCCAGTCCCACATGTTGCGCCAGCGGCTGCTCTCCAGCTTGGAACGGTAGTCAAAACCGACCGGGCGGAAGAACAACGCCGCCAGCACCAGGATCATGGCGACGTAGAAGCCCGAGAAGGCCGCTGCGTAGACCATCGGCCAGGCGGCGAACAGCGCGCCGCCGGCGGTGATCAGCCACACCTGGTTACCGTCCCAGTGAGGGGCGATGGAGTTGATCATCACCCGGCGCTCGGTATCGGTTTTACCGATGATGCGCACCAGGATGCCGACGCCCATGTCGAAACCGTCGGTGACGGCGAAGCCGATCAGCAGTACGCCAACCAGCACCCACCAGATAAATCGCAGTACTTCATAGTCAAACATACGTGGACTCCTGTTTAGCGCGCTTCCTGCACGGCGGCAGTCGGTTGTTCAAAGTGGTAGCGGCCGGTTTTCAGGCTGCTTGGACCCAGACGCGCAAACTTGAACATCAGGTACATTTCAGCCACCAGGAACAGGGTGTACAAGCCGCAAATCAGCCCCATCGAGAACAGAATGTCGCCCGCGGTCAGCGAAGAGTTGGCGACTGCGGTCGGCAGCACCTCACCAATCGCCCACGGTTGACGGCCGTATTCCGCCACGAACCAGCCGGCTTCCACCGCGATCCACGGCAGCGGCAAGCCATACAGCGCCGCACGCAACAGCCATTTTTTCTGGCCGATGCGGCCGCGCACCACGCTCAGGAAGGACAGACCGATAATCAGCAGCATCAGCACGCCACAGGCCACCATGATGCGGAAGGCGAAGTACAGCGGTGCCACGCGTGGAATGGAGTCCTTGGTCGCCTGCTGGATCTGCGCTTCCGTCGCGTCGCTGACGTTCGGGGTATAACGCTTCAGCAGCATGCCGTAGCCCAGGTCTTGCTTGGTTTTGTTGAATTCCGCACGCACCGCAGGATCGGTATTGCCGCCGCGCAGCTCTTCCAGCAGCTGGTAGGCTTTCATGCCGTTGCGGATGCGCACTTCATGTTGCGCCAGCAGATCTTTCAGGCCGGTGACCTGAGTGTCGGTGGAACGCGTGGCGATCAGGCCAAGCGCATACGGGATCTGAATAGAGAAGGAGTTTTCCATCTTGTCCTGATCGGGGATGCCGAACAGGGTGAAGGACGCCGGCGCCGGCTGGGTATCCCACTCCGCTTCGATGGCGGCCAGTTTGGTTTTCTGTACGTCGCCCATTTCGTAACCGGATTCGTCACCCAGCACGATCACCGACAGCACCGCAGCCATGCCGAAGCTGGCGGCGATGGCGAAGGAGCGTTTGGCGAAAGCGATGTCGCGGCCCTTCAGCAGGTAGTAAGCGCTGATGCCCAGCACGAACATGGCGCCGGTGGTGTAGCCTGCAGCCACGGTGTGAACGAATTTCACCTGCGCAACCGGGTTAAGCACCAACTCGGAGAAGCTGACCATCTCCATGCGCATGGTTTCGAAGTTGAAATCCGACGCGATCGGGTTCTGCATCCAGCCGTTGGCGACCAGGATCCACAGCGCGGACAGGTTGGAGCCGAGGGCCACGAACCAGGTTACCGCCATGTGCTGCACCTTGCTCAGACGATCCCAGCCGAAGAAGAACAGGCCGACCAGCGTCGATTCAAGGAAGAACGCCATCAGACCTTCGATAGCCAGTGGGGCCCCGAAGATATCGCCGACGTAATGAGAGAAATATGACCAGTTAGTCCCGAACTGGAACTCCATGGTCAAACCGGTGGCCACACCCAGAGCAAAGTTAATCGCAAATAACTTTCCCCAGAATTTGGTCATGTCTTTATAGATTTGTTTGCCAGACAGGACATATACCGTTTCCATAATTGCCAGCAAGAACGCCATACCGAGCGTTAATGGGACAAATAAGAAATGGTACATCGCCGTTAAAGCAAACTGTAAGCGCGACAGTTCGACAATATCAAACATCTTGACTCCTTGCTCCTCGCAGGAAGACTCCGACACGCGGTTATCGGCACGCTTCTTTCAAAGCCGCCAGTAACGCCCCGCAGTGAATGCCCTTAAACACAACAAATTTGATCCAGCTTCTCCGCTTTCAACCGCACACTCGGCCAATAGCCCGCACGGGCCGTCGACAAGCACGCCACTGAAAACCGACAACGGGTAACAAATGCAACAAGATCAACCATCCATAATCACAACATGGATGATACTCGCCCAATCCCACACAATAAATAGGTTTTTACGTGACGTGGGTTGGACTTTTGGTTACAGGTCAAATCTTAGCCGAAAGAGGTACTTCGGCCTAATTTGATCTGAGACAATTTAAGCCTATCCGCATATTATTTCCATATTCATCAGCACATTTCGCATAATTTTCTTAGGGTCATGTTGCGCAATGGTTTAATTGTTTTTTAATGATATTTTTGTGTTAAATAAATGTAATTCAAAAGAGCCGCCATTGTATTATTACGCACTTATTATGCGACATAATTAACCTTTTATTTCCAATAAGCCGTGACAGTGATAGCAGTCACAAAACAACAAATCTCTCTCCAATATTAGTCTATTTCTCGCAATGGGATCGTAAAGGTTGCGATTTTGTAGCAAAATGACCACTTATGTTAAAATTGCATTGAGTGACAATAACTTATGAAAAAAATCATCTTCGCCTCTGTCTTGGGACTCTCGGGAAACGCCATGGCCGCCGAAACGGTAAATATCACCCTGTTGGGCACCTCCGATCTGCACGGCACTTTCGTGCCCTGGGACTACGCCAGCGACACGGAAAACCTGGCGGGCAGCCTGAGCCAGATAGCCACCCAGATCAAAAAGGTGCGTGCCGAACAGCCCAACCTGATTCTGGTGGACGCCGGCGACACCATCCAGGGCAACTTCGTCGAAACCTTCAAACAGGAGGCCATCAGCCCGATGATGCTGGGCCTCAACGCGCTTGACTACGACGTTTGGGTGATGGGCAACCACGAATTTGACTTCGGTCTGCCGGCGCTGGCCACGCCGCTCAAACAGTTTAAAGGCGCGGCGCTGGCGGGCAACATCGTCTGGGACAGCGGCAAACCTTATCTGCCGGCCTATACCATCCTCGAACGCCAGGGCGTGAAGATCGGCATTATCGGCATGGACACGCCGATGACTGCGGAATTCGCCAAGGGCACCGATCGCATCAAAGGGCTGAACTTCACCGATCCGGTACAGGCGGTGAAACAGGTCATCAGGCAGATCGACGGCCAGGTCGACGCGATCGTGCTGGTCGCGCATATGGGCATCGACAACGAGAACCAGCGCCCCGGCACCGGCGTGGCGGACATCGCCAACGCTAACCCGGAGCTGGCGGCGATCGTCGCCGGCCACATGCATGTGAAGATCGATAAAGCGGTGGTGAACGGCGTCATCATCACGGAGCCGGATAAGTACGGTCGCGCGCTGTCACGCATTGACCTGCAATTTGAACGCCGCGATGGCAAATTCACGCTGATCGACAAAAACAGCTATACCTATTCCATCAAGGGGCTGGCGCCGGACAGCGCCATGCAGGCTCTCTACCAGCCGTATCATGACATTTTGCGCGCCAACGCCAACCGAGTCGTGGCGAAGCTGAGCGGCAGCGATCTGGTGCCTGCCGACGAGTTCCGCGGCATTCCTCAGGTACACGTTCAGGATACCGGCATCAGTGAGTTATTCCAGCAGGCCGCCCGTCACTATGCACCGCTGGCGCAGGTGATCGCCCTGCAGATCGACAACGATCGCGCCAAACTGGATGTCGGCGATATCAAGGCCAAGGATATCGCCTTTAACTACCAATACGCCGGCGGCGAGATCACCGTTTATCAGCTCAACGGCAAAGCGCTTAAACGCTACATGGAGTGGTCTGCCGATTATTTCAATCAGCTGCAGCCGGGCGACGTCACCTACAGCTTTAACCCGGCGCGGCGCTCGTCCAAATATTCCACCAACGATTTCTTCGACGGCGTCACTTACACCATCGATCTGCGTCAACCGGCCGGTTCGCGCATCGTCAGTCTGCGCCTGGCAGACGGCACGCCGGTCACCGACGACATGCCGATCCGCCTGGGCATGAACAGTTACCGTATGGGCCACCTGACGCAGAAGGGCGGCGCGCTGGAGGGGCAATCCTTCCCGGTGCTGTTCGACAGCAAAGCGCAATACGGTGAAGAAGAAGGCACCATTCGCAACCTGACTCTGCGCTACCTGACGGAAGTGAAACACGGCCAGTATCAGAGCGTGCCGCCGCAGCGCTGGAAGCTGGCCGGCATGGCGGGATACGAACCGCAGCGGGCGATCGTTAAACGGCTGCTCAATGAAGGCGTTATCCAGGTGCCGACCACCGACGACGGGCGCTACACCAACGTCGCCTCGATCAACGTCAAAGACGCGCTGTTCAACAATGCCGACGATTACCGCACCGCCCTCACCTCGCTGGAGCAACAGCGGCAAACCGCCGCCGATCCGGTGCGGCAGCGCCGCCTGCAGGATCGGATCGCGCTGATCAAAGCACTCAACGATTTCTGATCTTCACCCATAAAAAAGGCCACCCAATGGGTGGCCAAACATGTCGAGATAATGTTATTTCGTACTCAATGCTTAGCGCTTCAGTACCGCTTTTACCGCATCGCCGATGTCCGCCAGGCTGCGAACGGTTTTCACGCCCGCCGCTTCCAGCGCAGCAAACTTCTCGTCCGCGGTGCCTTTGCCGCCTGCGATGATGGCGCCCGCGTGGCCCATGCGTTTGCCTTTCGGCGCGGTCACGCCGGCGATGTAACCCACGACCGGTTTAGTGACGTGTTCTTTAATGTAAGCTGCCGCTTCTTCCTCAGCGCTGCCGCCGATCTCACCGATCATCACGATCGCTTCGGTCTGCGGATCCTGCTGGAACATCTTCAGGATATCGATGAAGTTGGAGCCCGGGATCGGGTCGCCGCCGATGCCCACGCAGGTGGACTGGCCCAGACCGGCATCGGTGGTTTGTTTCACCGCTTCATAAGTCAGGGTACCGGAGCGGGAAACGATGCCAACTTTGCCCGGCAGGTGGATGTGGCCAGGCATGATGCCGATTTTGCACTCGCCCGGGGTGATCACGCCTGGGCAGTTTGGCCCGATCATGCGCACACCGGCTTCGTCCAGTTTCACTTTCACGGTCAGCATGTCCAGAGTCGGGATGCCTTCGGTGATGGTGATGATCAATTTGATGCCGGCATCGATCGCTTCCAGAATGGAGTCTTTGCAGAACGGCGCTGGAACGTAGATGACGGAGGCCGTCGCGCCGGTCGCTTCAACCGCTTCGCGCACGGTGTTGAACACCGGCAGACCCAGGTGCTGAGTGCCGCCTTTGCCCGGGGTGACGCCGCCAACCATTTTGGTGCCGTAAGCGATAGCTTGTTCGGAGTGGAAAGTCCCCTGGCTACCGGTGAAGCCCTGGCAAATTACTTTGGTGTTTTTATCGATTAAGATGGACATTATTTACCCTCCACTGCTGCAACAACTTGCTGAGCCGCATCAGTCAGGCTGGTCGCAGCAATGATATTCAGGCCGCTGTCCGCCAGTTTCTTGGCGCCCAGTTCGGCGTTGTTCCCTTCCAAGCGCACAACGACCGGGACGTTAACGCCCACTTCAGCCACTGCGCCGATGATGCCGTCAGCGATCAGATCGCAACGTACGATACCACCGAAGATGTTAACCAGAACCGCTTTCACCTTGTCGTCGGACAGGATGATTTTGAACGCTTCGGTCACGCGCTCTTTGGTCGCGCCGCCGCCAACGTCCAGGAAGTTGGCCGGTTCGCCGCCGTGCAGTTTAACGATGTCCATGGTGCCCATCGCCAGACCGGCGCCGTTCACCATGCAGCCGATGTTGCCGTCGAGGGCAACGTAGTTCAGCTCCCACTGAGCCGCACGGGATTCACGCTCGTCTTCCTGCGAAGGGTCACGCATTTCACGCAGTTCAGGCTGACGGAACAGGGCGTTGCCGTCGGCGCCCAGTTTGCCGTCCAGGCACACCAGATCGCCCTGCTTGGTGATCACCAGCGGGTTGATCTCAACCATCGCCAGGTCGCGCTCCAGGAACAGCGTCGCCAGGCCCATGAAGATCTTGGCGAACTGGCTGACTTGCTTGCCGGTCAGGCCCAGTTTGAAGGCCAGTTCACGACCCTGATAAGGCTGTGGACCCGCCAGCGGATCGATGGTCATTTTGTGGATCAGTTCCGGGGTTTCTTCCGCCACTTTCTCGATTTCCACGCCGCCTTCGGTAGACGCCATGAATACGATGCGACGGGTCGCGCGGTCTACAACGGCGCCCAGGTACAGCTCTTTATCGATGTCGGTCGCCGCTTCTACCAGGATCTGGTTAACCGGCTGGCCCAGCGCGTCAGTCTGGTAAGTCACCAGACGTTTGCCCAACCAGGCTTCCGCGAAGGCACGGATATCTTCTTTGCTGTTGACGACTTTAACGCCGCCCGCTTTACCGCGGCCGCCAGCATGAACCTGACATTTCACCACCCACGGGCCGGAGCCGATTTTGGATGCGGCTTCTTCTGCTTCACGCGGAGTGGTACAGGCGTAACCGGTTGGTGCCGGCATGCCATACCGAGCAAACAGCTGTTTTGCCTGATATTCGTGTAAATTCATGATGTTCTATCCATTCAGTTCTGAAGGTTTTTAGCCGGACCATTATTACGCGGTAAACCGCATGGTTTTCCGGCCACATAGCACAGAGTGCGGGCGCGGCATGCCGCGCCCGGCAAGGGTTACTAGACGTCCAGCAGCAGACGAGCCGGATCTTCCAGCATCTCTTTGACCGTCACCAGATAACCGACGGATTCTTTACCGTCGATCAGGCGGTGGTCATAAGACAGCGCCAGATACATCATCGGCTGGATCACCACCTGACCATTGACCGCCATTGGGCGATCTTTGATGGCGTGCATGCCCAGGATGGCGCTCTGCGGCGGGTTGATGATCGGGGTGGACATCAGGGAGCCGAATACGCCGCCGTTGGTAATGGTGAAGTTACCGCCGGTCAGCTCTTCCACGGTCAGTTTGCCGTCGCGGCCCTTAACGGCCAGCTCTTTGATTTTCTTTTCGATGTCAGCCATGCTCATGGCGTCCACATCGCGCAGTACCGGCGTCACCAGGCCGCGCGGAGTAGAAACCGCGATGCTGATGTCGAAGTAGTTGTGGTAAACCACGTCGGAACCGTCGATCGACGCGTTCACTTCCGGGAAACGCTTCAGCGCTTCAACCACCGCCTTGATGTAGAAGGACATGAAGCCCAGACGCACGCCGTGGCGTTTCTCGAAGGCTTCGCCGTACTGCTTGCGCAGATCCATGATCGGCTGCATGTTGATTTCGTTGAAGGTGGTCAGCATCGCGGTGCTGTTTTTCGCTTCCAGCAGACGCTCGGCGACGCGTTTGCGCAGGCGGGTCATCGGCACGCGTTTTTCGCTGCGGCCGGCCAGAGCAGGCTGCGGCGCGGCTTCAGCGGCGGCTGGTTTGGCAGCCGCGCCGCCTTTGGCAAGGTGCGCTTCCACGTCTTCACGCGTAATGCGGCCACCCACGCCGGTGCCTTTGATGGCGCCGGCATCGAGATCGTGTTCAGCAATCAGGCGGCGAATCGCCGGGCTGAGCGCGTCATTGCTTTCTTCTTCCAGGCTCGCGGTCGCGCGCTGTGCAGGCGTGGCTTCTTTCTCCTGGCTCTTCTCAGCGGTCGGCTTGCCGGAGCTGTCGCCCGGACGGATGCGGCCGAGCAGCTGGCGAGACAGTACGGTCGCGCCCTCTTCTTCCACGATAGCATCGAGAATACCCGCTTCACTGGCCGGCACTTCCAACACCACTTTGTCGGTTTCGATTTCAACCAGGACTTCGTCACGCTGAACGCTGTCGCCCGGTTTCTTGTGCCAGGTGGCTACGGTCGCATCGGCAACCGATTCAGGAAGGTCAGGAACCAGAATATCTACGCTACTCATTTAGCTTTCCCTTAAGTTTTTTATCATCTGCTTGCCGGCCCCTCGGCCGGCAAGCGAGCGAACATTAGTCAATATTCAGCGCATCATTCACCAGAGCCTGCTGCTGCTTCTGGTGTACGGACATATAACCCACCGCCGGAGAGGCGGAGGCCGGACGTCCTGCGTAACGTAAAGAAGCCCCGAACGGCACCACTTCACGGAAGTTGTGTTGGCTGCAGTACCAGGCGCCCTGGTTCAGCGGCTCTTCCTGACACCAGACGAAGTCATGCACGTGCGAGTATTGCTCCAGCACGGCCTGCACGGCCTGATGCGGGAACGGATACAGCTGCTCGATGCGCACGATGGCCACGTCTTTCTGCTCGTTCTTGCGACGCTGTTCCAGCAGGTCGTAGTAAACCTTACCGGAGCACAGCACGACGCGCTTGACCGCTTTCGGATCCAAATCGTCGATCTCGCCGATCGCCGGCAGGAAGGTGCCATTGGCCAGCTCGTCCAGCGAAGAGACCGCCAGCGGGTGACGCAGCAGCGACTTCGGCGACATCACCACCAGCGGACGACGCATACCGCGCAGCGCCTGACGACGCAGCATGTGGTAAACCTGCGCCGGCGTGGACGGGACGCACACCTGCATGTTCTGCTCAGCGCACAGCTGCAGATAACGTTCCAGACGCGCGGAGGAGTGCTCTGGGCCTTGGCCTTCATAGCCGTGCGGCAGCAGCATCACCAGGCCGCACATACGGCCCCATTTTTGCTCGCCGGAGCTGATGAACTGGTCGATAACAACCTGCGCGCCGTTGGCGAAGTCGCCGAACTGCGCTTCCCAGATGGTCAGCGTGCGCGGTTCCGCCGTGGCGTAGCCGTATTCGAACGCCAGCACCGCCTCTTCAGACAGCACGGAGTCCCAGACCTTGAATTCGCCCTGGCCGCTGTGGATATTCGCCAGCGGAACATAGACCGAACCGTTTTTCTGGTTGTGCACCACCGCGTGACGGTGGAAGAAGGTGCCGCGGCCGGCGTCTTCGCCGGAGATGCGGATTGGAATGCCTTCATCCGCCATGGTGGCGTAGGCCAGCGTTTCGGCGGCGCCCCAGTCGAACGGCTTGTTGCCCGCCGCCATCTCGGCGCGGTCAGCGTAGATTTTCGCCACGCGTGACTGCATTTCGATCGCTTCCGGCACGGTGCTGATGCGGCGGCCCAGTTCCTGCAGACGCTTCATCTCAACCTTGCTCGGGTACTCTTCGTCCCACTCGTGGTTCAGGTACGGCGACCAGGTGAAGGAGTGCAGATTCATCGGACGCCATTCTTCAACGACACAATCGCCGCGGTCGAGCGCATCACGATACAGGTTGACCATTTCCGTGGCATCTTCCAGGCTGGCCACTTTCTGTTCGGTCAGAACGTCAGCGTAGATTTTGCGCGGCGTAGGGTGTTTCTTGATCTTCTGATACATCACCGGCTGGGTGGCGCTCGGCTCATCGGCCTCGTTGTGCCCATGGCGACGGTAGCAGACCAGATCGATCATCACGTCACGCTTAAAGGTGTTACGGAAATCCAACGCCAGGCGAGTGACGAAGGCCACGGCTTCCGGATCGTCCGCGTTAACGTGGAAGATCGGTGCCTGAACCATTTTGGCGATGTCGGTGCAATATTCGGTAGAGCGCGCATCCAGCGGGTTGGAGGTGGTGAAGCCAACCTGGTTGTTGATGACGATGCGCACGGTGCCGCCCACTTCGTAGCCGCGAGCCTGAGACATGTTCAGGGTTTCCTGAACCACGCCCTGGCCGGTAATGGCGGCGTCGCCGTGGATGGTGATCGGCAGCACCATGTTGCTGCGCGCTTCGTCCAGACGATCGCGACGGGCGCGAACCGACCCCATGACCACCGGGCTGACGATCTCCAGGTGCGACGGGTTGAACGCCAGCGCCAGGTGAACCATGCCGCCTTCGGTTTCCACGTCGGAGGAGAAGCCCTGGTGATATTTCACGTCACCGGTGCCGAGGTGTTCTTTATGCTTGCCGGCGAATTCGTCGAACAGATCGGCCGGCTTTTTGCCCAGCACGTTGATCAGCACGTTCAGACGGCCGCGGTGGGCCATGCCCAACACCACTTCGCGCGTGCCGTTCTTGCCGGCGTGGCGCACCATCTCTTTGAGCATCGGCACCAGCGCGTCGCCGCCTTCCAGCGAGAAGCGTTTGGCGCCCGGGAATTTGGCGCCCAGGTAGCGCTCCAGGCCTTCCGCCGCGGTCAGCTCGTTCAGGAAACGGCGTTTTTCGTCGGCGGTAAAGCTGGCGCGCCCCACCACCGACTCGATGCGCTGCTGGATCCAGCGTTTCTCTTCGGTGTTGGTGATGTGCATGTACTCAGCGCCGATCGACCCGCAATAGGTCTGCTTCAGCGCGGCGTACAGATCGCCCAGCTTCATGGTTTCTTTGCCGATGGCGAAAGAGCCCACGTTGAAGGTTTCCTGGAAATCGGCTTCGGTCAGGTTGTGGTAAGCGGGATCAAGGTCAGGAACTTGCTCGCGCTGCCACAGGCCGAGCGGATCGAGGTTGGCATGCTGATGCCCGCGGAAGCGGAAGGCGTTGATCAGCTGCAGTACCTTGACCTGTTTGGCGTCGGTTTCCGGATCGGTGATGGTGGTGTTGTAGCGCGCGGAGTCTTTCGCCAGGCGGCGGAAGTAATCGCGCGTTTGAGAGTGAAGCTGATCGGGTTTGACACCCGCGGTTGGTAGCTGTTGAAAAATGGAACGCCAGCTATCTTCAACGGAACCCGGATCGGTTAAGAAGTCTTCATAGAGCTGCTCTATGTAAGACTGGTTCGCGCCCGCCAGATAGGAGGAATCCAGCCAGGCCTTCATTGCGCCGTTCTGCATCATGATCCCTTAAGCTTTGAAGCTTTAGTTTTCGCCGTGGTTAACATAATTACCGTGATGAATACGGTTTGCCGTAAAACGGTTCACTCGACGTACTTGCGGCCATGTCGGCCCGATACGTTCTGTTATGGACCTTGCGGTCCCTTACAAGGAACCTCTAAAAACCGGCGGAAGAACCAGGCTGCATAGCGCCGCAGCCGCGGGTCAGTTTTTAGAGGTTCCCTCCCCTATGGGACGTGCGCCGGAAAAGAGCCCGGCGCAGCATCTCATTCCGTTTATGCGCCGCGTTGCAGCAGCATGGACTTGATATGCCCGATCGCACGCGTCGGGTTCAAGCCTTTAGGACATACACTGACACAATTCATAATGCTATGGCAGCGGAAAACACTAAAAGCGTCGTCCAGATCATCTAAACGTTCTTGCGTTTCCGTGTCACGGCTGTCGATCAGGAAGCGATATGCCGCCAACAGACCGGCTGGGCCGATGAACTTGTCCGGGTTCCACCAGAACGATGGGCAAGAGGTCGAGCAGCAGGCGCACAGAATGCACTCGTACAGACCGTCCAGCTTGGCGCGCTGTTCCGGCGACTGCAGGTGCTCACGCGCCGGCGGATTCTTGCCGTCGTTCAGCAGGTATGGCTTGATCTTTTCATACTGGGTGTAGAACTGCCCCATATCCACCACCAGATCGCGCACCACCGGCAGCCCCGGCAGCGGACGGATCACGATCTTGCCGTTGCCTTTGCGCAGCGACGAAACCGGGGTGATGCACGCCAGGCCGTTTTTACCGTTCATGTTCAGGCCGTCGGAACCGCACACGCCTTCGCGGCATGAGCGACGGAACGACAGGGTCGGGTCTTTTTCTTTCAGCTGGATCAACGCATCCAGCAGCATCATGTCACGGCCTTCTTCCGCTTCCAGGGTGTAGTCCTGCATGTGCGGGGCATCGTCGACATCCGGGTTGTAGCGATAAATGGAAAATTCGAGTTTCATCTGTCGATCTCCGCAATTAGTAAGAACGCACTTTCGGCGGGAATGCCGGGCGCAGCTTCGGTTGCATGTTCACTTCGCGGCGCGTCATGCTTTCCGATTGCGGCAGATACAGCGAATGGCACAGCCAGTTGGCGTCATCGCGTTCCGGATAGTCGAAGCGGCTGTGTGCGCCACGGCTCTCGGTACGGAAGTTGGCCGACACGGCGGTGGAATACGCGGTCTCCATCAGGTTATCCAACTCCAGGCATTCGATGCGCTGGGTGTTGAACTCGCTGGAGGTATCGTCCAGGCGTGCGTTCTTCAAACGTTCACGGATCACTTTCAGTTCTTCCAGGCCCTTGGCCATCGCATCGCCTTCGCGGAATACCGAGAAGTTGTGCTGCATGCAAGACTGCAGCGCTTTGCGAATCTCGACCGGGTCTTCGCCGGAACGGGTATTGTTCCAACGGTTCAGACGATCAAGCGAAGCTTCCACGTCGGAGTCGCTGGCGTCACGGCTCACGCCCTGCTCCTCCAGCGATTCCTGCAGGTGCATGCCGGCGGAACGGCCGAACACCACCAGGTCCAGCAGCGAGTTGCCGCCCAGACGGTTGGCGCCGTGCACCGATACGCAGGCGATTTCGCCCACGGCGAACAGCCCAGGGATCACCACGTCTTCGCCTTTCTCGTTTACGGTCAGCGCCTGACCGGTCACCTTGGTCGGAATGCCGCCCATCATATAGTGACAGGTTGGGATAACCGGGATCGGCTCTTTCACCGGATCGACGTGCGCGAAGGTGCGGGACAGCTCCAGAATGCCCGGCAGACGGGATTCCAGCACCTCTTTGCCCAGGTGATCCAGCTTCAGCTTGGCGTGCGGGCCCCAAGGACCGTCGCAGCCGCGGCCTTCGCGGATTTCGATCATGATCGAACGGGCAACCACGTCGCGGCCCGCCAGATCTTTGGCGTTCGGCGCATAACGCTCCATGAAGCGCTCGCCGTGTTTGTTCAGCAGGTAACCGCCTTCGCCGCGGCAGCCTTCGGTCACCAGCACGCCCGCGCCGGCGATGCCGGTCGGGTGGAACTGCCACATTTCCATGTCCTGCACCGGCACGCCGGCGCGCAGCGCCATGCCGACACCGTCGCCGGTGTTGATGTGGGCGTTGGTGGTGGACTGGTAAATGCGACCTGCACCGCCGGTCGCCAGCACGGTGGCCTTGGCTTTGAAGTAAACCACTTCACCGGTTTCGATGCAGATAGCCGTGGTGCCGACCACCGCGCCGTCCTGGTTTTTCACCAGATCAAGCGCATACCACTCGGAGAAGATGGTGGTGTGGTTTTTCAGGTTCTGTTGGTACAGGGTGTGCAGCAGCGCGTGGCCGGTACGGTCGGCTGCGGCTGCGGTACGTGCCGCCTGCTCGCCGCCGAAGTTCAGCGACTGGCCGCCGAACGGGCGCTGATAGATGCGGCCGTCGTCCAGACGAGAGAACGGCAGCCCCATGTGTTCCAGTTCCAGAATCGCTTCCGGGCCGGTTTTACACATATATTCGATGGCGTCCTGGTCACCGATATAGTCGGAACCTTTCACCGTGTCGTACATATGCCATTCCCAGTTGTCCTCGTGGCTGTTGCCGAGCGCGACGGTGATGCCGCCCTGTGCGGACACGGTATGGGAACGGGTCGGGAAAACTTTGGACAGCAGGGCACAGGTCGAGCCCGCTTGGGAAATTTGCAGCGCGGCACGCATGCCCGCACCGCCGGCGCCGATTACGACGGCATCAAACTCTCTGACTGGCAGTTTCATTTAAGCACCCCACACTACGATTGTTCCGTACAGTAAATAGACCAGCAACGCGACCACGACAGCCAGCTGCAACACCAGGCGAACCGCCAGCGGCTTGACGTAGTCCGTCAGCACCTGCCACAGCCCGATCCAGGCGTGAACCAGAATCGACAGCAAGGTCAGCAGAGTGAACACTTTCGTAATGGAAGTGGCGAAGAAACCGCGCCAGATGTCATAAGTGAGTTCCGGAGCCGTGACGAAAAAGCCCAGGATATACAGGACGTACAGGGTGATGATGATAGCGGAAGCGCGCAGCAGCAGCCAATCGTGCACGCCGTTGCGCCCTAATGCAGAAACGTTGTTTACCATACGAGGACTCCAGCCAGAACTGACAGCACGACGGTCAGACCGATCGCCACCTGGGCGGAACGGGTACCGGCGGCCAAACTCTCTTCGATGTAGCCAAAATCCATTAACAAGTGACGGATGCCACCGCAAATGTGATAGGCCAGCGCCGTGAGGATGCCCCAGAATATGAATTTGACGATGAAGCTATTCATGATGGCGGCCGCCTGCAGGAACCCCTCTTGGGAAGAGAGTGACAGGCCCAGCAGCCAGAGGAGGATACCCACGGCAACGAAGGTAATTACGCCAGAGACTCGGTGTAAGATAGACGCTATCGCAGTTACGGGGAACCGGATCGTTTGCAGATCCAAGTTGACAGGTCGTTGTTTTTTCACGTATTTGCCCACACAGCTCTTATTATTTTCCTTCCTCCGGGCCTGGGCGGGGATCAGACAGCGTTAAGAGCCTAAAACCCTTACACGTCACGCGCTCAAACATCAACATCCTCTGTGCTCAAACGGCGCGCATTTATAACGCTGGGTGCTCCTACTTCAGGGTAATCCGGAGACCTGGCGGCAGTATAGGAGGATCACATTCTGATTACAATTCTCATACAACCGCTTTGATAACATTTCCCCCGAACAGTGATTCAGATCACGGATTTCACAATTAGTGCAAAATTAATTATCTGATTTGACAAGAGATCAACATTTCCATTACATATAGGGGCACAAACGGTCCTATGATGCGCTACGGGTCAGCAGATACACTTCCCCCCGGGTTCGAGTTATGCAACAGTGTATTTGGCGAACCTATCCCAATAGCCGTTGTTTCCCGCTCGATTTTGCCGGCGTCAAAAAGCAAATAAAGCAAATAAAAACAGTTTATTGGGATAGGTTCACATCTCTTCGAACAGCTCATAGGTAAGATTAACAGACTATAACGAATTACTCTGAATCGTTAACAACTGGTCACCCGTCTCGTTCGCCTGGTCAGCACTCTGTACCCTACCCGCGCACAGTTGCGCAGTCGCTCACAGAGTTAGCGTCCGCACCATTTTTTGCGGGCAACCTGCAGAGATTTAAGGTATTTCAGTTGTTAGTGGTTTTTAAATAAGGCGCTAAGGAGACAGTAAATGACTGATAAGAAAGCGACGCTAACCATTAACGACAGCGAAGCTCCGATCGAACTGGGCGTATTGACACCGACACTGGGCCCTGATGTCCTCGATGTCCGCGCTCTGGGTTCCAAAGGTTATTTCACATTTGATCCCGGCTTTACCTCCACCGCTTCTTGCGAATCCAAGATTACCTTCATCGACGGCGACAAAGGCGTGCTGCTGCACCGCGGCTTCCCTATCGAACAGCTGGCGAAAGAATCTTCCTACCTGGAAGTGTGCTACATCCTGCTGTACGGCGAGACCCCGACGCCGGAAGAGTTCGAGACCTTCAAAACGACCGTTACCCGCCACACCATGATCCACGACCAGATCACCCATCTGTTCCGTGGCTTCCGTCGCGACTCGCACCCGATGGCGGTGCTGTGCGGCGTGACCGGCGCGCTGGCGGCGTTCTACCACGATGCGCTGGACGTCAACAACGAGCGTCACCGTGAAATCACCGCGTTCCGTCTGCTGTCCAAAATGCCGACCGTGGCCGCGATGTGCTACAAATACTCCCTGGGCCAGCCGTTCGTTTATCCGCGCAACGATCTGTCCTATGCCGGCAACTTCCTGCACATGATGTTCGCCACCCCGTGCGAAGAGTACGTGGTGAACCCGGTGTTGGAACGCGCCATGGATCGCATCCTGATCCTGCACGCCGACCATGAGCAGAACGCCTCTACCTCGACCGTGCGCACCGCCGGCTCTTCCGGCGCCAACCCGTTCGCCTGCATCGCGGCCGGCATCGCCTCCCTGTGGGGGCCGGCGCACGGCGGCGCCAACGAAGCGGCGCTGAAAATGCTGGAAGAGATCAAGACCGTCGATCACATTCCGGAATTCATCAAGCGCGCCAAGGACAAGAACGACTCCTTCCGCCTGATGGGCTTCGGCCACCGCGTGTACAAGAACTACGATCCGCGCGCCACCGTGATGCGCGAGACCTGTCACGAAGTGCTGAAAGAGCTGAACAAGAAGGACGACAACCTGCTGCAGGTGGCGATGGAGCTGGAGCACATCGCGCTGAACGACCCGTACTTCATCGAGAAGAAACTGTACCCGAACGTCGACTTCTACTCCGGCATCATCCTGAAGGCGATGGGCATTCCTTCTTCCATGTTCACCGTGATCTTCGCCATCGCGCGCACCATCGGCTGGATCGCGCACTGGAACGAAATGCACGACGAAGGCATCAAAATTGCCCGTCCGCGTCAGCTGTACACCGGCTATGCCGAGCGTGATTTCAAATCCCAGCTGAAAACCAAGTAAGCCGCTTCCCCGGCTGAAACCGCACAGCGCCGCCCCTTCGGGCGGCGTTTTTTTTGCTTATTTCTGGCAGCCCGGGCACCAATAAAACGGCCGCGACGACAGCTCGGTGCGCACAATCATCGCGCCGCAGCGCTCACAGGGCTCGCCGCTGCGATGAAACACCTTGAAGCGAAACAGCGCGCCGTGATGGCGGTTCTCATCCGCCTGCCCGCGCGTCTGATAGGAAAGACGCGGCACCGCCAGCAGCGCCTCCGCCAGACGCCAAAGCGCTTCCGGCGCCAGATCCTGCGGTTTGTGCTGCGGCGCCAGTTCGGCCTGCCATAGAATTTCGGCGCGCAGATAATTGCCCAATCCGGCGAGAAACGCCTGGTCGAGCAGCATGCCGCCCAGCTGCCTGCGGCGAAAACGCGGCGTCAGCAAACGCTCCTGCACCTCATCCACCGTCAACGACATCTCCAGCACGTCGGGGCCGATGCGTTGCAGGAACGGGTGCTGTTCTATCTCCTCGCGCGGCCCGACGGTGATGTCGGAAGCGCTGTAGAGCAATATTGCGCTGCGAGAGGTTTCCAGGCGCACCCGCAGATCGCGCTTGGTCTCCGGCGTCTCTCCCGCCGCCGCCACTTTCCATACGCCGTACAGCTGGTTATGGCTGTACATCGTCAGCCCATTGGAAAAGTGGGTCAACAGCGCCTTGCCGCGCGGCTCGATGGCGACGATGCGCTCGCCGAGCAAACGCTGACGGTAGTGCTTCAACTGGGGAAAAGCGAAATCGACGGCGGTCAGCGGCTGATCGATCACCGCCGCCGCCAGTTTGTCCGCCGCCCGGCGGATCTCCGGTCCTTCCGGCATAGACCACTCCTTGCGTAGACCCGGCGCAGCCCGATGCGCCGGGGATTCTCTTGATTAATGCGTCGCGCCGCCCACCACTTTCAGATCGTGTTCCACCTGCAAAGCGATGGAAACGGCCAGCTCCAGCGCAAACAGCACCGTCGAAGCCGCCATGCTCGGCGCGCCGGGGTGCGCCGCCGCCTGCTCAGGCAGATACGGGATATGGATAAAACCGCCCTTCACCTCGCGTTGGCCGCTCAAACGGTGCAGCAGCCCATACATCACATGGTTGCACACGTAGGTGCCGGCAGTCTGCGAAACGGCGGCCGGAATGCCAGCCTCGCGCATCGAACTCACCATCGCTTTGATCGGCAAGGTGCTGAAATAGGCCGCCGGACCGCTGGCGACGATCGGCTCATCCACCGGCTGCTGCCCCTGATTGTCGGGAATACGCGCATCGTCGACGTTGATCGCCACCCGTTCAATCGTGATATCGGTGCGGCCGCCGGCCTGGCCGATAGCCAACACCATCACCGGCTGCACCTCGTCGATCGCCGCATTGAGCGCCTCCAGCGCCGCGCCGAACACGCACGGCAGCTGGCGCGCCACGATGCGTGTGCCGACCAGCTCCATATCATTGAGCTGCTTCACCACTTCCCAGGAGGGGTTGAGGCGCTCGCCGCCAAACGGCTCAAAGCCGGTAATCAATACTTTTTGCATCCTTACTCCTACAGGAACATCAGGAAATACAGCAGGAACACGTTAACCAACAGCAGCAGCACGCCGGTCGGCACCTGCGCCTTGATCACCGCATTCTTGTCCGGCAGCTCCAGCAGCGCCGCCGGCACGATGTTGAAGTTCGCCGCCATCGGCGTCATCAGGGTGCCGCAATAGCCGGAGAACATGCCGATCGCCGCCATCACCGCCGGGTTGCCGCCGTGCTGCAACACCAGGATCGGAATGCCGATGCCGGCGGTAACGATCGGGAAGGCGGCGAAGGCGTTGCCCATCACCATGGTCAGCACCGCCATACCGATAGCGTAGACTGCCACGGCGATAAAGCGGTTATCGACCGCCAGATACTCCTGGGTCAAATGCGAGATCGCGGTGCCAACGCCGGCGACGGTAAACAGCAGCCCCAGCGTGGCAAGGATCTGCGGCAGAATGAACGCCCAGCCGATCGAATCCAGCAGGCGCCGCGCTTCCTGTATCGGCTGCAGGGCCTTCTCATGGGTCATTTTCACCGCGATCGCCAGGCCAATCAGGCAGCCGACGGTCATCGAGAACAGGGTAATTAGCGTCGCGTGGTTACCGCTGCCGAATACCTCGTTTTGCAACGCCGGCACGTTGTTGAACAGCAGCACGCCGACCACCGTCACCACCGGGATCGCCAGCGCGGGAATGAACAGCTTGTTGCCCAGCCGCTTGGCGCTCGCCTCGCGCTCCTGCGGCGTCCGCTGGTGATAGCTGCCGAGGCGCACGCCGCCGAAGCCGGCAATCAGGGCCATCACCACCACCACCGCGCCAACGATGATATGCAGCATGCGTTTTTCGTTGCTGCCCTCGCCCAGTACATCGCCCAGCAGGCGGTAAGTCCAGTCGCCGACCAGGAATACCAGGCCGTACAGCCCCCAAAACAGCCCGGTGGTGATGCGGCGCGGGTTGGCGCGATCGCGCCAGGACATCACCGCCACAATCAGCAGCACCGCGCCGGCCAGCCAGTAAAGGTATTGTTGCTGGAAGTTCATCGCGCTTCCCCCTTCGCCTGCAGCGCCGCCTGATTCAGCTGCGCCAGCTCGGCGCTCAGCTGTTTATCCATCCGATACAGCCGGAACGCGTGGATCAGGAAAGCGAAAATGGCGGTCGGAATGCCCCACAGCGCGATATGCAGCGGCTCGGTCTGAATGCCGCCGGACTCCAGCATAAAGTTATGCATGAAGATGATCGCACCGAAGGCCACGAAGATATCCTCGCCGAAGAACAGCCCGACGTTGTCGGTAGCGGCCGACATGGCGCGCAGGCGGTGGCGGGTGCGCTCCGGCAGCTCGCCGTAACGGTTTTCCGTCGCCCCTTCCGCCATCGGCGCCAGCAGCGGCCGCACCATCTGCGGATGCCCGCCCAGGCTGGTCAGCCCCATCGCCGCGGTGATCTCGCGCACGAACAGGTACACGATCAGCAAACGGCCGGCGGTGGCGCTTTTGATCTTGGCGATCCACGCCTGCGCCCGCTCTTTCAGCCCGTGACGTTCCAGCAGGCCGATCACCGCCAGCGGCAGCAGCAGGATCAGCGGCAGGTTTCGGGTATTGAGAAAACCCTCGCCGAGCTTTTCCAGAATGACGTCCAGCGGCATCAGCGCCGCCAGACCGGTGATGATGCCGGCGGCGATCACCACCAGCACCGGATTGAAACGCAATACAAACCCGACCACGATCGCGGCGATGCCGATCAGTGGCCAGAGATTCACGGCCTGTTCCATAGTCTTCCCTCGATATTTTCTAATAATTTTTTTGTTTGTGATGTTGTGTCTTGCTTTACTGCTCTGCGCTGACGCGGATGCCCTGTTGAACAAAACTGTCCCGCAGCTTGCGCGCATACGCCAGCGCATGCTCGCCGTCCCCGTGCAGGCAGACGGTCTCCGCCTGTACGGCGGTCCAAACGCCATCGACGCTGCGCACCCGGTGATGGCGCACCATCTCCAGGGTTTGCGTCAGCGCTTGTTCATCATCCTCGATCAATGCCCCCGGCAAACCGCGCGGCACCAGCGTGCCGTCGGCCTGATAACCGCGATCGGCGAACACCTCCTGCCGGGTGGTCAGACCGAGCCGTTGCCCGGCGCGGATCAGCTCGCTGCCGGCCAGCCCCACCAGCCGCAGCGCCGGATCGACCGCCTGCACCGCCCGGGCGATGGCTTCCGCCAGCGCCGGCTCAACCGCCGCCTGGTTGTACAGCATGCCGTGCGGCTTAACGTGCACCATCACCCCGCCCTCGGCGCGGGCGATGGCCGCCAGCGCCCCGAGCTGATACACCACCTGCGCGTACACCGTTTCCGGCGGCAGTTGCATGCGAGTGCGGCCGAAATTCTCCCGATCGGGAAAACTCGGGTGGGCGCCGATCGCCACGCCGTACTGCAATGCCCAGCGCACCGACTGACGCATGGTCTGCGCATCGCCGGCGTGGAAGCCGCAGGCGATGTTGGCCGAACTCACCAATTGCAACAGCGCCTGGTCGTTGGCGCAGCCTTCGCCGAGATCGGCGTTCAAATCAACGATCATGTAACCCCCAGGCAATCTGTCGAAGGAAAAGATCCTGCTCGGCCTTGGCGCGCTGCGCCTCGGCCAGTGAACAGAGAACGAAATGGATCGGTTCGCCGAGACGGATCTGCGCCAAATGGTAAAGATCGGCTTCGATCACGCAGGCGATGCGCGGGTAACCGCCGGTGGTTTGCGCATCGGCCATCAGCACGATCGGCTGGCCGTTGTGCGGCACCTGCACCACGCCGGGCAGCAGGCCGTGCGAAAGCATCTCGCGGTCGGTGGTGCGCTCCAGCGGCGTGCCGCCGTGCAGGCGGTAGCCCATGCGGTTGCTCTGCGGGCTGAGCTGCCAGGCGGTGCGCCAGAACGTGTCCTGCGCCTCTTCGCTGAATTCAGCGTACTCCGGCCCCGGCAGCGCGCGGATGCGGTTGGTGAACAGCAGTTGCTTCACGCCGCAGCGGTGTTGCGGCAGCGCGGTGGATTTACCCAGCGGCAGCCGATCGCCGTCCTTCAGATTACGGCCTTCGTGGCCGCCAAAGGCGGCTTTCATGTCGGTGCTGCGCGAGCCCAGCATTTCCGGCACGGCAATGCCGCCCGAGATCGCCAGGTAGCTGCGCATGCCGCGTTTCGGCGTGCCCAGCGCCAGCCGCTGCCCCTTTTTCACCGGGTAGCGCCAGCCGGTCCACAGCGGCTTGCCGTCCAGCTGCGCGTCGCAGCCGGCGCCGGTCAGGGCGATCCAGCCAGGGCGGGTAAACTCGGCGCTGAACTGGCCGAGGGTGATCTCCAGCCCGGCGGCCTCAGGCGCATTGCCCACCAGCAGGTTGGCGATCTTCAACGCCGGTTGATCCAGCGCCCCGCCGGTGCTGATGCCCAGGCGGCGGAATCCCTCGCGGCCCAAATCCTGCACCGTGGTATAGATGCCGGCACGCAGAATAATCAGCATACGCCCTCCTTCTGCGGCACGAAGCGCACGTTATCGCCCGGGCGCAGCAGCGTCGGCGGCATTTCATGCGGATTGAACAGCGCCAGCGGCGTGCGGCCAATCAGCTGCCAGCCGCCGGGCGTCACCAGCGGATAGATGCCGGTCTGGCCGCCGCCGATGCCGACGGAACCGGCCGCCACCGCCAGACGCGGCTCAGCGCGGCGCGGCGTCGCCAGTTGTTCCGGCATGCCGCCCAAATAGGAGAAACCCGGCTGAAAGCCGAGGAAATAGACCACGTAGGCCGCCGCCGCGTGGCATTCCACCACCTGCCGCGGCGTCATGCCGGTATGGCGCGCCACTTCATCCAGATCGGGGCCTTGCTCCCCGCCGTAGACCACCGGAATATCCACCTGGCGCGATTCCGGCGTCAGGCTCTCTTTGCTTTCCCAACCTTGCTGCAGCAATGCGAGCATCGCTTCGGCGTCGGCCTGCGGCGTATGCAGCAACAGCGTCAGGTTATTCATCCCCGGCACCACTTCCCGCACGTCGGGGTGGTGATTCAGCTTTTCCGCCAACGCCCAGATGCGCTGCTGGCTCGGTAAGGTCACCGGCGGCGACAGTTCAAGCACTACCGCTCTTTCACCCAACAGGTAATAACGTGCTTGTTGCACCCTTATTCTCCTTATTATTATCGCGATGAAAAACACACCAGTTATGCGTGACGCGGCCCCGGCTGTCAATAGAACGCAACCATAAGGAAAATAAGGAAATAGCGCGGTAAAAGGATTCAGCCGGCGCACAGGCCGGGCTGGATCCGGGGAAGAAAAAAATCAGGCGGGATTCGGGATATCGATAAAGGTCACATCAAAACCGTGGTGCTGAGCCAGCCATTCCCCCAGCGCTTTTACGCCGCCGCGCTCGGTGGCGTGGTGGCCGGCGGCAAAGAAATGCACGCCCATTTCGCGCGCGCTGTGAATGGTCTGCTCAGACACTTCACCGCTGATGAACGCATCGACGCCGAAGCGCGCCGCGCTGTCGATAAAGCCCTGGCCGCCGCCGGTGCACCAGGCCACTCGGCGAATATGCTCAGGCGCGTTATCGCCGCAGTGCAGCACCGCGCGCCCCAGCCGGCTTTCGATGCGCTGTTGCAGCGCTTCGCCGGTCAGCGGCTGTTCGAATTCCCCGTGCGGCACCAGCGGCTCGACGTCGCCAATCACCCGAATGCCCAGCACCTGCGCCAGCTGCGCGTTGTTGCCCAGCACCGGATGCGCGTCCAGCGGCAAGTGGTAGCCGTACAGATTGATGTCGTGGGTCAACAGCGTTTTCAGGCGGTTGCGCTTCATGCCGCGCACCGCCGGCGCCTCGTTTTTCCAGAAATAGCCGTGATGCACGATGATCGCGTCGGCCTGATGCGCCACCGCGGCGTCCAACAGCGCCTGACAGGCGGTGACGCCGGTCACGATGCGCTGCACGTGCGGGCGCCCTTCCACCTGCAATCCATTGGGGGCATAGTCCTGAAACGCCGCGGCGTTCAGTTCCGTGTTGATCAGTTGTTCCAGATCGAGGTTACGCATTCTCTTCTCTCTTCATAGTCAAAATGTCTGCCGGTCGCCCTGCGCCATCAGGATGAATTTCACCCCCAGATCGTTGCCCTGCGCCAGCTGCTGCGCAATGGCGGCGCGCGCGTCTTCGCCCTGCTTCAGGCTCGGTTTGATGTGGCTGATCACCACCGGCAGACCGTTCAGCGAGCCTTCGCCGCCGCTGTACTGCGTCAGGTTCTTCAGCTCCTTCAGCAGCCAGGCCGGCGTCAGATGGCCGTACAGATGTTTGTCCTCCACCCCGTTAGGGTAAGAGGTTTCGATAATCATGCCCTTGAGCTTTTTCTGCTCGACAAGCGGCCCCAGCACGCGCCACACGGCATCGAGATCGCGCGACTGCTCCACCTTGTCCGGCCCGGTATCGCCGAAGTAGGCGAAGAACTCGTTGCCGTTGGAAATCAGCAGCATTGACGACGGGTAGCGATCGTGGCTGAGCGGGTACATCACGCCGGTCAACCCGGTCAGGCCGAGGGTAAAGCGCTGCTGCGGCCGCACCGTTTGCAGCCGGTAGGTGCCCAGCCGCGAGCCGTTGCCGGCGTCGGTAAAGTTCGGCCAGGCCTTCCAGTTGAAGTAATGGTTGCGCAGGGTCAGCACGGTGTCCGCCTGGGCGTAAACGGTTTTTTTATTATCTTCGGGCGAGCCGACGATCAGCCCCGCCACGTGGTCCAGATGGCCGTGGCTGATGAAATAGCCGCCGATCAACTGCCGGAACACATAGCCCTGCGGCGTGTAAGGCGCGGCCAGCTCGGGGGTCACCTGCGGGAAACTGCCCTTCTCCAGCCCTTTGGCGATGCCCGGCAGCAGCGAGCCGGCGTCCAGCGCCACATACTGCGGCTGATTATCGCTGCGGATCAGATAAGAGGTCAGGTTGCCGTCGCTGACGCCGCCGTCGACGCCCAGCGCCACCACGTCAAAGCCGGCGATCGCCAGCGCGGAATAGCCGCTCAGGCACAGGGCCAGCACCTTTTTCATCATTACGTCGCTCCTTGCAGTTGCCTCAAGACTCTCCCCGTTTCGCCGCCTCGAACGCCGCCAACGTCTCCACGCGGGCTTGTTTGTGATCGACGATCGGCAGCGGGTAGTTCAGCGTACGGCGCTGCTTTTCCGCCCAGCGGTGGGGGTAATGGATGTCATTGTCGGGCACATCCGCCAGTTCCGGCAACCATTTACGGATGAAAGTGCCTTGTGGATCAAAACGTTCACCCTGGGTGGTCGGGTTAAAGATGCGGAAATACGGCGCGGCGTCGGTGCCGGTGGAGGCCGCCCACTGCCAGCCGCCGTTATTGGCCGCCAGATCCCCGTCCAGCAGTTGCGACATGAAATAGCGCTCCCCGGCGCGCCAGTCGATCAGCAGATCCTTCACCAGAAAACTGGCGCTGATCATGCGCAGCCGGTTGTGCATCCAGCCGGTAGCGTTCAGTTGGCGCATGGCGGCATCGACGATCGGATAGCCGGTTTCGCCCCGCTGCCAGGCCTGCAGCTTCGCCGCGTCAGCGCTCCAGCACACCTTGTCCGTCCAGGCGATAAAGGGACGATGGCGGCACAGCTCGGGGTAGGCCACCAGCAGGTGGCGATAGAACTCGCGCCAAATCAACTCGTTCAGCCAGGCGAAAGCGCCGCTCTCGCGATCTTCCAGCAGCTGCGGGCATTCGGCGCGCAGGCGGTTAAAACACTGGCGCGGCGACAGCGCGCCGATCGCCAGATAGGGTGACAGGCTGCTGGTGCCGGCGATGGCGGGCAGATCGCGCTGCCGAAGGTAATCTTGCACCTGCTCACGACAAAAGGCGCGCAGCCGCTGCAGCGCGGCCTCCTCGCCGGCGGGATAATCATCCCCGATGTCCGCCGCGGGATAATCGAACGCCGCCGGCGCTTCAGGCGCAGGCAACGCGCCATCGGCACGGATCTTCGGCGCCGGCAGGCAGCTCACGTCGGACTCAGTCAGGCGCTGAATGAAGGCGTTGCGAAACGGCGTATAAACCTTGTACATCTCGCCGCCGCCGGTTAGCACGCTGCCCGGCGGCAACAGCAGGCTGTCATCAAAACCGTGGCACGTTACCCGTCCATTCAACTGCTGCTCCAGCCGCGCATCGCGTCGCCGTTCATTCAGTTCGTACTGGCGGTTGTAAAATAGCGCGTCCACCTGCTCTCGCCGGCAATACTCCGCCAGCCAGTCGATCGACGCGGCAAAGTCCGTGCCGGCATGGCAATGCAGCGCAATGCCCTTTTGCGCCAGCGCCTGCTGTACCGCCCGCAGGCTGGCGTGGATCAGCGCCGCCTGCCGCGGCGCCATCTCATGCTGCCGCCACTGCTGCGGGGTGGCGATAAACACCGCCAGCACCCGGGCTTTGGGATCGCTGCAGGCAGCGTGCAGCGCTTTGTTGTCGGTGATACGCAGATCGTTACGCAACCAGACCAGATGCGTGGTCATAAAATTCCCTTGTCAATCAATGGCCGTAACGCAAACGCAGCGCCTCCGGATAAGGTTCGAAATAGCGTTGTTCCGCCAAATAACTGTCGGGGTATTCCGCCATGTAATGCTTAAGCAAGGCGATCGGCGCCAGCAGCGGCTGCATGCCCTGCCGGTAGCGGTCGATCAGGTGCGCCAGCTCCTGGCGCTGCGCCGCGCTGAGCTGGCGGCGGAAGTAACCCTGCACGTGCATCAGCACGTTGGTATGGTTGCGGCGCGTCGCCTTGTGCGCCAACAGCGCCATCAGGCGGCTGCGGTACTCCACGGCGAAGTCTTCCAGCGAGTCCCAGCGATGAATGTCGGCGACGAAACGCCCCAGTTCGCGGTACGCCGGCTGCGAATGCGCCAGCAGCGACAGCTTGTAGCGGCTGTGAAACGCGATCAGCCCGCCGCGGGTCAGCCCCTGACGCCACAGCATGTTCAACTCATACAGCGCGTACACTCGCTCGATAAAGTTTTCCCGCAGCGCCGCATCCTGCAAACGCCCATCTTCTTCCACCGGCAGCCACGGCATCTGGCGCAGCAGCTCGGCGGTAAACAGCCCGACGCCGTTTTTACGCGAGTCCTTGCCGTTCTCGCTGTAGACCCGCACCCGCTCCAGGCCGCAGCTCGGCGACTTGGCGCAGACGATGTAACCGCACAGGTGCTGCAACGCGGCCACGCGCTGCGCGGAGAAACTGCGCATCTCCTCGGTCAGATCCACGCCGGCGTCGTTGCTGTAGCGCATCGCCGGCCACGGCTGCGCCTGTTTCACCAGGCGCAGCGCCGGGCGCGGCGTGGGCAGGCCGATCGCCATTTCCGGGCATACGGGCTCAAAGCGCACATAGGGCGCCAACTGTTCCACCGCGAAGGCCAGCCGCTTGTGGCCACCGTCGAAACGCACCGCGTCACCCAGTAAACAGGCGCTGATGCCGATAGGGATCTTGTCACTCATACCGTTCTCTCGTGGTGTTGGTCGATGGGGAAAGTGTAGAAGAATGGCTTGCCAAATACGACCTTGCGCTTGACGGCAGCGGGCTCGGGGCATAAAAAAACCCCCGCCGCAGGGCGAGGGTTGTTCGTGAGTCGGCAGTGACTCAGTAGAAGTCGCAGGACGCCAGTTCCGCCTGCTGCAGCCAGACCGGCT
Source organism: Serratia sp. CY74737 (assembly GCF_052166775.1). Taxonomy (NCBI): domain Bacteria; kingdom Pseudomonadati; phylum Pseudomonadota; class Gammaproteobacteria; order Enterobacterales; family Yersiniaceae; genus Serratia; species Serratia sp. CY74737. The sequence continues at coordinate 365,294 of NZ_JBJNOF010000004.1, forward strand.
TATCGCTGGTTTTTGACCAGACGCGGTGCAGGTAGCTGTAAAAACGCCCGCGATCGCTGCGGAACAGCATCACCGGCAGGGCCAAAATGCCCGCGATCACCACTGCGCTGCGGCGCAGGAGAATCCGATGCAGTGAATAAGCGTGATAGGTCGTAGACATGCGAACCTCCTTAAAAACGCCTGCCGTTGATTTGTCAGGGAAAACGGCGTCGGCGTATCAAATGAACAATCGGTAATTTGGTAACTGAGCAAAATTTTAGCGCACTTGATGAAAGTTTACTACTCATCCGACCACTAAATCGCACAAAAAATCGCTAATCGCCGCAGCGATCCGTAATTTTGTTACAGCCAAGTTAATTTTTAACTTAACATGGGTTACGTTGTGGTTATTATCCGGGTTATTATTTCCCGCTTACGCCCGTTCTCCCTCCCCCATCAGGGGCAATCTCGCCACCGGCCTGATGGTTGAAATGCTGAATTTCCGCTGCAATTTCAGCCATTTTTATACTTTTTTTACACCCGCCTGCGCGATTTTTTCATCTTCTTTCTACCCCGCTCCCTACACTGCCTCTATCAAAAACAACACCTCTGGAGGTGTCCCGTGAGTTTCAGCGTTATTGGTGGTGCGCTGTTGGTTCTGCTGCTGTTGGCCTATCTGGTCTACGCCCTGTTTAACGCGGAGGATTTCTGATGGCGGCTTCAGCCTTTTTACTGATCGCCAGTTTCCTGCTGGTGCTTCTGCTGCTGGCCCGGCCGCTGGGCGGTTTTATGGCGCGCCTGATCGAAGGTGAGCCGCTGCCTGCGCTGCGCTCAGTGGAAGCCGGCGTCTGGCGCGCCTGCGGCATCCGCCCCACCGAGATGAATTGGTGGCAGTACGCGCTGGCGATCCTGGCGTTTAACCTGCTCGGCCTGGCGCTGCTGTTCGCCCTGCTGATGGCGCAGGGCTCGCTGCCGCTCAACCCGCAAGGCTTCCCTGGCCTCTCCTGGGATCTGGCGCTCAACACCGCCGTCAGCTTCGTCACCAACACCAACTGGCAAGCCTACAGCGGTGAAAGCGCCCTCAGCTATTTCAGCCAGATGGCCGGGCTGGCGGTGCAGAACTTCGTTTCCGCCTCCACCGGCATCGCCGTGGCCTTTGCGCTGATCCGCGCCTTTACCCGCCGCGCCGGCAAGACCGTCGGCAACGCCTGGGCCGATCTGTTCCGCATCACGCTGTATGTGCTGCTGCCGATCGCGCTGCTGATCGCCCTGTTCTTCGTCAGCCAGGGCACGCTGCAAAACTTCCTGCCTTACCTGCACGTCACCACGCTCGAAGGCGCGCAGCAGACGCTGCCGATGGGGCCGGTCGCCTCGCAGGAAGCGATCAAGATGCTCGGCACCAACGGCGGGGGGTTCTTCGGCGCCAACTCGGCGCACCCGTTCGAAAACCCGACCGTGCTGACCAACTTCGTGCAGATGCTGGCCATCTTCCTGATCCCTTGCGCGCTGTGCTTCTCTTTCGGACAACTGGCCGGTGAAAACCGTCAGGGCCACGCGCTGATCTGGGCGATGGCGCTGATCTTCGTGGTGGCGGTGGTGGTGGTGATGTACGCCGAGCTGGCGGGCAACCCGCACCTGAGCGCGCTGGGCGCCGACAGCAACATCAATATGGAAGGCAAAGAGTCGCGCTTCGGCATTCTCGCCACCAGCCTGTTCTCGGTGGTGACCACCGCCGCGTCCTGCGGGGCGGTCAACGCCATGCACGACTCCTTCACCGCGCTGGGCGGCATGGTGCCGATGTGGCTGATGCAGATCGGTGAAGTGGTGTTCGGCGGCGTCGGCTCCGGCCTGTACGGCATGCTGCTGTTCGTGCTGCTGACGGTGTTTATCGCCGGTCTGATGATCGGCCGCACCCCGGAATACCTGGGCAAGAAGATCGACGTCTATGACATGAAGATGACCGCGCTGGCGATCCTGGTCACACCGGCGCTGGTGTTGCTGGGCAGCGCGCTGGCCATCGGCACCGACGCGGGCCGCGCCGGCATCCTCAATCCGGGCGCCCACGGCTTCAGCGAAGTGCTGTACGCCCTGTCCTCCGCCGCCAACAACAACGGCAGCGCCTTCGCCGGGTTGAGCGTCAATACGCCGTTCTACAACCTGCTGTTGGCCTTCGCCATGTTTGTCGGCCGCTTCGGGGTGATCCTGCCGGTGCTGGCGATCGCCGGTTCGCTGAGCGCCAAACAACGCCAACCGGCGGGCAACGGCACCCTGCCGACCTATGGGCCACTGTTTATCGGCCTGCTGATCGGCACCGTGTTGCTGGTGGGCGCGCTGACCTTCGTGCCGGCGCTGGCGCTGGGCCCGGTGGCCGAGCATTTGCAACTTTGGTTGGCAAACTAACAGACGTCACAGAGAGAGAATAAGAGATGACTCGCAAACAACGCGCGCTGTTTGAACCGGCTCTGGTGCGCACCGCGCTGATCGATGCGGTGAAAAAACTGGACCCTCGCGTTCAATGGCGCAACCCGGTGATGTTCGTGGTGTATATCGGCAGCCTGCTGACCACCGCCATCTGGCTGGCGATCCTCGCCGGCCAAACCGACGGTGCCGCCGCCTTTACCGGCAGCGTCGCCCTGTGGTTGTGGTTCACCGTGCTGTTCGCCAACTTCGCCGAGGCGCTGGCCGAAGGCCGCAGCAAGGCCCAGGCGGAAAGCCTGAAAGGCACCAAGAAAACCAGCTGGGCGAAAAAACTGGCCGGCCCGCGCCGCGACGGCGCCACGGAGAAAGTGGCCGCCGAGAGCCTGCGCAAAGGCGATATCGTGCTGGTGGAAGCCGGCGACACCATCCCGTGCGACGGCGAAGTGCTGGAAGGCGGCGCCTCGGTAGATGAAAGCGCCATCACCGGTGAATCCGCGCCGGTGATCCGCGAGTCCGGCGGCGACTTCTCCTCGGTCACCGGCGGCACCCGCGTGCTGTCCGACTGGCTGGTGGTGCAGTGCAGCGTCAACCCGGGGGAAACCTTCCTCGATCGCATGATCGCCATGGTGGAAGGCGCCAAACGCCGCAAAACGCCGAACGAAATCGCGCTGACCATCCTGCTGGTGGCGCTGACCATCGTGTTCGTGTTGGCCACCGCCACCCTGTTCCCGTTCTCGCAATACAGCGTCGAGGCGGCCGGCAGCGGCAGCGTGGTCACCATCACCGTACTGGTCGCGCTGCTGGTTTGCCTGATCCCCACCACCATCGGCGGTCTGCTGTCCGCCATCGGCGTGGCCGGGATGAGCCGCATGCTCGGCGCCAACGTGATCGCCACCAGCGGCCGCGCGGTGGAAGCCGCCGGCGACGTGGACGTGCTGCTGCTGGATAAAACCGGCACCATTACGCTGGGCAACCGTCAGGCTTCGGAGTTCCTGCCGGCGCCGGGCGTGAAAGAGCAAGAGCTGGCGGACGCCGCTCAGCTGGCTTCGCTGGCGGACGAAACGCCGGAAGGCCGCAGCATCGTGGTGTTGGCCAAACAGCGATTCAACCTGCGCGAACGCGATCTGCAGGCGCTGAACGCCACCTTCGTGCCCTTCTCCGCCCAGACCCGCATGAGCGGCGTCAACGTGCAGGAGCGCATGATCCGCAAAGGCGCAGTGGATGCCATTCGCCGTCACGTCGAATCCAATCAGGGGCACTTCCCGCGGGCGGTGGACGATCTGGTGGAAAGCGTGGCGCGCACCGGCGGTACACCGCTGGTGGTGGCGGAAGGCGCCCGGGTGCTGGGCGTGGTGGCGCTGAAGGATATCGTCAAGGGCGGCATCAAGGAGCGCTTCAATGAGCTGCGCAAGATGGGCATCAAAACGGTGATGATCACCGGCGATAACCCGCTGACCGCGGCGGCGATCGCCGCCGAAGCCGGGGTGGACGACTTCCTGTCGGAAGCCACGCCGGAAGCCAAGCTGGCGCTGATCCGCCAGTACCAGGCGGAAGGCCGCCTGGTGGCGATGACCGGCGACGGCACCAACGACGCCCCGGCGCTGGCGCAGGCCGATGTGGCGGTGGCGATGAACTCCGGCACCCAGGCCGCCAAAGAGGCGGGCAACATGGTCGATCTGGATTCCAACCCGACCAAGCTGATCGAAGTGGTGCATATCGGCAAACAGATGCTGATGACGCGCGGCTCGCTGACCACCTTCAGCATCGCCAACGACGTGGCCAAGTACTTCGCCATCATTCCGGCGGCGTTCGCGGCCACCTATCCGCAGCTGAACGCGCTGAACGTGATGCACCTGCACTCCCCCGCCTCCGCCATCATGTCGGCGGTGATCTTCAATGCCCTGGTGATCGTGTTTCTGATCCCGCTGGCGCTGAAAGGGGTGAGCTACAAACCGATGAGCGCCGCGGCTCTGCTGCGCCGCAACCTGTGGCTGTACGGGGTCGGCGGTCTGCTGGTGCCGTTCGTCGGCATCAAACTGATCGACCTGATCCTGGTCGCGCTGCACGTCGCCGGTTAACCATTGAGGGAAATGAACATGACGTATTTACGACCTGCGCTGGTGATGTTGATCCTGCTGACGCTGCTCACCGGCATCGCCTATCCGCTGCTGACCACCGGGCTGGCGCAGCTGCTGTTTTCGGGCGCGGCCAACGGTTCGCTGCTGTACCAGGGCGACAAGGCGGTCGGCTCCGCGCTGATCGGCCAGAACTTCACGCGCGCCGACTATTTCTGGGGCCGCCCGTCGGCGACCGGCGATTCAGCCTATAATCCACTGGCCTCCGCCGGCAGCAACCTGGCGGCCACCAACCCGGCGCTGGATAAGGCTATCGCCGAACGCGCGGCGCAGCTGCGCCAGGCCAATCCGGCCATGAGCGGCCCGATCCCGGTGGACCTGCTAACCGCCTCCGGCAGCGGGCTGGATCCGCAGATCTCGACCGCTGCGGCGCGTTATCAGCTGGCGCGGGTCGCGGCGGCGCGTCATCTGCCGCCGGAACAGGTCGCCAAACTGATCGAAGACAACACCGATCGGGCCACGCCCAACTTCATGGGCGAATCGGTGGTCAACGTGCTGAAGCTGAACCTGGCGCTGGATGCGTTGAAGTAACGCGCCGTATTCAGCATAGTGATAGGGTTCGGCATGCCGAACCCCTTTTTGCTTGGTAACACAAGGAATTGTCATGGTCGAAGAAGAACAGCAGCGTCCCGATCCCGATAGCCTGCTGGCGCTGGCCAATGAAAAACCGCGCGGCCGGTTGAAGGTATTCTTCGGCGCCTGTGCCGGCGTGGGCAAAACCTACGCCATGCTGCAGGAGGCCCAGCGTTTGCGCGCTCAGGGGCTGGATGTGCTGGTCGGCGTGGTGGAAACCCACGGCCGCAGCGAGACCGCCGCCCTGCTCGACGGCCTGGCGCTGTTGCCGCAAAAGCGCATCCAGCATCGCGGGCGACTGGTGCATGAATTCGATCTTGACGCCGCGTTGGCGCGCCATCCAGCGCTGATCCTGATGGACGAACTGGCGCACAGCAACGCCCACGGTTCGCGCCACCCCAAACGCTGGCAGGATGTGGAAGAGCTGCTGGACGCCGGCATCGACGTGCTGACTACCGTCAACGTACAACATTTGGAAAGTCTGAACGACGTGGTGGGCGGCGTGACCGGCGTGCGGGTGCGCGAAACGGTGCCCGACCACGTGTTTGACGAGGCCAGCGAAGTGGTGCTGGTCGATCTGCCGCCGGACGATCTGCGCCGACGGCTGCACGAAGGCAAAGTGTATATTCCCGGTCAGGCCGAGCGCGCCATCGAGCATTTTTTCCGTAAAGGCAACCTGATCGCCCTGCGCGAGTTGGCGCTGCGCCGCACCGCCGATCGGGTCGATGACCAGATGCGCGAGTTTCGCGACACCCAGGGGCGCGAGAAAGTGTGGCACACCCGCGACAGCATTCTGCTGTGCGTCGGCCACAACAGCGGCAACGAAAAGCTGGTGCGCATCGCCGCCCGGCTGGCGGCGCGGCTCGGCTGCCACTGGCATGCGGTCTACGTGGAAACCCCCAAGCTGCACCGGCTGCCGGAAAACCAGCGCCGCGCCATTCTGCGCGCGCTGCGGCTGGCGCAGGAGCTGGGCGCCGAAACCGCCACCCTGGCCGATCCGTCCGAAGAGCGCGCAGTGCTGCGCTACGCCCGCGAACATAACCTCGGCAAAATCATCATCGGCCGCCGCAGCGAGCAGCGCTGGAAGCTGCGCGGCAGTTTCGCCGATCGCCTCGGCCGGCTGGGCCCGGATCTCGATCTGGTGATCGTCGCGCTGGACAGCGACGCCGCACAGCCGCCGCCGGGCAAGGAGCACGACGGCCGCAGCTTCAATGAGAAATGGCGCATGCAGCTGCGCGGCTGCGCGGTAGCGGTGGCACTGTGCGCGCTGATCACCCTGCTCTCGCAGTGGCTGCTGCCGGGCTTCGATCAGGCCAACCTGGTGATGGTCTACCTGCTCGGCGTGGCGATCGTCGCGCTGTTCTTCGGCCGCTGGCCATCGGTGCTGGCGGCGGTAATCAACGTCGCCAGTTTCGATCTGTTCTTCGTTCAGCCCGAATGGTCGTTCGCCGTCAGCGATATGCAGTATCTGCTGACCTTCGGCGTGATGCTCGCCGTCGGCATCATCATCGGCAACCTGACCGCCGGGGTGCGTTATCAGGCCCGGGTGGCGCGCTATCGCGAGCAGCGGGCGCGCCATCTGTACGAAATGTCACGCGGGCTGAGCCGCGCGCTGACCGTGGCCGACATCGCCAACACCAGCCGTCATTTCCTCTCCAGCAGCTTCCAGGCGAAAACCGTGCTGCTGCTGCCGCAGGAAGACGGCCGGCTGCAGCAAATGATCGGCGAGGAAGGCGGGCTGCTGTCGGTAGACGAAGCCATCGCGCGCTGGAGTTTCGATAAAGGCTTGCCGGCCGGCGCCGGCACCGACACCCTGCCCGGCGTGCCTTACCAACTGCTGCCGCTCAATACCCCCAAACAGACCTTCGGCCTGTTGGCGATCGAACCCAACAACCTGCGCCAGCTGATGGTGCCGGAACAACAGCGGCTGCTGCAAACCTTCGCAGTGCTGATCGCCAGCGCGCTGGAACGGCTGCACCTGGCACGCAGCGCCGAAGAAGCCAAGCTGGACGCCGAACGCGAACAGCTGCGCAACTCGCTGCTGGCGGCGCTGTCGCACGATCTGCGCACCCCGCTGACCGTATTGTTCGGCCAGGCGGAAATTCTCACGCTGGACCTGGCGGCCGAAGGCTCCAATCACGCCACCCAGGCCAGCCAGATCCGCCAGCAGGTGCTGAGCACCACCCGGCTGGTAAACAACCTGCTGGATATGGCGCGCATCCAGTCCGGCGGTTTCAGCCTGCGTAAAGAGTGGCAGTCGCTGGAAGAGATCGTCGGCGCCTCGCTGCACATGCTGGAGCCGCTGCTCAGCCAGCATCCGATCGAGGTCGATCTGCCGCCGGAACAGATCCTGGTCAACTGCGACGGCAGCCTGCTGGAACGGGTGTTCACCAACCTGTTGGAAAACGCCAATAAATACGCCGGCGCCGAGGCCACCATCGGCATTCGCGCCCGCACGCTGCCCGAGTGGCTGGAAGTCGAGGTCTGGGATAACGGCCCCGGCATCCCCGCCGATCAGCTGCAGCTGATTTTCGACAAGTTTTCACGCGGCAATAAAGAGTCGGCGATCCCCGGCGTCGGCTTGGGGTTAGCGATTTGTCGTGCCATTATTGAAGTGCATGACGGCCGCATCTGGGCGGAAAACGGCGCCAACGGCGGCGCCAGCTTCCGCTTCGTGCTGCCGCTGGAAAAACCGCCCGAGATCGACGGCGACGCCTTCGATCTGTAATCAACGCAGGGGAAACGTGAGCATAACGCCAACCAACATTCTGATTGTTGAAGATGAAAAAGAGATCCGCCGCTTCGTGCGCACCGCGCTGGAGAGCGAAGGCCTGCGGGTATTTGAAAGTGAAACGCTGCAGCGTGGGTTGATTGAAGCCGGCACGCGCAAACCGGATCTGATCATCCTGGATTTGGGGTTGCCGGATGGCGACGGGCTGAGCTACATCCGCGATCTGCGGCAGTGGAGCGCCATTCCGGTGATCGTGCTGTCGGCGCGCAACGCCGAAGAGGACAAGATCGCCGCGCTGGACGCCGGCGCCGACGACTACCTCAGCAAGCCGTTCGGCATCGGTGAGCTGCTGGCGCGGGTGCGGGTCGCGCTGCGCCGCCACTCAGCTAACCAACAGGAAAGCCCGCTGGTGAGCTTTTCGGCGATTACCGTCGATCTGGTGAATCGCCGGGTGCTGCGCAACGACGAAGATCTGCATCTGACGCCGATCGAGTTTCGCCTGTTGGCGGAGCTGCTGGCCAACGCCGGCAAGGTGATCACCCAACGCCAGCTGTTGAGCCACGTCTGGGGGCCGAATTACGTGGAGCACAGCCACTATCTGCGCATCTACATGGGCCACCTGCGGCAGAAGCTCGAAGCCGATCCGGCCCGGCCCAAACACCTGCTGACCGAAACCGGCGTCGGCTATCGCTTCATGCCTTAACCCCGGCGGGCGCGGTTTGCCGCGCCTTTACGCCGCCGGCCCCTTCTTCAATCCGACCATAAATTCTTTAAACGCATCGCGCAGCGGAGCGAACACCGGGTGTTTGCGGTTTTCGATCATCACTTCGGAGAACAGCTTCAAGCCTACGGCGAAGGCCGCGCTCTGCTCGGGGCCGAAGTTCAGATCGTCACGCGCCCGGATGCGTTCGACGATATCGAGAATATCGTCGTGGTTGCTCACTTCAAAACTCAGCGGCGCTTTCTCGACGGGATTGCCCTGGCGATCGCTCAGGGCTTCAACGGTAATGTTAAAACGGTGGCCGGGCATCAGTTCTTCTCCTGCTGCGTGGGTTGAATATGCATTTCGCTTTCGATCGCCGCCACGGCGGTCAGCAACGCGGCGTTGATGCGCTCCACCTGCTGCGGCGTAAGATCGGCGCGCATCACGTTGCCGCGCAGCAGGCTGCGCAGACGGTTCATGGCGTCGTAGATGCCTTCCGCCAGGTTGCCGTGCCGATGACGCTCGCGGCCGGCGCCCGCCAGACGCGCCAGAATGACCTCAACCACCTGTTGATGCTTTTGCAGCTCGCCCTCGCCCGCCGCGGTGATGCGGTAGCTTTTGCGGCCGTTGCCGGTGGTGAGCGGTTCGAGGAAATCCTGCTCTTCCAGCAGCGTCAGCGTGGGGTAAATCACCCCCGGGCTCGGCGCGTACAGGCCGGATGACGCTTCCTCGATCGCCTTGATCAATTCGTACCCGTGGCTGGGCTTGCGCGCCACCAGCGCCAGCAGCACCAGGCGCAGATCGCCGTGTTCGAACAGACGATGACGCCCGCCCCGGCCGCCGCGCCCACCTCGGCCGTGCTCTTCGCCTTCGCCGCCGAAGTGATGGCGCCCGCCGCGATGACGACGACCCTCTTCGCATTCATGGTGATGATGATGCCGGTGTAAACCTAATCGATGAAACATAAGGTGAGACCTCGCTTTAGTAGGGAACATCAATACGAGGTTGTTTAGATATATCTAAACAGCATCGATAGCGCTAATCTAGATCGATATATCTAAATGCGCAAGCGCGTGCCGTGAAAAAGATATATCTAAATAGCGCCCATAAAAAAAGCGCTGTAAAAACAGCGCTTTTTATCAATCAAGAAAAGTGATTACTTGGCGGAAGCCAGCACTTCGCTGACGATCTCGACCGCTTCGTGCTCAATCTTCTCGCGGTGCTCCGCCCCGAGGAAGCTCTCGCAGTAGATCTTGTAAGCCTCTTCGGTGCCGGAAGGACGAGCCGCGAACCAACCGTTGTCGGTCATCACTTTCAGGCCGCCGATCGACGCGCCGTTGCCCGGCGCTGCGGTCAGACGTGCGGTGATCGGGTCCCCGCCCAGCGTACTGGCCTTGACCATCTCCGGCGACAGCTTGGACAGCGCCGCTTTCTGCGCATGGGTTGCCGGCGCCTGGATGCGGTTGTAGCTTGGCGCGCCGAAACGCTTGGCCAGATCGTCATAGTGATGCTGCGGGTTCTCACCGGTTACCGCGGTGATTTCAGCCGCCAGCAGGCACATGATGATGCCGTCTTTGTCGGTCGACCACGGCTGGCCGTTGAAGCGCAGGAACGAGGCCCCGGCGCTCTCTTCGCCGCCAAAGCCCAGGCTGCCGTCGAACAGACCGTCCACGAACCACTTGAAGCCGACCGGCACTTCCACCAGCTTGCGGCCCAGATCGGCCACCACGCGATCGATCATCGCGCTGGACACCAGCGTTTTACCCACCGCAACATCGGCGCCCCACTGCGGGCGATGCTGGAACAGGTAGTTGATGGCTACCGCCAGATAGTGGTTCGGGTTCATCAGACCCTTCGGCGTGACGATGCCGTGGCGGTCGTAATCCGGATCGTTGGCGAACGCCAAATCGAATTTGTCGCGCAGCGCCAGCAGGCCGGCCATCGCCGACTCCGACGAGCAGTCCATGCGGATGATGCCGTCGTGATCCAGGTGCATAAAGCGGAACGTCTGATCGATGGAATCGTTCACCAGCGTCAGATCCAGCTTGTAGTGTTCCGCCACCCGCTGCCAATAGGCGATGCCGGAACCGCCGAGCGGATCCACGCCCAGCTTCAGGCCGGCGCGTTGGATGGCCGGCATGTCGACCACCTCCACCAGCCCTTCGACGTAAGGCTGCACCAGATCTTTGGCGTGCAGGTGGCCGCTGTTCCAGGCCTTGTCCAGCGACTGACGCTGCACGCCTTTCAGCTGCTGCGCCAGCAGTTCGTTGGCGCGCTTTTCGATCACCGACGTCAGGTTGGTGTCAGCCGGGCCGCCGTTCGGCGGATTGTATTTGATGCCGCCGTCTTCCGGCGGGTTGTGGGACGGCGTAATGACGATGCCGTCGGCCTGCGCGCCGCCGCGGCGGTTGTGGCACAAAATGGCGTGCGATACCGCCGGCGTTGGCGTGAAGCCGTTGTTTTCCTGCACGATCACATCGACGCCGTTGGCGGTCAACACTTCCAGCACGGAAATAAAGGCCGGCTCGGACAGCGCATGGGTGTCTTTGCCCACGTAGCACGGGCCGGTGGTGCCCTGCTGATGACGAACTTCGGCGATCGCCTGAGCGATGGCGAGGATGTGCGCTTCATTGAAGCTGTGGCGCTGCGCGCTGCCGCGGTGGCCGGAGGTGCCAAACTTCACCGCATGTGCGGCATTGCCGGCTTCCGGTTGCAGCACATAGTACTGCGACGTCAGCTGGGCTACGTTGATCAGATCGCTTTGACGGGCGGGCTGCCCGGCACGTGGATTATTCGCCATCGACATATCTCCCTCATCCCTGTCGGTGACCGGGCAAATACGTCGCGCACGGCCATCATGACGGGCTGTTCGCTAAATTAGACGGTACCGCAAACTTTCTCGATCAGTTCCGCCGGGAACTGCATCGCCTGCATGATGTGTTCGATCATGCTGCGTTTGCGGCCGGTATTGGTATTGGTGATCACCCAGTAAGGGGTGCCCGGCACATGCTTCGGCTTGGTATGCGTGCCGTTGGCCAGCAGGGTCTGCTGATCGCCGGCGAAATAGGTGCGGGTACGGCCGGTCAACGCCTCGGTGGCGGCGGCAAAACCGGCGGCATCGAGGGTGTACAGCGTGGACAGCACCAGCATGAAACGGTTGACCGCTTTGTTCTGCTCGGCGTATTCATCCGACAGCAGCAGTTCACGCACGGCGCGTACGCGATCGCGCGGGCGCTGAACCGGCGCCGCTTTTTCCGCTTCGACGGACGGCGACGCACTGGCGGCAGGCAACGCGCGCACCGGCTGACCGGCGGTGAATTTCAACATGCGGCGTAAAATATCGGACGCGCTTTCACCGATGTGTTGCGTGTGGCTGGCAATATAACGGTAAAGCTCTTCGTCGACTTCAATAGTTTTCATCTTTATCCAATACTGTTTTTTCTACTTAGAACCTGAAGCCAGATCCTGCATTCAAGCCATGGGATTATAAGGTTAAAAGCGCTGGGGCGAACACAACAATGTGCCTCCGGACGGCAAATGCAGACTAATACCTATAGCCGGCACTGCCAAGCCCGCGCCGCGAAAATTCCGCATGATTCATCGTGCGATTCAATCATGATACCCTAATCTGAATCTCTCTCAGTATGAACTTCGCCATGAAATTACATTACCAACTGCTGGCCGCCGAGTCAGACGCACTGCCGGTGCTGCTGATCCACGGGCTGTTCGGCAATCTGGACAACCTGGGCGTGCTGGCGCGCGATCTGCATCAGCGTCACAGCGTAATTAAGGTCGATCTGCGCAACCACGGCCTCTCCCCGCGCGCCGACGAGATGAACTACCCCGCGATGGCGCAGGATCTGCTGGAGCTGCTCGACGAACTGCGGCTTGAGAAAGCGATCGTCATCGGCCATTCGATGGGCGGCAAAGCGGCGATGGCGCTGACCGCCATCGCGCCCGAGCGCGTCGCCAAGCTGATCGTCATCGACGTCGCGCCGGTGAATTACCAGACCCGACGTCACGACGAGATTTTCGCCGCCCTGAAGGCCGTCAGCGCCGCCGGCATCACCCAGCGCCAGGCCGCCGCCCAGCTGATGCGCGATTACCTGCAGGAAGAAGGCGTGATCCAGTTCCTGCTGAAATCCTTCCATAACGGCGAATGGCGCTTCAATCTGCCGGTGCTGATTGAACGCTATGATGACATCACCGGCTGGCAGGACGTGCCGGCCTGGCCGCACCCGACCCTGTTCATTCGCGGCGGCCTGTCGCCGTACGTGCAGGACAGCTACCGTGCGGACATCGCCCGCCAGTTCCCGCAGGCCCGCGCGCACGTCGTTGCAGGCACCGGCCATTGGGTGCACGCCGAAAAACCGGAGGCGGTGCTGCGCGCCATCCACCGTTTCCTCGACGAAGCCTGAAAAATACGCTCACCTGGCGAAAAAACGCGCTAAAGATAACGGCTTAGCGCGTTTAGCCCGCAGTTAGGCATTGTCGCCGCTCCATCTGCTGGGGTAATATGGCGCGCTATAATTTTGCCGCCGCGCCAGCGCGTTCGCGAACGCCGGTTCGGCGGTAAATTTGGGTTAGGGTTTATTGGCCCGAAGTGTGTTAACCGATGCCTCCGGAAGCGTGCGAGCGCTTTTTGATGCAAACTCCCTTGCAGTACCGCTACCTATGGCAAAAGAACAAACGGATCGCACGACGCTGGATCTGTTCGCAGATGAACGCCGTCCGGGGCGCCCGAAAACCAACCCGCTTTCCCGCGATGAACAGCTTAGAATCAATAAGCGCAATCAGTTACGGCGCGATAAAGTGCGTGGATTGCGGCGCGTAGAGCTGAAAATCAACGCGGATGCGGTGGACGCCCTGAACAAACTGGCGGAACAGCGCAACATCAGCCGCAGCGAACTCATCGAGCAGATGCTGTTGGCGCAACTGGCGGAAGAACAGCCGGAACATTGATCTCTTCGGCCGCACGCGCGGCGCGGCGTTAAGGACAACGCCGGATCGACCACGCTTTTCTTCATCCTTCGGCATCGCATAAATGCGATAAAACCCCGGCGCCACTTTCTGGCATGATACGCATTTACCGGTAAGAGACTGCGCCTGTCGGCGCCCGCCACCGTGGCGAAAGGCTCTTGCCATGGCATCATTTTAATCGGCGGCAGTGCCGGCGCCGAGTAATGCAATTAATTGAATTTAAAGGTTATACGCGATATGGCTACTGTAGGCATTTTCTTTGGCAGCGACACTGGCAATACCGAAAACATTGCCAAAATGATCCAGAAAATTCTCCAGAAACAGTTTGGCGACGACGTCTCTGAAGTGCACGACATCGCCAAAAGCAGCAAAGAAGACCTGGAAGGGTTCGATATCCTGCTGCTGGGTATCCCGACCTGGTACTACGGTGAGGCGCAGTGTGACTGGGATGATTTCTTCCCGACGCTGGAAGAAGTCGATTTCAACGGCAAACTGGTGGCGCTGTTCGGCTGCGGCGACCAGGAAGACTACGCGGAATACTTCTGTGACGCGATGGGCACCATCCGCGACATCATCGAACCGCGCGGCGCGGCCATCGTGGGCCACTGGCCGACCAAAGGCTACCACTTCGAAGCCTCCAAAGGCCTGGCGGACGACAACCACTTCATCGGTCTGGCGATCGACGAAGACCGTCAGCCGGAGCTGACCAACGAGCGTGTCGACGCCTGGGTCAAACAGATCGTCGAAGAGCTGAGCCTGGCCGATATCGTCGGCTAAACGCCGGGACTGGCGAAAGGTTGAACAAAGGCCCTGTAAAGTGCATAGTGTGCCGACAGGGCCGTCATCGGCAACAGGGATTGCTGCGATAGAAGCTACAGATTTGTAACTTCCCACCCCGTCACGGTAGACTGAGATATCGGTTTATCCCATCCATCAAGGCGTTGCATGCAAAACATGCAATAGTGCAATTATATCTTTGTTAACAACCGGCGGTTTCCATTTAGTACAACCGGTTCTATAATGAGACGCATTAACTCTTTGTGCCGACCGATGCCACAGGCGAGTACGCCTCAACTTGATTAGCATAGTAACAGGACTGAATTCGCATGACCGACAACAACATCGCATTGAAGAAGGCCGGCTTAAAAGTCACGCTTCCGCGACTCAAAATCCTGGAAGTACTGCAAAATCCGGAATGCCATCACGTCAGTGCGGAAGATTTGTACAAAAAACTGATTGATATGGGCGAAGAGATCGGGCTGGCGACGGTTTATCGCGTACTGAACCAGTTTGACGATGCGGGCATTGTGACACGTCACAATTTCGAAGGCGGCAAGTCCGTGTTCGAGCTGACCCAACAGCATCACCACGATCACCTGATTTGCCTGGATTGCGGCAAAGTGATCGAATTCAGCGACGAATCCATCGAAGTGCGCCAGCGTGACATCGCCAAGCAGCACGGCATCAAGCTCACCAACCACAGTCTGTACCTGTACGGCCACTGTGAAACCGGTGACTGCCGCGAAGACGAAACGCTGCACGACAAGAAATAAGCCCTGACCGGCTATGAAAAACCGCCTCATCTTGAGGCGGTTTTTTTATGCCCGCCGTACAACGGGCAAAAAAATCCCCGGACAAGCCGGGGAAAAATCATGTCATGAAATATCACAATTGCAGCGGCACAGCGACTCCACGTACTACTCTCACCACAACGTCCGCCCTGCGCCGACACGCGCGGGCGAACGCATTCCCCCTTTGTTATGATGCGGCCCGCCGCCAAAACTGCGGGCCGCACCGCCCTTCTTAGACCTTCTCGGCGCGGCTGTAGCGTTTGCCGTCCGGGCTGACCGAGCGCACCTGTACTTCGCCGGAGACCGCAGGCTTGGCCCTGGCATCATAACGCTGCCATTGCTTACCGCCGTCGGTGGAGTACTCGATGCCCAACCCCGGCAGCGCGATATTCGCCTCCAGCTTGCCGCCCGCCACGCGAGCGCCCGGCACCGGCAGACGATAAGCCACGCCACCTTTGTCCAGCTTGGCCAGTTCACGCTGGCCCAGAATATTGGCGAAGCGCAGCCAATCTTTCTCCAGCGTCTTGGTATCGACAAAGTGGGTTTCCCCGCCTTTGTATTCGCGGCCGGCGCGATAGTCCTGCTCCCAACCGGCGCGATGCCAGGCGCGCTCCGCCACCGACAGCGCGCGTGGGAAGATCATGTATTCCATCTGCGGGTCGGTGCGCTGGGTTTCGCTCCACAGCTGAGCGGAAAGTCCATATGCCCCCGGCCACGGCTTGTCGCTCTTGGCGTTGAAGTGGTTGCCGTCTCGGTCAACCGAGGTTTCCGCGTTCTGCGGCATGTTGTCCGGCGCGAAGCTGAACACCTTGCGCTCGTCGCTGAAGCGGGTGCCCCAGTAGTAACCGCGCTCGTCCGGGTTCACCTCGTAAGGGAAGTCCATATAGACGTAGTCCGGGTTGGAGACCACCACTTCATACCCTTTGTTGGCCCAGTCGTTGACGCTGTCGAAACCGCCCCAGTACAGGGTGTCCCAGAAGTTGACCCCCACGCGCGAGGTGGCGAACGCCTTCGAACTCTCGGCGTCTTTCAGGCCGTCTTGCCAGGCCTGCATTCTGTCGATGCCGTGCGCCTTCACCAGCTTGCTGACCTCTTGGCCGAAGTAGCTCGGCAGGTGCTCCATGTCGGCCACTTTGCCCTCTTTGATCATCACCTGGCACACCTGAGACTTGGCCCACGGCTTGTCTTCATTGCTCTGGTCAATGATGCCTTTACCCGGTTCCGGTTTCGCCTTGTCGGTGTAGCCGGCACCCAGGCGGATGTTTTTCGCTTCGTCGCCGCCAAAGTGCCAGGTCTTAATCGGCTGGCCGGCTTCTTTATGCATCTGGGCAATCTCGCCAATCACCTTGTCGACAAAGCGCTGGGAGGAATCCAGGCACGGGTTCAGGTAACTCTGACGGTTAAAGAACTGCACCGAGGTGGTATTGGAGGTATCGGTCGGATCCACCAGGCGGAACTCGTTGGCCTCCTGCTCTTTGCCGGCGGCATGCAGTTTCTTGTAGCGCGCTTCCATCGAGACCACCGCCGCGCGGGCGTGCGCCGGCATGTCGATCTCCGGGATCACCTCAATCTGGCGCGCCTGGGCGTATTTGATGATGTCGATGTAGTCCTGACGAGTGAAGAAACCGCCGTAGACATCCGGCCCCTGGCCGTACTGCGGCAGCAGGCAGGTGGTTTCGCTCAGATCGTGGCAGCGCTGGCCGCCGACTTCCGTCAACTCAGGCAAGCCGGGAATTTCGATACGCCAACCTTCGTCATCGCTCAGGTGGAAGTGGAATTTGTTGAGCTTGTAAGCCGCCATCTGATCCAGCAGGCGCAGCACCGCATCCTTCTTATGGAAGTTGCGCGCCACGTCGAGGAAAATGCCGCGATACTGGAAGCGCGGCGCATCGCTGGCGTCGAGCGTGGCGATCTTGCCGCTGCCGTCGGTCGGCACTAACGACAGGATAGACTGCAACCCGTAGAACATCCCGGCCTGATCGAAGCCAATCACCCGCGCCTCTTTCTTGCCGATCTTCAGCTCATAAGCGCCCGGCACCGCCATCGCGCCTTTAAACTTGCCCGGCTGGATGTCGGTCTTGATCGGGTAACCGTTGGCCTGAACCGGCACGCCCAGCAGCGCGAAGCGCTGGTTGACGACATCCGCCGCCGGCTTGACCAACGCACTCAGATCCGGCGATACCCCTTTGCGCAGATCGGCGTCCTGCGCGTGCACTTTCACCTGCATCGGCGTCGGCACGATCTGGCCGCGCAGCGCGCCGACGGGCAGCGTCTGCAGATCGGCGTTGCTGACAAAACGCGAAGCCGGCGTCATCAGAATATTTTTGTCGTCCTTGGTGCGCTTCCACTGATCGCCGGTAAACGGCGCCACAAACTGATCCAGATTTTCGGTGTCGGTATTCGCCAGCATTTTCGGCTTGGCGTCGCCGGAAGTGGCATACCAGCGGGGCAGGAAGTCGTTTCTGAACAGCTGCCAGTATTCGGCGACCACCGGGATTTCCACCGCCTTACCGGCCGGGAAACCGCTGAATTTGGCGGTCGGCTCCAGCTTGTACAGATCGCCAGTGAGGTGAGCGATCTTGAACTGATCGTTGTCTACCCGCAGAGTCTGGCGCGGGCTGTGGAAATAAATGATCCAGTCTTTGCCGTCGATCGCCTGCCCGTCGTTGCTCAGGGTGAACAACACCCGGTTGCATGAGGCCCAGTCTGCGCCCAGCGCCGCGCAATCCACGCCGTTTTCCCCGGCGCGGTTATCCAGCATTTTCACGTTCAGCTTCAGTTGGCTCAGCTGATCCACCAGCTGTTGATCGGCCATGGCGCTCCCCATGCCGCCCAGGAATCCCATCGTTGCCGTCAAGGCGGCCAGTGCGCTCAGTTTGAATGCGTTCATCTTCTCGTCCTTCTTAATTATTGTTATCGCGAATTTCTTGCCACAGCTTGCCGCACTTGGCGTCGTAAGCCTGACCGTTACCGCTGTGAACCGCCATAATGCAGTTCTGATAATCCATCACCCGTACCGTTTCCTGCGCAGCGAACTGCTGGTGCTGTTTCTCTTGTTTCAGCACGTTCAGTACCGCCTTGCACGGCTGCAGACGCTCCGGCGAGCCTTCCGCGGTATTGATGCAGGCGCTGTAAGCCTGTTTCAACTTGGCGTCTTCCGGCGGCGCGGAGGGTTGCGCACAGGCGCTCAGCGCCGCAGCGGCCGCCAACATCAGCATGATTTTTTTCATCGTTGAATTCCCTTAACTGCCCCGGCGGCGAGGCCGGGGAACGCATCAGAAGATGGTGAATGGCGCGATGACCATGAACTTGACGTCTTTCTCGTCCTGGAAGATGTTGCCGTAACCGCCGCCCCAGCTCGGAATGTTGGTGTGGTTGTCATACTTGGTGTAATGCAGCTTGAGCAGCGTGCCCTTGGCTCGCCCTTCCTGGATGGTGTACATCGCGTCCAGACTCCAGGCGCTCTCTTTCAGGCGCTGGCTCTGATCGTAGATCGGGTTGGTGCTCGGCTTGGCGTCCCACGCGTAAACGTAAGAGCCGCCGACCGCCATGCCCGGCAGGTTCCAGTTGCTGAGGTCATACATCACGCCGGCATACACCGCTTTTTCGCCGTTGGCGTTAAAGTCGGAGCGGTTATCCCACCACACGTCCAGGCGACCGTTTGACGAGGCGTAGGTCGGGGTCATACGTTGCAGGAAGAAGCCCTGATTGCCTTCCGCCTTGACCATGGTGCCTTCCAGACGCCAGTTGAACTGGCCGGTGGTGTAACCGAAGGTCAACGCCTGCAGCCAGGCCAGGCCGTCATAGATGCTGTTCGGATCGTTCTTGTTGCTGATGCGGTCTTCCGCGCCATAGAACTGGTAACTGGTGGTCAGCGGGTTGCCCAGCAGATCGAATTTGTAAGACGCCTTGGTAAAGTACTGATTCACGTACCCCTGGGCCTGGCCGTAAGCGGCTTCCAGCACCAGGTCGTTTTTGAAATCGTACTTGGCGCCCAGCGAGTGCAGGTAGGAGACACGGGTTTTCTTATCGTTCTGGCGGAAGTCGTCCATCTCGATATGCCACGGCGCTTTGTATTTGTCGGCCCACATGTAGGAGAAGCTCAACGCGCCGGCATCGCCGTAGTCGAACTTGGCGCCGGCTTCAGCCCCCTGATAAGTGCCCGGCATAAAGCTCCAGTGCGGCGCCAGCAGGGTTTGGCCGCTCGGCTGAATATAGCCGGCGCGCGCCCAGACCGGGCCGTATTTGAATTTGGCGGCGGCTTTGTACAGGCTGATACCGCCTTTATCACCGGAGTAGTCTTCGTCGTAGGTACGGTTCTTCGAGGAGAACGCGATTTCGTTCGGGTGACCGCTGGCGCTGGATTCAGCCAGTTCGATGGCGGTAAAAGTGCCGACATCCAGACCGAACATGTCCCAGGCGTAGCCCGACGCGAAATCCAGGCTCAGGTTGGCGGTAGAGTGGGACAGGTTGGTGGTGTATTGATTGTAATCCTTGCTGTCCGGATTGAGATCTTTACGGTCACGCTCACGTTGCCAGTAATAAATGCCGCCGGTCAGCGTGGAATCCTCGATAAACCCTGCGGCTTTCGCCTCAGGCGCCATGGCAAACCCTGTTCCCAACAGCGCGCCCGCGACTGCGAGCGCCAGCGTTTTACGCTGAGCACCGTGCGTACCCATATTGAAATTCCTCTTTGACTTAACTTAAAAGTTGCAGCCGCCTGTGTTCACCACTGCCCTGCACGACTGCCAATAAAAAACCCGAACGGGTAAAAAATATTGCCGACGAGATGTTATTCCCACAGCACTAATTGCTACAGACAGACTATTTTTCGCGACGCGAATTATCAAATGAAAAATGCGGAAGATTTGTCAAAGTATGACAAGGAGCACATATCGGTGATAATTTGTTACGCTGGCATTCATGGAAGGTGTCGAATAAAAAATTCAATTAAATCAGAATAAATACGGATACCAGGTCAACCAGAGACGATTAATGGTTTCAGCCTGACTAAATCCGTCAGTCAGGAGATAAAATTTGAGAGCGCTCTCTAAATGAAATTAATTCGCATCACGAATATATAAGTAAAGATTAAGACTACTAAGCCCAATATAAGAAAACTTATTGATTAACGCACCGCAGTTAATTAAACGCAGCCCGGAAAAACGTGGCGGGAATAGATGATTTACTCAATAGCAGGCATAAAAAAGCGCGGCCTGAGCCGCGCTGATACATTAATTTTCGAGGCAATTAAGATTAGCCTTCGATTTTCGCCCAGGTGTCACGCAGACCGACGGTGCGGTTAAACACCAGGTGCTCAGCCGAAGAGTAATGGCTGTCGGCGCAGAAGTAGCCTTCACGCTCGAACTGATAGGCTTTCTCCGGCTGTGCGGCCGCCAGACTCGGCTCAACGAAACCGTGCTTGATCACCAGCGATTCCGGGTTAATGGTGGAGAGGAAGTCCTCCGCCGCGCCCGGGTTAGGCACGCTGAACAGGCGATCGTACAGGCGAATTTCCGCCGGCAGCGCGTGCGCCGCAGACACCCAGTGGATCACGCCCTTCACCTTGCGGCCGTCGGCAGGATCTTTGCTCAGCGTTTCCGCATCGTAGCTGCAGAAGATGGTGGTGATCTCGCCGGCTTCATCTTTCTCGACGCGCTCGGCCTTGATCACGTACGCGTTGCGCAGACGCACTTCTTTGCCCAGCACCAGACGCTTGTACTGCTTGTTGGCTTCTTCGCGGAAGTCGGCGCGATCGATATAGATCTCACGGCTGAACGGCACATCGCGGTTGCCCATTTCCGGCTTGTTCGGGTGGTTAGGCATGCTGACCATTTCCACCGCATCGCCCATGTTCTCGATGACGATTTTCACCGGATCCAGCACCGCCATGGCGCGCGGCGCGTTCTCGTTCAGATCGTCGCGGATGCAGGATTCCAGCGCCACCATTTCGACGTTGTTGTCTTGCTTGGTCACGCCGATGCGCAGGCAGAACTCGCGGATCGAGGCGGCAGTATAACCGCGGCGGCGCAGACCGGAGACGGTCGGCATGCGCGGATCATCCCAACCTTCGACGATCTTCTCGGCCACCAGCTGATGCAGCTTGCGCTTCGACATGATGGCGTATTCGAGGTTGAGACGCGAAAACTCGTACTGGCGCGGGTGGCAAGGAATGGTGATGTTATCCAGCACCCAATCATACAGACGGCGGTTATCCTGGAATTCCAGGGTGCACAGCGAATGGGTGATCCCTTCCAGCGCATCGGAAATGCAGTGGGTGAAATCGTACATCGGGTAGATGCACCATTTATTGCCGGTCTGGTGGTGTTCGGCGAACTTGATGCGGTACAGCACCGGATCGCGCATCACGATAAACGGCGAAGCCATATCGATCTTGGCGCGCAGGCAGGCGGCGCCTTCGGCGAATTCGCCGTTGCGCATCTTCTCGAACAGCGCCAGGTTCTCTTCCACGCTGCGACCGCGGTACGGGCTGTCTTTGCCCGGCGCAGTCAGGGTGCCGCGGTATTCACGGATCTGCTCCGGCGACAGTTCGTCGACGTAGGCCAGCCCTTTGCTGATAAGCTCCACCGCATACTGGTGCAGCTGATCGAAATAGTCTGAGGAGTAACGAACGTTGCCGCTCCACTCAAAGCCCAGCCACTCCACGTCGTGCTTGATAGACTCGACGAACTCGATGTCTTCTTTCACCGGGTTGGTGTCGTCGAAACGCAGGTTGCACTGGCCCTGATAGTCCTTGGCGATGCCGAAGTTCAGGCAGATGGACTTGGCGTGGCCGATATGCAGATAGCCGTTAGGCTCCGGCGGGAAACGGGTATGTACCGACGTGTGTTTCCCCGACGCCAGATCTTCATCGACGATCTGACGGATAAAATTGGTTGGGCGGGCTTCAGCCTCACTCATTTCACTGTTCCTCAATGCAAAGCGCTACACATAACCGCCTATGATCCAACAAGCCACGTCTGGAAACAACCGTTTGTTTCATGAAAAATGCGGCGCGTTGCACCATCGGCGCGCAGCGCACCGCCGTGGGGCGAAACGGGATAAAAAAAGCGGGAAGAGATCGCTCTCTTCCCGCCAAGTCGGGGCAAACTCCGCCATGATGCGTGTTCGGCCCCAGGCACTACTCAGGTAAAAACAGCCTTATTTCTGGATCTCATACAGCTTGGTCTGACCGGCGACCACAGAGCCGCTGGCCAGCGCCGCCAGGCCGGCGTACTCGTCAGCATTGCTGACTACCACCGGGCTTATCATCGAACGCGCATTGGCATTCAGGTAATCCAGATCCAGCTCCAGAATCGGTTGACCGGCTTTCACTTCCGCGCCCTCTTCCACCAGGCGTTTGAAGCCCTGGCCTTCCAGCGCGACGGTGTCGATCCCCATGTGCACCACGATCTCGGCGCCCTTGTCGGTTTCCAGGCAGAATGCGTGGTTGGTATTGAAGATTTTCACCACGGTGCCGTCAGCCGGCGCCACCACGATCTTGTCGGTCGGGCGAATCGCCAGGCCGTCGCCTACCGCCTTGCTGGCGAAAGCTTCGTCCGGCACCTGTTCGAGCGCCACCACTTCGCCGGTCACCGGCGCCACCAGCGTTTCAAACGCGGCTTTCGGCGCGTTCGGCACCGCCTGCGGTTTGGCTTCCGCGGCAGGCGCCGCCGCCGGGGCCGCCGCTGCCGCTACCGGGCCGGCCGCAATCACGTTGCGCATTGCGCTGGCGATAAGTTCGGCGCGGGTGCCGACGATCACTTGCACGCTCTGCTTGTTCAGGCGGATAACGCCCGACGCGCCGAGGCGTTTCGCCAATGCGTCGTTCACCAGCGTGGAGTCTTTCACATTCAAACGCAGGCGGGTGATGCAGGCGTCGATGCCGGTCAGGTTGTCGGAACCGCCGATCGCACCGACGTAACGACGAGCCAGGGTGGTGGTTTCGTTCTCGTCTTTACCGGCGTTGCTGTCGACGTTGACGTCGTAGCCGTCGGTTTCGTCACCAGCAACCGCCAGCTCGCGGCCCGGAGTCATCAGGTTGAATTTTTTGATGGTGAAGCGGAACACCACGTAGTAGATGACGAAGAACACCAGGCCTTGCGGGATCAGCATGTACCAGTGGGTCGCCAGCGGGTTGCGAGACGACAGCACCATATCCACCAAGCCGGCGCTGAAGCCGAAACCGGCGATCCAATGCATGCTGGCGGCGATGAACACCGAGATACCGGTCAGCACGGCGTGGATCACGTACAGCACCGGCGCCACGAACATGAAGGAGAATTCCAGCGGTTCGGTAATACCGGTAAAGAAGGCGGCGAAAGCGGCCGCCAGCATGATGCCCGCCACTTTGGCTTTGTTCTCAGGACGCGCGCAATGGTAAATGGCCAGCGCCGCCCCCGGCAGACCGAACATCATGATCGGGAAGAAGCCCGCCTGATAACGGCCGGTGATGCCGACAACCGCTTTACCGGCTTCGATCGACTGCTGGCCGCCAAGGAAGTTAGGAATATCGTTGATGCCGGCCACGTCGAACCAGAACACCGAGTTCAGCGCGTGGTGCAGGCCGACCGGGATCAGCAGGCGGTTGAAGAAGGCGTAGATGCCCGCGCCGACCGAGCCCATTTTCTGAATGTGTTCACCGAAGTTCACCAGACCGTTGAAGATCACCGGCCAAATGTACATCAGGATGAAAGCCACCAGGATCATCAGGAAGGAAATGAGGATCGGCACCAAACGGCGGCCGCTGAAGAACGACAGCGCCTTGGGCAGCTCGACGCCGCTGAAGCGGTTGTACACTTCGGCGGAGATGATGCCCACCAGAATACCGACGAACTGGTTCTGGATCTTGCCGAACGCGGCGGGCACCTGATCGAGCGGGATCTTCTGAATCATCGACACGGCGGCCGGCGAACAGAGAGTGGTCAGCACCAGGAAGCCGACGAAGCCGGTCAACGCGGCGGCGCCGTCCTTGTCTTTGGACATGCCGTAGGCCACGCCGATAGCGAACAGCACCGACATGTTGTCGATGATAGCGGAGCCGGATTTAATGAAGAAAGCGGCGAGCGCGTTGTCGCCGCCCCAACCAACAGGGTCAATCCAGTACCCGACGCCCATCAAGATGGCGGCGGCGGGCAGCGTGGCGACCGGCACCATCAGCGCCCGTCCCACCTTTTGCAAATAACTAAGAATGTTCACCTTTTCCCCCTATGTTGTCCGCGGACGGACCCTATTAGTAGTTTATTTGAAGCTCTCACTACCTTTTTAGAAACAGCGCTTGGCACGTATCACTCATGCCGAGTGTAAAAAATTTATTTTGTATCGCAAATTAAAACCTCCCTTTTTGTGATAAATATCACCAAAAAGTAGTCTTTACCTCCCAGATTGCTGGCCATCACACAAAACTTATTTTATCATTCAAAAAATCAACCGAACGGACGATTCACGCGAGAATCATAAAGCTGGGTTACGCTTACGACTCCCGCAGGCCCGTACAGTATAGCTTTAGTTTACTTATCCCAAGAGGTGTTAGATGAGACTTATCCCACTGAAAGATACCGCTCAAGTCGGCAAATGGGCCGCGCGTCATATCGTTCAACGCATCAACGCATTCAAGCCAACCGCAGAGCGCCCGTTTGTTCTCGGCCTGCCCACCGGCGGCACGCCGCTGGAAGCCTACAAACATCTGATTGCGATGCACAAAGCAGGTGAAGTAAGCTTTAAGCATGTTGTGACTTTCAACATGGACGAGTACGTTGGCCTGCCGCAGGAACACCCGGAAAGCTATCACACCTTCATGTACCGCAACTTCTTTGATCACGTTGATATCCCTCGCGAAAATATCAACCTGCTGAACGGCAACGCCGCGGATGTCGACGCCGAGTGCCGCCAGTACGAAGAGAAGATCAAGTCTTACGGCAAAATTAACCTGTTCATGGGCGGCGTGGGCATCGACGGCCATATCGCGTTCAACGAGCCGGCTTCGTCCCTGGCTTCGCGCACCCGCATCAAAACGCTGACCGAAGACACCCGCATCGCCAACTCGCGCTTCTTCGGCGGCGATGTCAGCCTGGTGCCGAAATATGCGCTGACCGTCGGCGTGGGCACGCTGCTGGACGCGGAAGAAGTGATGATCCTGGTCACCGGCCACGCCAAGGCGCAGGCACTGGAAGCCGCAGTGGAAGGCAATATCAACCACATGTGGACCATCAGCTGTCTGCAGCTGCACGCCAAAGCGGTAGTGGTGTGCGACGAACCGGCCACCATGGAGCTGAAAGTCAAAACCGTCAAATATTTCCGCGAGTTAGAAGCGGAAAGCGTTAAAAGTCTTTAATCTTTGCAGGGGGCTACGATGTTCGCTTTAACCCACGGCCGAATCTATACCGGCCACGACGTACTTGATGACCATGCAGTCATTATCGCTGATGGGCTGATCGAGAAAGTCTGCCCGGCGGCTGAATTGCCCGCCGGCATCGAAACGCGCGACCTGGGTGGCGCCATCCTGGCCCCCGGGCTTATCGACGTGCAGCTGAACGGCTGCGGCGGCGTACAGTTCAACGATTCGCTGGAAGCAATCTCGGAAGAAACGCTGGAGATCATGCAGCGCGCCAACGAGAAATCCGGCTGCACCAGCTATCTGCCGACGCTGATCACCAGTAGCGACGAATTCATGAAGCACAGCGTCGACGTGATGCGCGCTTATCTGAAAAAGCACCAAAACCAGGCGTTGGGCCTGCACCTGGAAGGGCCATACCTCAGCCCGGTGAAAAAAGGCACCCACAATCCGGCGTTCATTCGCAAGCCTACCCAGGAAATGATCGATTACCTGTGCGCCAACGCCGACGTGATCACCAAGGTGACGCTGGCGCCGGAAATGGTTGAACCGCACTTTATCAAGCAGCTGACCGAGGCCGGCATCGTGGTCTCCGCCGGCCACTCGAACGCCACCTACGATCAGGCTCGCACCGGTTTCGCCGCCGGCATCAGCTTCGCCACCCACCTGTACAACGCCATGCCTTATATCACCGGCCGCGAACCGGGGCTGATGGGGGCGATCTTCGATACGCCGGAGGTCTATACCGGCATCATCGCCGACGGCCATCACGTGGCCTGGGCGAGTATCCGTAACGCCAAACGCCTGAAAGGTGATAAATTGGTCTTGGTCACCGATGCCACCGCGCCGGCGGGTGCAGATATTGACCAATTTATTTTCGCCGGTAAAACAATATACTATCGGGATGGGCTGTGCGTGGATGAGAACGGCACCCTGAGCGGTTCCGCGCTGACCATGATCGAAGCGGTGCGAAACAGCGTCGAGCATATCGGCATCGCGCTGGACGAAGCGCTGCGCATGGCGACGCTGTATCCGGCGCGCGCCATCGGCGTCGATCACCGTCTGGGCACCCTCGAAGCCGGCAAGGTGGCTAACCTGACCGCCTTCACCCGTGATTTCAAGATCACCAAAACGCTCGTTAACGGTAACGAGGTTTAATTCAATGAACAGCGAGTAAAATTATTGATGAGCACTGGCGGACAAGCACAAATAGGGAACGTTGACTTAGTCAAACAACTTAACGGCGCGGCAGTTTACCGCCTGATCGACCAGCAGGGCCCGATCTCGCGCATTCAGATTGCCGAACTCAGCCAGCTCGCCCCCGCCAGCGTCACCAAAATTACTCGCCAGCTGCTGGAGCGCGGGCTGATCAAAGAAGTCGATCAGCAAGCCTCCACCGGCGGCCGCCGCGCGATCTCCATCGTGTCGGAAACCCGTCATTTCCATACCGTCGCGGTGCGTCTCGGCCGCCACGACGCCACCATCACCCTGTATGACATGAGCGGCAAGTCGCTCAGCGAAGAACACTATCCGCTGCCGGAACGCACTCAAGAAACGCTGGAGAATGCGCTGTTCGCCGCCATCGCCCAATTCATCGACGCTAACCAGCGCCGCCTGCGCGAGCTGATCGCCATCGCGGTGATCCTGCCCGGCCTGGTGGATCCGGCGCTGGGCGTGGTGCGCTACATGCCGCACATCAGCGTCAGCAATTGGGCGCTGGTGGACAACCTACAGCGGCGCTTTAACGTCACCAGCTTCGTCGGCCACGACATCCGCAGCCTGGCGCTGGCGGAGCACTACTTCGGCGCCACCCGCGACTGCGAAGACTCGATTCTGGTGCGCCTGCACCGCGGCACCGGCGCCGGCATCATCGTCAACGGGCAGATTTTTCTCGGCAACAACGGCAACGTCGGCGAGATCGGCCATATCCAGATCGATCCGCTGGGGGAACGCTGCCACTGCGGCAACTTCGGCTGCCTGGAAACCGTGGCCGCCAACGCCGCGATCGAACAGCGCGTGCGCCAGCTGCTGAGCCAGGGCTATCCGAGCAAACTGACTCTGGAAGACTGCGGCATCAACGCCATCTGCAAGGCCGCCAACCGCGGCGATCTGCTGGCCAGCGAAGTGATCGAACACGTAGGCCGCTATCTGGGCAAAGCGGTGGCCATCGCCATCAACCTGTTCAATCCGCAGAAGGTGGTGATCGCCGGTGAGATCACCGAAGCGGACAAGGTGCTGCTGCCGGCGATCCAGAGCTGCATCAATACCCAGGTGCTGAAGGACTTCCGCAAAAATCTGCCGGTGGTGACCTCCGAACTCAATCATCGCTCGGCGATCGGCGCTTTCGCCCTGGCCAAACGCGCGATGCTCAACGGCGTGCTCTTGCAGCGATTGCTGGAAAGCTGATCCGCCGCTTCTGGCAGGCGTGTTATCGTCACCCTTCGCCTGCCGTAATCATGAGAAACAGCGACAAATGAAAATCAAAAACGTTATATGCGATATCGACGGCGTGCTGCTGCATGACAATACGCCGGTGCCCGGCGCCGATCTGTTCCTGGCGCGCATCCAGGAACAGGGCATGCCGCTGGTGGTGCTGACTAACTACCCGTCACAGACCGCGCAGGATCTGGCGAACCGCTTCGCCGCCGCCGGGCTGGAAGTGCCGGAGAGCGCGTTCTACACCTCGGCGATGGCCACCGCCGATTTCCTGCGCCGCCAGGAAGGCAAAAAAGCCTATGTGGTCGGCGAAGGCGCCCTGATCCATGAGCTGTACAAAGCCGGTTTCACCATCACCGACATCAACCCCGACTTCGTGATCGTCGGTGAAACCCGCTCTTACAACTGGGACATGATGCATAAAGCCGCCTACTTCGTCAGTAACGGCGCGCTTTATCGCCACCAACCCGGATAGTCACGGCCACGGCTTCTCGCCGGCCTGCGGCGCGCTGTGCGCCCCCATTGAGAAGATCACCAGCCGCAAGCCGTTTTACGTCGGCAAGCCCAGCCCGTGGATCATTCGCGCCGCACTGAACAAAATGCAGGCGCACTCGGAAGAGACGGTGATCGTCGGCGATAACCTGCGCACCGACATTCTGGCGGGCTTCCAGGCCGGCCTGGAAACCGTGCTGGTGCTGTCCGGCGTCTCCACGCTGAGCGACATCGAAACCATGCCGTTCCGCCCGAGCTACGTCTACCCTTCCGTCGCCGATATCACCATCTTCTGATGCGGCCATGGCGGCCGCCCGGCCGCCATTATTTCCTTCTCCCTCAGCGTCAGTTTGAATTTAATTCGTTCATGGCCGTAAAAGGTTTCAGCCTGCCTGCGTTAAAAATCCTCATTATAACGTTACGCCCCGCCAATAGCTGATATTGCCGGCGAGCGAAAAACCCTTACCCCTAATTAATGAGGCTACCATGAGCACAAATAACACGATTAATGCCGTCGCCGCCGATGACGCGGCCATTATGCCGTCTATCGCCAATAAAAAGATCCTGATGGGTTTCTGGCACAACTGGGCCGCCGGCGCCAGTGACGGCTATCAGCAAGGCCAGTTCACCAATATGAACCTGACCGACATTCCCGCCGAGTACAACGTGGTGGCCGTCGCCTTTATGAAAGGCCAGGGCATCCCAACCTTCAAGCCTTACAACCTGTCCGACGCCGAGTTCCGCCGCCAGGTGGGCGTGCTGAACAGCCAGGGCCGCGCGGTGCTGATCTCCCTCGGCGGCGCAGACGCGCATATCGAGCTGAAAACCGGCGACGAAGACAAGCTGAAAGACGAGATTATTCGCCTGGTGGAAGTCTATGGCTTCGACGGACTGGATATCGATCTGGAACAGGCGGCGATCGGCGCCGCCAATAATAAAACCGTCTTGCCTGCGGCGCTGAAAAAAGTAAAAGACCATTACGCCGCCCAGGGGAAAAACTTTATTATCAGCATGGCGCCGGAATTCCCATACTTACGTGAAAATGGCACCTACCTGGATTATATCAGCGCCCTCGAAGGCTATTACGACTTTATCGCGCCGCAATATTATAACCAGGGTGGCGATGGCCTTTGGGTTGAAGAAATTAAAACCTGGCTGACCCAAAACGACGATACCAAGAAGGAAGACTTCCTCTACTACCTGACGGAAAGCCTGGTTACCGGCACCCGCGGCTATGCGAAGATCCCGGCGGCGAAATTCGTCATCGGCCTGCCGAGCAACAACGACGCCGCCGCCACCGGCTACGTGATCGATAAACAGGCGGTGTATAACGCTTTCTCGCGTCTCGACGCCAAAAACCTGTCGATCAAGGGCCTGATGACCTGGTCAATCAACTGGGACAACGGCAAGAGCAAAGCCGGCGTCGCCTACAATTGGGAGTTCAAAACCCGCTATGCGCCGCTGATTCAGGGCGGCGTCACCCCGCCGCCGGGAAAGCCTAATGCGCCGACGGCGCTGACGGTCGCCGAGCTGGGCGCCACCTCGCTGAAACTGAGCTGGGCCGCCGCCACCGGCGCCTCACCGATCGCCAGCTACACCGTCTACCGCAACGGCAACCCGATCGGCCAAACCGCCGGTCTGTCGCTGGCCGACAGCGGTCTGACGCCGGCAACCCAGTACAGCTACTTCGTTACCGCGACCGACACCCTGGGCAATACCTCCCTGCCGAGCAGCGCGCTGGCGGTCAAAACCGCCAATGACGGTACGCCGCCCGATCCGGGCGCGCCCGAGTGGCAGAACAACCACAGCTACAAAGCCGGCGACGTCGTGAGTTATAAAGGCAAGAAATACACCTGTATTCAGGCGCACACCTCCAATGCCGGCTGGACGCCGGATGCCGCGTTCACCCTCTGGCAGCTCATCGCCTAATCGCTAATCGATTGCCGGTCAAACTGGCCGGCAATCCCGCCATCACGCTAAAAATTGCATAATCGACAATTTTTTACGCCGATAACTGAAAATCCGTTAAAAACCTCAGCCACGCAAACAACTATTTCTCAGCGCATGGCTAAAACGCTTGCATCCTCTGCAGCTTTTGGCGCATTTTCATAACCACAGCGCAGCAAAACCGCGTTATCGCTGATAAATCGGCAATGCTGCCCATAACAGTAAAAACAACATCACAGTCATAAAAGCCCGTTAGGAGAGTTGTATGTGTTCTATTTTCGGTGTGCTCGATCTGAAGTCCGATCCCGTTGAACTGCGTAAGAAAGCGCTGGAGCTGTCACGTCTGATGCGCCACCGCGGCCCGGATTGGTCCGGCGTTTACGCCAGCGACAAAGCCATTCTGGCTCACGAACGCCTGTCGATCGTCGACGTCAACAACGGCGCTCAACCGCTGTACAACGCTGCGCACACCCACGTTCTGGCGGTCAACGGCGAAATTTACAACCATCAGGCGCTGCGCCAACAGCTGAGCGACCGCTATGCCTTCCAGACCGGCTCCGACTGTGAAGTGATCCTGGCACTGTATCAGGAGAAAGGACCGGAGTTCCTCGACGATCTGCAAGGCATGTTCGCCTTTGCCCTGTATGACACCGAAAAAGACGCCTACCTGATCGGCCGCGATCACCTGGGCATCATCCCGCTGTATATGGGCCATGACGAACACGGCAACCTGTACGTTGCCTCGGAAATGAAAGCGCTGGTGCCGGTGTGCCGCACCATCAAGGAATTCCCGGCCGGCAGCTACCTGTGGAGCCAGGACGGCCAGATCCGCGAATACTATCGCCGCGACTGGTTCGATTACGACAGCGTCAAGGACAACGTGACCGACGCCGCCGCCCTGCGCACCGCGCTGGAAGAGTCGGTGAAAAGCCACCTGATGTCCGACGTGCCTTACGGCGTGCTGCTGTCGGGCGGGCTGGATTCCTCGGTCATTTCGGCGATCACCAAGAAGTACGCCGCGCGCCGCGTGGAAGATCAGGAACGCAGCGAAGCCTGGTGGCCGCAGCTGCACTCCTTCGCCGTCGGGCTGGAAGGCTCGCCGGATCTGCGCGCCGCGCAGGAGGTGGCCAACCATCTGGGCACCGTGCACCATGAGATCCACTTCACCGTGCAGGAAGGGCTGGACGCCATCCGCGACGTGATTTACCACATCGAAACCTATGACGTCACCACCATCCGCGCGTCGACGCCGATGTACCTGATGTCGCGCAAGATCAAGGCGATGGGCATCAAGATGGTGCTTTCCGGCGAAGGCGCGGACGAAGTGTTCGGCGGCTACCTGTACTTCCATAAGGCGCCGGACGCCCGCGAATTCCACGAAGAGACCGTACGCAAACTGCTGGCGCTGCACATGTTCGACTGCGCGCGCGCCAACAAGGCGATGTCCGCCTGGGGCGTCGAAGCCCGCGTGCCGTTCCTGGACAAGAAATTCCTCGACGTGGCAATGCGTATCAACCCGAAAGATAAAATGTGCGGCAACGGCAAAATGGAAAAACACATCGTTCGCGAATGTTTCGAGTCCTATTTGCCCGCCAGCGTGGCCTGGCGCCAGAAAGAGCAGTTCTCCGACGGCGTCGGCTACAGCTGGATCGACACGCTAAAAGAGGTGGCTGCGCAGCAAATTAGCGATCAACAGCTCGAAACCGCGCGTTTCCGCTTCCCGTACAACACGCCGACGTCGAAAGAAGGCTACCTGTACCGCGAAATCTTCGAGGAGCTGTTCCCGCTGCCGAGCGCCGCCGAATGCGTGCCGGGCGGCCCATCCGTCGCCTGCTCGTCCGCCAAGGCCATCGAGTGGGATGAATCGTTCAAGAAGATGGACGATCCTTCCGGCCGCGCCGTCGGCGTGCACCAGGCCGCCTATAAATAATCGCGCGGCATTTTCCCCGGGGCGGGCCTTTTGGCCCGCCTTTTTGTTGCCTTTTCCGCCCGCCAACTGCCTGAATTGCCGATTTTATCGCCATAATGTTCACAACCCAGACAAACAGCGCTTCCGGGCGCTTTTTCGGGAAAAAACTTGTTGACGCAAATCGGTCATATACGCATAATGCGCCCCGCAACGCCGATGAAGGCAAAGCAAAAAAAGAGGGCTACGTAGCTCAGCTGGTTAGAGCACATCACTCATAATGATGGGGTCACAGGTTCGAATCCCGTCGTAGCCACCATCTCTTTTTTGTATTTGCGGGAGTGGCGAAATTGGTAGACGCACCAGATTTAGGTTCTGGCGCCGCAAGGTGTGCGAGTTCAAGTCTCGCCTCCCGCACCATTTCTCTTCATCGTCGGCGCAGTATGTTGATGGGGTATCGCCAAGCGGTAAGGCACCGGTTTTTGATACCGGCATTCCCTGGTTCGAATCCAGGTACCCCAGCCATATTCTTTCGGGCATGAGGTTTCAACATAAGATTTGTTTGCAGGTGGGGTATCGCCAAGCGGTAAGGCACCGGTTTTTGATACCGGCATTCCCTGGTTCGAATCCAGGTACCCCAGCCATAACAAACTGCTTGCAAATCAAAGAAGTAAAAAGTAACATCGGCTACGTAGCTCAGCTGGTTAGAGCACATCACTCATAATGATGGGGTCACAGGTTCAAATCCCGTCGTAGCCACCATAATTGGGGTGTCGCCAAGCGGTAAGGCTCTGGTTTCTGATACCAGCATACCCAGGTTCGAATCCTGGCACCCCAGCCATATTTAGAAAAGCCCGCTTCGGCGGGCTTTTTGCTGTCTGGCGTTCAGCCAATCCTAACGGGCCCAGCCGCAGCTGAGCCCTGACGGTTACAATCCCAACGCGTACTTCAACGCATGCTCTTTCAGCTTGCCCGCCCGCTGCGCGGCCATCAGCGCCAGATTGCGCGCGACGTTCAGCGGCGCCAGGTTATTGCTGAAAGCCGTATAGAACAGATCCATCCCGCTCTGCATCAGCAGATTGTCGGTACGGCGGCGGCGCTGATAACGCAGCAGTACCGCCTCGCTGCTCCAGTCCTCTCCCTGCTCCCGCGCATCGCTCAATACGTTCAGCAAGGCATCCACGTCGCGATACCCCAGATTGACGCCCTGCCCGGCCAGCGGATTGATGGTATGCGCCGCATCGCCCAGCAGCGCCAGCCCCGGCAGCACGTAGCGCTGCGCATGACGCCGCGTCAGCGGGAACGAACCGGCGGCGTGCACCTTGACCGGGCCCAGTCGCGCCGGGAAAGCGGCGGCGATCTCACGCTCCAGCTGCGCCGGCGGCATCGCCTGCAGCTGGCGAATGCGCTGCGGGCTGTCATACCACACCAGCGACGCCCAGCTGTCGTACAGCGGCAGGAAGGCGCGCGGCCCGGACGGGAAGAAACGCTGCCAGGTCACATCCTGCTGCGGCGCGCCGGTATCGACGGTGATCAACATGCACGCCTGACGATACTGCCAGCCGTTGGTGCCGATCGCCGCCAGCTTGCGCACCTGAGAGTTGGCGCCGTCGGCGCCGACAACCAGGCGCGCCTGCAGCGTTTCATCGCTGTCCAGCGTCAGTTGCCAGGCCTTGTCCGCCCGCTGCAGCGATTGCAGCCTGGCGGGGCACAGCAGCGTCAAATTGGCGCACTGTGCGAACTGCTGCCACAGCGCCAGCTGCAAAATGCGGTTTTCCACCATAAAGCCCAACTCCGGCAGCCCCAGAGATAGCGCATCGAACGCCACGCGCGACGACGCCCATTCCCAGGTCTCCAGCCGGCGATACGGCGCCGTGCGCATCGCCGTCACGGCGGGCCAGGCGCCGAGCTGTTTCAGCAGCCCCACCGAGGTGCAGCCGATAGCGGAAATGCGCAGGTCCGGCGGGCTTTGCGCCTCGAACGCCTGCGGCGCCTGATGTTCCAGCAACGCCACCGACCAGCCCGCCTGCGCCAGGCCCAGAGCCGCCGCCGCGCCGACCATGCCGCCGCCCACCACCACCGCGTCGTACCGATTTTGAGATGTCTTCATATTGGCTATGTTTTCTATGTGAATGCTCGCCATCCCACCCGACATGGCGTTTTGCGCAGTGTACCGGATTTTCGCTCCGGCTTCAGGTGGCATGCCATTTTCCCCCGCGCTGGTCACAACGGCGGCAAATGATTACAATACGCGCCCTGCATGTCGCGTAACGCAACTTTCGCTCCGCACTGAGTAATGGCAAGTCAATGACGAAAAAACTACATATCAAAACCTGGGGCTGCCAGATGAATGAGTACGATTCATCGAAAATGGCCGACCTGTTGAACAGCACGCACGGCTTCGAGTGGACCGACAACGCCGAGGAAGCGGACGTGCTGTTGCTGAATACCTGCTCGATCCGTGAAAAAGCGCAGGAAAAAGTTTTCGCCATGCTGGGGCGCTGGCGCTTGCTGAAAGAGAAGAACCCGTCTGTCATCATCGGCGTCGGCGGTTGCGTGGCCTCGCAAGAAGGCGAACTGATCCGCAGCCGCGCGCCTTGCGTCGACGTGGTATTCGGCCCGCAGACCCTGCACCGCCTGCCGGAAATGATCAACCACGTTCAGGGTACCCGCAGCCCGGTGGTCGATATCAGTTTCCCTGAGATCGAAAAGTTCGACCGCCTGCCGGAGCCGCGCGCCGAAGGCCCGACCGCGTTCGTGTCGATCATGGAAGGCTGCAACAAATACTGCACTTTCTGCGTGGTGCCATACACCCGCGGCGAGGAAGTGAGCCGCCCGAGCGACGACGTGCTGTTCGAAATCGCCCAACTGGCGGCGCAGGGCGTGCGCGAAGTCAACCTGCTCGGCCAAAACGTCAACGCGTACCGCGGCGCCACGCATGACGGCGATATCTGCTCGTTCGCCGAACTGCTGCGCCTGGTGGCCGCCATCGACGGCATCGATCGCATTCGCTTCACCACCAGCCACCCTATCGAGTTCACCGACGACATCATCGCGGTGTACGAAGACACGCCGGAGCTGGTCAGCTTCCTGCACCTGCCGGTGCAGAGCGGTTCGGATCGCATCCTGACCATGATGAAACGCGCCCATACCGCGCTGGAGTATAAGGCGATTATCCGCAAGCTGCGCAAGGCGCGCCCGAACATCCAGCTCAGCTCCGACTTCATCGTCGGTTTCCCGGGCGAGAGCCAGGCCGACTTCGAACAGACCATGAACCTGATCGCCGACGTCAACTTTGACGTCAGCTTCAGCTTCATCTATTCGTCGCGCCCCGGTACGCCAGCGGCGGACATGGTTGACGACGTCAGCGAAGAAGAGAAAAAACAGCGGCTGTATATTCTGCAGGATCGCATCAACCAGCAGGCGCTGCAGTTCAGCCGCCGCATGCTCGGCACCGTCCAGCGCATTCTGGTGGAAGGCACCTCGCGCAGAAGCGTGATGGAGCTGGCCGGGCGCACGGAGTGCAACCGTGTGGTAAACTTCGAAGGCACGCCCGACATGATCGGCCAGTTTGTCGACGTGGAAATTACCGAGGTGCTGACCAACACCCTGCGTGGCGCAGTGGTGCGCACCGAACAGCAGATGGATCTGCGCGTACATGAATCCCCGCAGTCGGTGATCGCCCGTACCCGCAAAGAAAACGCGCTGGGCGTCGGCATTTACCAGCCCTGACGCCGCGGCGGCCCGCCTTATCGCCGCCCGTTCGCGCTACTCCTTACCGTTTCTCCGCCGGGCGTCCGCGCCCGGTGATGTTCTTTTTTTATTTTTTATTGTTGAAGAGGCGACATAACATGCAACTCCCACACTGCCCGAAGTGCAACTCCGAATACACCTACCAGGACAATGCCCTGTTCATCTGCCCTGAGTGCGCCCACGAGTGGAGCGACAGCGCCCCGGCGGAAGATCAGGACGCGCTGATCGTCAAAGACGCCAACGGCAACCTGCTGGCGGACGGCGACGCGGTCACCGTGATCAAGGACCTGAAGGTTAAAGGCAGCTCCTCGATGCTGAAGATCGGCACCAAGGTGAAAAACATTCGTCTGGTGGAAGGCGATCACAACATCGACTGCAAAATCGACGGCTTCGGCCCGATGAAACTGAAATCCGAGTTCGTGAAAAAGAACTGATTCTCGGCGGCCTTGTCCTGTGATGACGCGGCGGGCTTTGCGCCCCGCCGCGTTTTTTCCTTATCTTCCCTTGAATTCCGCCGACGGCGCACAGATAGATCAGCGGTAAACTTGCGCCGTTGCGGCGCACCATGAATAATTCAAGAAAGAGAGTATTCAGGCTCGCCCTGAACGCGCGCGTCCCGGACGCGCTATGTGACATCAACCAGGCCCGATGTGACCTAGAGGAATAGTTTGAACGTCGCAACACAAGAAATTATGTTGGAGCCCGCAGACAACAAGCGTTTGCTCAGCCTGTGCGGTCCGTTTGATGACAACATCAAGCAACTCGAGCGCCGATTGGGCATCGAAATCAATCGTCGCGACAACCGCTTCAAGCTGGTCGGCAAAAACCTGTGCGTGGTCGCCGCCGCCGATATCCTGCGCCATCTGTACGTGGATACCGCGCCGATTCGCGGCGTGATCCCGGATATCGATCCGGAGCAAATCCATCTGGCTATCAAAGAGAGCCGGGTGCTGGAACAGGTGGCGGACAGCGTGCCGGATTACGGCAAGGCGGTCACCATAAAAACCAAGCGCGGCATGGTGAAACCGCGCACGCCTAACCAGGCGCAGTACATCGCCAACATTCTCGATCACGACATCACCTTCGGCATCGGCCCGGCCGGTACCGGCAAAACCTACCTGGCGGTCGCCGCCGCGGTGGATGCGCTGGAACGCCAGGAAATTCGCCGCATTCTGCTGACCCGTCCCGCGGTCGAAGCCGGCGAAAAGCTGGGCTTCCTGCCGGGCGATCTGAGCCAGAAGGTTGATCCTTATCTGCGCCCGCTGTACGACGCCCTGTTCGAAATGCTGGGCTTCGAGCGCGTGGAGAAGCTCATTGAGCGCAACGTGATCGAAGTCGCGCCGCTGGCCTATATGCGCGGCCGTACGCTGAACGATGCCTTTATCATTCTGGATGAGAGCCAGAACACCACCATCGAGCAGATGAAGATGTTCCTGACGCGCATCGGCTTCAACTCTAAGGCGGTCATCACCGGCGACGTCACCCAGATCGACCTGCCGCGCAACCAGAAATCCGGCCTGCGCCACGCGGTGGAAGTGCTGTCGGACGTAGAAGAACTGAGCTTCAACTTCTTCCACAGCGAAGACGTGGTGCGCCACCCGGTGGTGGCCCGCGTGGTCATCGCTTATGAGGCCTGGGAAGCGGCCGAACAGAAACGCAAAGACGCAATTGCCGAACAACGTAAGCGCGAGGCGCTCGCCGCCTCCGAGCAGGAGACACCATGAGTCAGGTGATTTTGGATCTGCAGATTGCCTGTGAAAGCAGCGATGGCCTGCCGGATGAAGCCACGTTCCAGCGCTGGCTGGAAGGCGTGCTGCCGCAATTTCAGGAAGAGGCCGAGGTCACCGTACGTCTGGTGGACGAAGCGGAAAGCCACGAGCTGAACCTGACCTATCGCGGCAAAGACAAGCCGACCAACGTGCTCTCTTTCCCGTTCGAGGCCCCGCCGGGCATCGAGCTGCCGCTGCTCGGCGATCTGATCATCTGCCGCCAGGTGGTTGAACAGGAAGCGATTGAGCAAGGCAAGGCGCTGGAGGCCCACTGGGCGCATATGGTTGTCCACGGCAGCCTTCATCTGCTAGGGTATGACCACATCGAAGACGATGAAGCCGAAGAAATGGAGTCTTTGGAAACCGAAATCATGCACGGACTGGGCTACCCTGATCCGTACCTGGCGGAAAAAGACCCCGTCTGACGTCAGCCGTTTACCTTACAGCCCCTAACGGGGCTGTCGCTGACGCCCCTTAACTCTGACATGAGTGACAGTAACGAAAACGCCATGAGCGACGACCATTCACAAAGCAATGACAGCCCCAGTCCCAAGAAGGGGTTCTTTACTCTTATCCTTAACCAGCTGTTCCACGGCGAGCCCAAAAACCGTGGCGATCTGGTCGAGCTGATCCGTGATTCCGAACAAAACGACCTGATCGATCCCGATACACGCGACATGCTGGAAGGCGTGATGGATATCGCCGAACAGCGCGTGCGCGACATCATGATCCCCCGCTCCCAGATGGTGACGCTCAAGCGCAACCAGACGCTGGAAGAGTGCCTGGACGTGATTATCGACTCCGCCCACTCGCGCTTCCCGGTGATCAGCGAAGACAAAGATCACATCGAAGGCATCCTGATGGCCAAGGATCTGCTGCCGTTCATGCGCGCAGACTCCGAGCCGTTCAGCATCGACAAAGTGCTGCGCACCGCGGTGGTGGTGCCGGAAAGCAAGCGCGTCGACCGGATGTTGAAAGAGTTCCGCTCCCAGCGCTACCACATGGCGATTGTCATTGACGAATTCGGCGGCGTGTCCGGCCTGGTCACCATCGAAGACATTCTGGAACTGATCGTCGGCGAGATCGAAGACGAATACGACGACGAAGACGATCTGGATATCCGCCAGCTCAGCCGCCACATGTACACCGTACGCGCGCTG
Organism: Serratia sp. CY74737; assembly: GCF_052166775.1. Lineage (NCBI taxonomy): Bacteria > Pseudomonadati > Pseudomonadota > Gammaproteobacteria > Enterobacterales > Yersiniaceae > Serratia > Serratia sp. CY74737. The sequence goes on from NZ_JBJNOF010000004.1 coordinate 404,180, forward strand.
GCACCGATCGAAGACTTCAACGAAGCCTTCGGCACCCATTTCAGCGACGACGAGGTCGATACCATCGGCGGTTTGGTGATGCAAGCCTTCGGCCATCTGCCTGCGCGCGGGGAAACCATTGAAATCGAAGGTTACCTATTTAAAGTTGCCATGGCAGACAGTCGACGTATCATCCAGGTTCATGTAAAAATTCCGGACGACTCTCCACCACCGAAACTGGAAGATTAAATCCAACATGGCTAAAGCCTCATTACTTGAACGCCAGTGGGTTCGCGCCCTGCTGGCGCTGTTGTCAGGTGCCGGCGGGACGCTGGCGTTCTCGCCCTACGATTTCTGGCCCGCGGCCATCGTCTCCCTGTTCGGCCTGCTGGCCGTTACCCTCAATCGCACCACCAAACAGTCCGCCCTGCTCGGCTTTGTCTGGGGCTTCGGGTTGTTCGGCAGCGGGATCAACTGGGTGTATGTCAGCATCGCCGATTTCGGCGGCATGCCCTTCGCCGTCAACGTATTCCTGGTGGCGCTGCTCGCCGCTTACCTGTCGCTGTATACCGGGCTGTTCGCCGGGCTGCTGACCCGCCTGTGGCCGACTACCCGCTGGTGGCGGCTGGCCATCGCCGCGCCGGCGCTGTGGCAGGTCACGGAATTCCTGCGCGGCTGGGTGCTGACCGGCTTCCCATGGCTGCAGTTCGGCTATAGCCAGATCAACGGCCCGCTGAAAGGCATCGCGCCGCTGCTGGGCGTCGACGCCATCACCTTTGTGCTGATGGCCATCGCCGGCCTGCTGGTGTACGCCGTCAATCAGCGCCGCCTCTCGGCGGCGGTGATCGCCGCCGCGCTGCTGCTGTTGCCATGGCCGCTGCGCCAGCTGCAGTGGTTTACTCCGCAGACGGATAAAGCGGTGAATGTCGCCATGGTGCAAGGCAACATCGCTCAATCGATGAAATGGGATCCGAAAGCGCTGGTCAGCACGCTGCAAACCTATCTGGACGAAACCCGTCCCTACATGGGTAAGGCACCGATCGTTATCTGGCCGGAATCCGCCATCCCGGATTATGAAGCCAATCAGAACGGCTTCCTGACGATGATGGACGACCTGATGCGGGCGAAGAACAGCAGCCTCATCACCGGCATCGTCGACGTGCGCGCCACGCCGCAGGGCCAGCAAATCTACAACAGCGCCATCGTGCTCGGTGAACCGACGCCGTACAGGTACCCGGCCAACGATCGCTACAACAAGCACCACCTGGTGCCGTTCGGCGAGTTCGTGCCGCTGGAGACGCTGCTGCGGCCGCTGGCGCCGTTCTTCGACCTGCCGATGTCCTCCTTCAGCCGCGGCGACTACGTACAACCGCAGCTCAGCGTACGCGGCTACAACCTGACGGCGGCCATTTGCTACGAAATCGTGTTGGGCCAGCAGGTGCGCGATAACTTCCGCCCGGACACCAACTTCCTGCTGACCATCTCCAACGACGCCTGGTTCGGCCACTCCATCGGCCCATGGCAGCACTTCCAGATGGCGCGCATGCGGGCGCTGGAACTGGGCCGGCCGCTGCTGCGCAGCACCAACAACGGCGTCACCGCTGCAGTGGACGCGAACGGCGACGTGATCGCCGAGATCCCGCAGTTCACTCGTCAGGTGCTTGAAGTGAAGGTCACACCGACCACCGGCGTCACGCCTTACGCGCGTTTCGGCGCCGCGCCGCTGTGGGTGATCACACTGTTGCTGGGCGGTTGGGCGCTGATGTTGGGCCTGCGCCGCAAATAGTCCTCTTCGCCGGGGCGCGCCCGCCGCGCCCCGCGTTTCCGTAAACGTTCCCCCACCTCGGTCAGAAAACGTCGTTAAATCAACGCGACTGGCACACTCCTTGCTTTATCTAAGGTGACATCGCACGTCGGTTAACTTTTGCTGACGTTTTGTCGCACCCGTGCACATTTTGGAGGCACCGAACGCACCATGCAGGTGCGTCGGGGTTTGATTGCATTGATTTGGTGCGCGCGGCGTCTCAAAAAATGAAACATTTTAGTTTCAAGATATTCACAATCGGTTATTTTTTAACGGCTATCCGTTCTAAGACTATCTTTATAACCTGAGCAATAAATAGTCGATTTAAACCTGACGCTCTTTAGTCAGAGCCACCACAACAGCAAAGGAGTTGGACCATGCAAATGCGTAAATTGGCGTTATCGTTACTGCTGCTCGGTATGGCAGGTAGCGTGGCGCACGCGGAAGACCTGACCGGTACGCTGAAGAAAATCAAAGACAACGGCGTTATCGTTGTCGGCCACCGCGAATCGTCTGTGCCCTTTTCCTACTACGACAACCAGCAAAAAGTTGTGGGCTACTCTCAGGACTACTCCAACCAAATCGTTGAAGCCGTTAAGAAAAAGCTGAATGCACCGAATCTGCAGGTGAAAATGCTGCCGATTACCTCGCAGAACCGCATCCCGCTGCTGCAAAACGGCACCTATGACTTCGAATGCGGCTCTACCACCAATAACGTAGAGCGCCAGAAACAGGCCGCCTTCTCCGACACCATCTTTGTGGTCGGCACCCGCCTGCTGGTGAAGAAAGGCTCCGACATCAAAGACTTTAAAGACCTGGCCGGCAAACCGGTGGTGGTCACCTCCGGCACCACGTCCGAAGTGTTGCTGAACAAACTGAACGACAGCGACAAAATGAACATGCGCATCATCAGCGCCAAAGACCACGGCGACTCCTTCCGCACCCTGGAAAGCGGCCGCGCGGTGGCCTTCATGATGGATGACGCCCTGCTGGCGGGCGAGCGCGCCAAAGCCAAGAAGCCGGATCAATGGGAAATCATCGGCACGCCGCAGTCGAAAGAAGCCTACGGTTGCATGCTGCGTAAAGACGATCCTGAGTTCAAGAAACTGGTCGATGACACTATCGCCCAGGCGCAAACCTCCGGTGAAGCGGCCAAGTGGTTTGATAAATGGTTCAAGCAGCCTATCCCACCGAAAAACCTCAACATGAACTTCGAGCTGTCGGACGACATGAAGCAACTGTTCAAAGCGCCTAACGACAAAGCGTTGAACTGACTCAATAGAATAAAGCCGGGGCGGCCGCCAAGCCAAACCGGCCCAGTTGATGACTGGGACAGACAGGAATGAGGGGGGCCGTTCCCCTCCCTCATTTTCCCCAAGGCGCGTCACCGATCTCCGCACACAACAAGCCAGCCCGACTGGCCGCGCGGCGATCGGCGCCTATCAAGTCATCACTTTTCGGCGCCCTGCGCCCGTTTATCGGAGTTTGTTATGTCAATAGATTGGAACTGGGGTATCTTCCTGCAGCAGGCCCCGTTTGGGAACACCACTTACCTCGGCTGGATCTGGTCCGGCTTTCAGGTCACGGTGGCCCTCTCCGTCTGTGCATGGATTATCGCTTTCTTCGTCGGTTCGCTGTTCGGTATCTTGCGTACCGTGCCCAACCGCTTTCTTTCCACTCTCGGCACCTGTTACGTCGAACTGTTCCGTAACGTGCCGCTGATCGTGCAATTCTTTACCTGGTATCTGGTGATCCCCGAGCTGCTGCCGGCCAATATCGGCACCTGGTTCAAGACCGAGCTGGATCCCAACGTGCAGTTCTTCGTCTCTTCCATGCTCTGTCTGGGGCTGTTTACCGCCGCCCGCGTTTGCGAGCAAGTGCGCGCCGCCATTCAATCCCTGCCGCGCGGCCAGAAAGCCGCCGGGTTGGCGATGGGCCTGACGCTGCCGCAAACCTACCGCTACGTGCTGTTGCCGAACGCCTACCGGGTTATCGTGCCGCCGATGACCTCGGAGATGCTCAACCTGGTCAAAAACTCCGCCATCGCCTCCACCATCGGCCTGGTGGACATGGCCGCACAGGCCGGCAAGCTGTTGGATTACTCCGCACACGCCTATGAATCCTTTACCGCCATTACGCTGGCTTATATCGGCATCAACGCCGTGATCATGCTGTTTATGCGTCTGGTCGAAAAGAAAGTGCAGTTGCCTGGCAACCTGGGGAGTAAATAATGTACGAATTTGACTGGGCCTCGATCGTCCCAAGCTTCCCTTATCTGCTGCAGGGCATGGCGATCACGCTGAAGATCACCGTGACCGCCATCGTGGTCGGCATTCTGTGGGGCACCGTGCTGGCGGTGATGCGTCTGTCGCCGTTCAAGCCCATCAGCTGGTTCGCCACCCTGTATGTTAACCTGTTCCGCTCGGTGCCGCTGGTGATGGTGCTGCTGTGGTTCTATCTGGTGGTTCCAAGCTTATTACAACAGGTTCTAGGCCTGTCGCCGAAAACCGATATTCGCCTGATCTCGGCTATGGTAGCCTTTTCCCTGTTTGAAGCGGCCTATTACTCGGAAATCATCCGCGCCGGTATCATCAGCATCTCGCGCGGCCAATCCTCCGCCGCGTTGGCGCTGGGCATGACGCATTGGCAATCCATGCGGCTGGTGATCCTGCCGCAGGCGTTCCGCGCCATGGTGCCACTGCTGCTGACCCAGGGCATCGTCCTGTTCCAGGATACCTCGCTGGTTTACGTACTGAGCCTGGCCGACTTCTTCCGCACCGCATCGACCATCGGCGAACGCGACGGCACCCAGGTTGAAATGATCCTGTTCGCCGGCTTTGTCTATTTTGTTATCAGCCTCGCCGCCTCGGCGCTGGTAAGCTATTTGAAGAAAAGGACTGTTTGATGATATCCCTGAAAAATGTTTCCAAGTGGTACGGTCACTTTCAAGTGTTGACCAATTGCACCACCGAAGTGAAAAAAGGCGAAGTGGTCGTCGTCTGCGGTCCTTCAGGCTCCGGCAAGTCCACCCTGATCAAAACCGTCAACGGCCTGGAGCCGATCCAGCAGGGAAGCATCCTGGTGAACGGCACGCCCGTCAACGACAAGAAAACCAACCTGGCGCAGCTGCGCGCCAAGGTCGGCATGGTGTTCCAACACTTTGAACTGTTCCCGCACCTGTCCATTATCGACAACCTGACGCTGGCGCAGGTAAAAGTGCTCAAGCGCGACAAGACCGCCTCACGCGAGAAGGGCCTGAAGCTGCTGGAACGCGTCGGCCTGTCCGCCCATGCCAACAAGTTCCCCGGTCAGCTCTCCGGCGGCCAGCAACAGCGCGTCGCCATCGCCCGCGCGCTGTGCATGGATCCGATCGCCATGCTGTTCGACGAACCGACCTCGGCGCTCGATCCGGAAATGATCAACGAAGTGCTGGACGTGATGGTCGAGCTGGCGAACGAAGGCATGACCATGATGGTGGTGACCCACGAAATGGGCTTCGCCCGCAAGGTGGCGAACCGCGTGATCTTTATGGACGAAGGCAAAATCGTCGAAGACCGCAACAAAGACGATTTCTTCAACAACCCCGAGTCCGATCGCGCCAAGGACTTCCTCGCCAAGATCCTGCACTAAGTTCTCGCTATGCGCCCCGCCAGGGGCGCATCTTTTCTCCCGGCACGAAAAGCGCTTGTATCTCCTCGTTTTTGATCCGATGCTCGCCGGATAACAAACAGAGGAGAAAGAACATGCCCCGCCCTATTATCATCGATTGCGATCCCGGCCTCGACGACGCCATCGCGCTGGCTATGGCGCTGCGCTCGCCAGAGCTGGACGTCAAAGCCATCACCACCTCCGCCGGCAACCAGACGCCGGAGAAAACCCTGCATAACGCGCTGGGTCTGTTAACCCTGATGCAGCGCAAGGACATCCCTGTCGCCGCCGGCGCCGCTCGCCCGCTGATGCGCGAGCTGGTGATCGCCGACTATGTCCACGGCAAAACCGGCATGGGCAACACCCACCTGCCGACGCCGACCCTCAAACCCGATCCCCGCGGCGCCGTCGAGCTGATCGCCGACCTGCTGCGCACCAGCCCGCAGCCAATCACCCTGGTGGTGACCGGCCCGATGACCAACATCGCCCTGCTGTTGGCCCAGCACGCCGAGCTGAAAAGCCGTATCGAGCGCATCGTGTTTATGGGCGGCGGCATGAATGCCGGCAATACCACGCCGGTGGCGGAATTCAATATCTTCGTCGATCCCGAAGCCGCCGAGATGGTGTTGAAATCCGGCGTGCCGCTGACCATGGCCGGGCTGAACGTCACCCATCAGGCGCTGGTGCTGCCGCAGGATATCGAGCGCATTCGTCAGATAGCCAATCCGGTCGCGCAGGCGGTGGCGGAGATGCTCGATTTTTACCTGCCGCTGTATCTCAGCCACCCGCGCGGCCTGCCTGGCGCGGCGATGCACGATCCCTGCACCATCGCCTGGCTGCTGGCGCCGCAGCTGTTTACCGGCGTTGAACGCTGGGTCGGTGTGGAAACCAAAGGGGAATACACCGTCGGCATGACGGTGGTGGACTATTTCCAGCAAACCGGCAACGCGGCCAACGTGGAAGTGCTGACCGGCATCGATCGCGCAGGCTTTATCGATCTGCTGACCGAGCGCCTGGCGCGTTATTGATCCTCTCGGGGCGCGCTCGCGCCCTCATTCAACTTTTTTGATTTAACTCAGCGAATTTTTGCGCTATCACTGTTGATGGCTTGCCTCTACCATGCGTTTACACCGATTGACATCGTTACCAATTACACTTCGCCTGGAGATAAGCCAATGAGCCGCGTACTGGTCCTGAAATCAAGTATTCTGGGTGAATATTCCCAGTCTGGAAAATTAGTCGATTTTTTTGTTGAACAATGGCGTGAAGCTCATCCGGAAGACACTTTCACCGTGCGCGACTTGGCCAACCCAACGCTGCCGGAGCTGGATGGCGAAGTGATGGCCGGCTTTACCGCCGGCGACAAACCGTTGACGCCGCATCAGCAAAGCACCCTGGCGCTGTCCGATGAGCTGATTGCCGAGCTGAAGTCGCACGACACGCTGATCATCAGCGCCCCGATGTACAACTTCAACATCCCGACGCAGCTGAAGATCTACTTCGATCTGATCGCCCGCGCCGGTCAGACGTTCCGCTACACCTCCGCCGGCGCCGAAGGGCTGGTGACGGGCAAGAAAGCGATCGTCATCTCCAGCCGCGGCGGCATCCACGCCGACACGCCGACGGATCTGATCACCCCGTACGTGAAACTGTTCCTGGGCTTTATCGGCATCACCGACGTTGAATTCGTGCTGGCGGAAGGCTTCGCCTACGGCCCGGAAGCGGCGGAGAAAGCCGCCCAGGACAGCCGCATCGCGGTCGCGCAGAAAATCCCGGCCGGCGTCGCCGTCCCGGCCAGCGCACCGGCGCCGGCAAACGTCGCCCAAGAAGCCGTCAGCGGCGGTTTCCTGAGCAACCTGCTGAAGAAACTGTTCCGTTAACGGTAAACGTCAGCGTCCCCCGCCGCGGCGGGGGACGTCATCAGGGTTCAAATGGCCGACGCTGGAACTGGTCGTGACCGCATTTCGGGCAGAGCGGCAGCACTTCCGGCGTGTAAAACGCCAGGTGGTAGTGACACTGCTCGCAGACCAGATTGCCCAGCCCCACCACTTCACCGCTGTGGTACACGCCGTGGTGGCTGACATCCTTGAACACCTCGCGCCACTCCAACTGGGTTTTATCGGTGATATCCGCCAGTTCCTGCCACAGGCTCTCCTTAATCACCCGCATAAACACGCTGTCGGTAAACTCGTCCCGGCTTTCCTGATAACTGCGGGCGAACTCTTCCAGATCGCGCCGCACCGCCTGCGTTACCTGCCGCACCTCGTCGCGCGTCAGATCTTCGGCCTCGTTCAACCGCCGCTCCGCGCTGGCCACCAGTTCGTCGATATCGCGTTCGCCGTTTTTCAGACGTTCGGTCAGCGATGCCACCAATTCGCGGTAATACTGAGCAACCTTGTTCATAGACTCTCCTCGATAAACGCTGCGCCGGACTTGGCCATGGGGATACCCTTAAGCTACTTGTTCTTATTTTAGCCGTAAATGACTGATGTCACTTGGCAAGACGCGGGATCCGCAGGTTGTGAGCCGCGTCATGGCGGCGTTTTTTTTAAATGCGCCGAGTCAGGCGCTTGGAGTTGTTGCCGGGAGGTCTTATCAGCTATGCTATGCGGATCTACGAATACTAAATGTTCATTGCGTTGCCTCTGACCGGGGCAACGGTTTACACCTACAGGACCACCGGCCGCCATGCAAGAGCAATACCGTCCAGAAGACATAGAATCGAACGTACAGCTTCACTGGCAAGAGAAGCAGACTTTCAAAGTTACCGAAGACGACAGCAAGGAAAAGTACTACTGCCTATCCATGCTGCCTTACCCGTCCGGCCGACTGCACATGGGCCACGTTCGTAACTACACTATCGGCGACGTGATCTCGCGCTATCAGCGCATGCTGGGCAAAAACGTACTGCAGCCGATCGGCTGGGATGCGTTCGGCCTGCCGGCGGAAGGCGCAGCGGTGAAAAACAACACCGCGCCGGCCCCGTGGACCTACGACAACATCGAATACATGAAGAACCAGCTGAAACTGCTGGGCTTCGGCTACGACTGGGATCGCGAAATCGCCACCTGCCAGCCGGAATACTACCGCTGGGAACAGTGGTTCTTCACCAAGCTGTATGAAAAAGGCCTGGTCTACAAGAAGACCTCGGCGGTGAACTGGTGTCCGCACGATCTGACCGTGCTGGCCAACGAACAGGTTATCGACGGCTGCTGCTGGCGCTGCGACACCAAGGTCGAGCGTAAAGAGATCCCGCAGTGGTTCATCAAAATCACCGCCTACGCCGATCAGCTGCTGAACGATCTGGACACGCTGGAAAGCTGGCCGGAGCAGGTGAAAACCATGCAGCGCAACTGGATTGGCCGCTCCGAAGGCGTGGAAATCACCTTCGACGTGGCTGGCAGCGAAGAGAAGCTGACGGTTTACACCACCCGTCCCGACACCTTCATGGGCGCCACCTACGTGGCGGTCGCCGCGGGCCACCCGCTGGCGCAACAGGGCGCGCGCAACAACCCGGCGCTGACCGACTTCATCGACGAATGCCGCAACACCAAAGTGGCCGAAGCCGAAATGGCGACGATGGAGAAGAAAGGCATGCCGACCGGCCTGTTCGTTGTCCATCCGCTGAGCGGCGAGAAGCTGCCGGTGTGGGTCGCCAACTTCGTGCTGATGGAATACGGCACCGGCGCCGTGATGGCAGTACCGGCGCACGACCAGCGCGACTGGGAATTCGCCACCAAATATGATTTGCCGATCAAACCGGTGATCCTGAACCTCGACGGCAGCCAGCCTGACGTGAGCGCCGAAGCGATGACTGACAAAGGCGCGCTGTTCAACTCCGGCGAGTTTGACGGTCTGGACAACGAAGCGGGCTTTAACGCCATCGCCGACAAACTGGTCGCCAAAGGCGTCGGCCAGCGCAAGGTCAATTACCGTCTGCGCGACTGGGGCGTTTCCCGTCAGCGTTACTGGGGCGCGCCAATCCCGATGGTGACCCTGGAAGACGGCACCGTGATGCCGACGCCGGAAGACCAACTGCCGGTGATCCTGCCGGAAGACGTGGTCATGGACGGCATCACCAGCCCGATCAAGGCCGACCCTGAGTGGGCGAAGACCACCGTCAACGGCCAGCCGGCGCTGCGCGAAACCGACACCTTCGACACCTTTATGGAGTCCTCCTGGTACTACGCGCGCTATACCTGCCCGCAGTACGACCAGGGCATGCTGGATCCGGCCGCCGCCAACTACTGGCTGCCGGTCGATCAATATATCGGCGGCATCGAGCACGCCATCATGCACCTGATGTACTTCCGCTTCTTCCACAAGCTGATGCGCGATGCGGGCCTGGTGGATTCCGATGAGCCGGCCAAGCGCCTGCTGTGTCAGGGCATGGTGCTGGCCGACGCCTTCTACTACACCGGCAACAGCGGCGAGCGCGTCTGGGTATCCCCGGTTGACGCCACCGTCGAGCGCGACGACAAAGGCCGCATCATCAAGGCCACCGATCCGCAAGGCCGTGAACTGGTCTATGCTGGCATGAGCAAAATGTCGAAGTCGAAGAACAACGGCATCGACCCGCAGGAGATGGTGGAAAAATACGGCGCGGACACCGTGCGTCTGTTCATGATGTTCGCTTCACCGGCAGAAATGACGCTGGAGTGGCAGGAATCCGGCGTGGAAGGGGCTAACCGCTTCCTGAAACGCGTATGGAAACTGGCCTACGATCACGTGGAAAAAGGCGCGGTGCAGCCGCTGGACGTGGCGTCGCTGAACGAAGAGCAGAAAGCGCTGCGCCGCGATCTGCATAAAACCATCGCCAAAGTGACCGACGATATCGGCCGCCGCCAGACCTTCAACACCGCGATCGCCGCCGTGATGGAGCTGATGAACAAACTGGCCCGCGCGCCGCAGGAGAGCGAGCAGGATCGCGCGCTGCTGCAGGAAGCGCTGCTGGCCGTCGTTCGCATGCTGTATCCGTTCACCCCGCACGTGTGCTTCGCCCTGTGGCAGGCGCTGGGCGGCGAAGGCGACGTGGACACCGCGCCATGGCCGGTTGCCGACGAGCAGGCGATGGTCGAAGACTCCAAGCTGGTGGTGGTGCAGGTGAACGGCAAGGTTCGCGCTAAAATCACCGTATCTGCCGATGCGACCGAAGAGCAAGTGCGCGCGCGCGCTGCCGAAGAGCATCTGGTGGCTAAATATCTGGACGGCGTCACGATTCGCAAAGTGATCTATGTTCCGGGCAAACTGCTTAACCTGGTTGTGGGTTAACACAAGGAGGAGTTGTGCGACAACGTATTCTGACGCTGTTGCTGGGGTTGGCGGTGCTGGTCACCGCCGGCTGCGGTTTTCACCTGCGTGGCACCACGCAGGTGCCTAATGAAATGAAAACGCTGATCCTGGACAGCGCCGACCCTTATGGTCCGTTGACGCGCGCGGTGCGTGAGCAATTGCGTCTGAACGACGTGACCATCGTCAGCGATCCGAAGCGTAAAGACGTGCCTTCTCTGCGCATCCTCGGTGCGACGGAAAGCCAGGATACCGCCTCGATCTTCCAGGACGGTAAAACCGCCGAGTATCAGCTGGTGCTGACCGTGCAGGCCCAGGTGCTGCTCCCGGGCCACGACCTATATCCGCTGTCGGTGAAAGTGTTCCGTTCGTTCTTCGACAACCCGCTGACCGCGCTGGCCAAAGACTCCGAGCAGGAGATCATTCGCCAGGAAATGCGTGAGCAGGCGGCGCAACAGCTGGTGCGCAAACTGCTGACCGTGCACGCGGCGGAAGAAGAAAACCGGCAGAAAGCCGCTGCCGTCGGCGAACGAGCGGCAAGCCAAACCGCACAATGATCCGCATTTATCCGGAACAACTTGCCGCGCAGCTCCGAGAGGGGCTGCGCGCTTGTTATTTATTGAGCGGCAATGAACCGCTGCTGCTGCAGGAAAGCCAGGATCTGCTCCGGCAGGCCGCGCAACAGCAGCAGTTCAGCGAGCACTACAGCATTTCCCTCGACGCCCACACCGACTGGGACGCCATCTTCGGCATCTGCCAGGCGATGAGCCTGTTCGCCAGCCGCCAGACGCTGCTGCTGATTTTCCCGGAAAACGGCCCGACGGCGCCGATCGGTGAACAGCTGACCAAGCTCGCCACCCTGCTGCACGACGACATCCTGCTGATCCTGCGCGGCCCGCGCCTCACCAAAGCGCAGGAAAACAGCGCCTGGTTCAAGGCGCTCAGCCCGCACGGCGCCCTCGTCAGTTGCCAGACGCCGGAGCAGGCACAGCTGCCGCGCTGGGTCGCCACGCGCGCCAAGGCGATGAAGCTGGAGTTGGACGACGCGGCCAATCAGCTGTTGTGCTACTGCTACGAAGGCAACCTGCTGGCGCTGTCGCAGGCGCTGGAGCGGCTGTCGCTGCTGCACCCGGACGGCAAGCTCACCCTGCCGCGCGTCGAGCAGGCGGTGAACGACGCCGCCCACTTCACGCCGTTCCACTGGCTGGACGCCTTACTGGCCGGCAAGAGCAAGCGCGCCTGGCATATTTTGCAGCAGCTGCAGCAAGAGGATGTCGAGCCGGTGATCCTGTTGCGCACCCTGCAGCGCGAACTGCTGCTGTTGCTGACGCTGCAGCGCCGCATGGCGTCCGCGCCGCTGCGCACGCTGTTCGATCAGCACAAGGTCTGGCAGAACCGCCGCCCGCTGGTCACCCAGGCGCTGCAACGCCTGTCCGGCGCCCAGCTGCAGCAAGCGGTACAGCTGCTGACGCAAATCGAGCTGACCCTCAAGCAGGACTATGGCCAGTCGGTCTGGCCGGAACTGGAAACCCTGTCGATGCTGCTGTGCGGCAAACCCCTGGCCACGAGTTTTACCGATGCCCACTAATCCGGAACACCCCACCGTATTGCACGCGCTGTTTGGCGGCACCTTTGATCCGATCCACTACGGCCATCTGCGGCCGGTGGAGGCGCTGGCCGCAGAAGTGGGCCTGAATCGCGTTACGCTGCTGCCTAACCACGTGCCGCCGCACCGCCCGCAGCCCGAGGCCAACGCACAGCAGCGCTTGAAGATGGTCGAGCTGGCGATCGCCGGCAATCCGCTGTTCGCGGTCGACGATCGCGAACTGCATCGCACCACCCCCTCCTACACCATCGAGACGTTGGAAACGATTCGTAAAGAGCGTGGCGCCACCCAGCCGCTGGCGTTTATTATTGGCCAGGACTCGCTGCTGACGCTGCATAAATGGCATCGCTGGCAGGCGCTGTTGGACGTCTGCCATCTGCTGGTGTTGGCGCGCCCGGGCTATAACGATCGCATGGACACGCCGGAACTGCAGCAGTGGCTGGAACGTCATCGCACCGCCGACCCGGCGCTGCTCAGCCGCCGCCCGCACGGCCATATCTATCTGGCCGATACGCCGGAGCTGGAAATTTCCGCCACCGAGATCCGCCAGCGCCGCCATCAGGGCCTCAACTGCGACGATCTGCTGCCGCGCCCGGTGCAGCGCTATATCGAGTTGCAGGGTTTATATCGCTAGCGAAAGGTGCGTGATATACTGCGCCGCTATTTTTCAGGTATCCGCTGAAAACCCCGGAAACCTTAGCTGGCCGGGCAGTCACCAGTTAGCTGGCTTTCAGCGGCAGCCTGCCGAAACCTTTATCCGGTTACGCCGCGGCGCGCGCATTTTGCCCGCCGCAGCCGACTGAACAGAACACACCCGAGGGGGAACCTTTGCAAGGTAAAGCGCTCCAAGATTTCGTCATCGATAAAATCGATGACCTGAAAGGCCAAGACATTGTCGCTCTGGACGTACAGGGCAAATCCAGCATCACCGATTGCATGATCATCTGCACCGGCACGTCGACTCGCCACGTGATGTCGATCGCCAGCCACGTGGTGCAGGAATCCCGCGCCGCGGGCATGGAGCTGTTTGGCATGAAAGGCCAGGAAGCCTCCGACTGGATCGTGGTCGATCTGGGCGAAGTGATCGTGCACGTGATGCAGGAAGAAAGCCGTCGCCTGTACGAGCTGGAAAAACTCTGGAGCTAAGCGGTGAAACTGCAATTGGTGGCGGTCGGCACCAAAATGCCAGACTGGGTGCAAACCGGCTTTATGGATTACCTGCACCGCTTTCCCAAAGATATGCCGTTTGAGCTGACCGAGATCCCGGCCGGCAAACGCGGCAAAAACGCCGACATCAAACGCATTCTGGACAAGGAAGGCGAACAAATGCTGGCGGCGGTGGGCAAAGGCAACCGCATCGTTACGCTGGATATCCCAGGCTCGCCGTGGGAAACGCCGCAGCTGGCGCAGCAGCTTGAGCGCTGGAAGCAGGATGGCCGCAACGTCAGCTTGCTGATCGGCGGCCCGGAAGGGCTGGCGCCCGCCTGCAAAGCCGCTGCCGAGCAGAGTTGGTCGCTTTCTCCGTTGACACTGCCGCATCCTTTGGTGCGCGTCCTGGTGGCCGAAAGCCTCTACCGCGCCTGGAGTATTACTACAAATCATCCTTACCACCGGGAATAGCCGGTGGTGACCGTGACAGAGTGAAATAAAGCAGCGGGATGAAAATAGAACGTAACCCTTTTCGCGACTATACGGCTGAATCCGCCCTGTTTGTACGCCGCGCCCTGGTGGCGTTCTTGGTCATCCTGGTGCTGTCCGGCATCCTGATCGCCAACCTGTATAATCTGCAAGTGGTCCGCGTCGAGGATTACCGCACCCGCTCCAACGAAAACCGCATCAAGCTGGTGCCCATCGCGCCCAGCCGCGGCATTATCTACGATCGCAACGGCACTCCGCTGGCGCTCAACCGCACCATTTATCAGCTGGAACTGATGCCGGAAAAGGTCGACGATCTCAAAGCCACGCTGCAGGCTCTGCGCCCGGTGGTCGACTTGACCGATGACGACATCACCAATTTCGAAAAAGAGCGCAAGCGCTCGCGCCGTTTCGTCTCCATTCCGGTGAAAACCGCGCTGACCGAGGTGCAAGTCGCCCGTTTTGCGGTCAATCAGTTCCGCTTCCCGGGCGTGGAAGTGAAAGGCTACCAGCGCCGCTACTATCCCTACGGCTCCGCCCTCACCCACGTCACCGGCTACGTGTCGAAGATCAACGACCGCGACGTCGAGCGGCTGGACAAAGACGGCAAACTGGCCAACTACGCCGCCACCCACGATATCGGCAAGCTGGGCATCGAACGCTATTACGAAGACACGCTGCACGGCAAAACCGGCTATGAAGAGGTCGAGGTCAACAACCGCGGCCGGGTGATCCGCCAATTGCACGAACAGCCGCCTTCCGCCGGTCAGGACGTCTACCTGACGCTCGATCTTAACCTGCAGCGCTATATCGAACAGCTGTTGGTCGGCAGCCGCGCCGCGGTGGTGGTGAGCGATCCGCGCACCGGCGCCATCCTGGCGATGGTCTCCAACCCGAGCTACGATCCGAACCTGTTCGTCGACGGCATTTCCAGCAAGGACTATCAGGGGTTGCTGAACGATCCGAATCGCCCGCTGATCAACCGCGCCACCCAAGGGGTCTACCCGCCCGCCTCGACGGTGAAGCCTTATATCGCGGTGTCGGCGCTGAGCGCCGGGGTGATCACCAAAAACACCGTGGTGTTCGATCCCGGCTGGTGGCAATTGCCCGGCTCGGAAAAACGCTTTCGCGACTGGAAGAAATGGGGCCACGGCCGCCTGAACGTCACCAAGGCGCTGGAAGAGTCCGCAGATACCTATTTCTACCAGGTCGCTTATGACATGGGGATCGATCGGCTGTCGACCTGGCTGACCAAATTCGGTTACGGCCAGTACACCGGCATCGATCTGTCCGAAGAGCGCTCCGGCCTGATGCCGACGCGCGAATGGAAGCAGAAACGCTATAAAAAACCGTGGTATCAGGGCGACACCATTCCGGTAGGCATCGGCCAGGGTTACTGGACCGCGACGCCGATCCAGATGGCCAAGGCGCTGAACACCCTGATCAACGACGGCACCGTCAAAACGCCGCACCTGCTGCAGAGCACCCGCATCAACGGCGCGCTGGTGCCGTTCAAACAGGAAGAAAACACGCAGATCGGCGATATTCACTCCGGCTTCTGGGAAATTGCCAAAGACGGCATGTACGGTGTGGCCAACCGTCCGAACGGGACGGCGCGCAAATACTTTGCGGACGCACCTTATAAAGCCGCGGCGAAATCGGGTACCGCACAGGTATTCGGCTATGAAACCTACAACGCCCACAAACTGGCGGAGCACCTGCGCGATCACAAACTGATGACCGCCTTCGCACCGTTCAACAACCCGACGGTGTCGGTCGCCATCATTCTGGAAAACGGCGGCTCCGGTCCGGCGGTGGGGACCATCACCCGCCAGATCCTCGACCACATTCTGCTGGGCGACAACAATACGCAATTGCCAAGCGAGGCCCCGCTGCCGCCTGGCGTAGAAGGTGACTAAGGTAGAACATGACTGAAAGCCAACAAAAAGGCTCGATCTGGACCAAAATCCACATCGACCCGACGTTCCTGCTGCTGATCCTGGCCCTGTTGGTCTACAGCGCCTTCGTGATGTGGAGCGCCAGCGGCCAGGACATCGGCATGATGGAGCGCAAGATCGGGCAGATCGTCATGGGGCTGATCGTGATGGCCGTCATGGCGCAGATCCCGCCGCGCGTGTACGAAAGCTGGGCGCCCTATCTGTATATCTTCTGCGTGATTTTGCTGATCCTGGTGGACGCCTTCGGGCAGATCAGTAAAGGCGCGCAGCGCTGGTTGGATCTCGGCGTAGTGCGCTTCCAGCCGTCGGAAATCGCCAAGATCGCCGTGCCGCTGATGGTGGCGCGCTTTATGAACCGCGACGTTTGCCCGCCTTCGCTGAAAAACACCGCCATCGCGCTGGTGCTGATCTTCCTGCCGACGCTGCTGGTGGCCGCGCAGCCGGATCTGGGCACCTCTATCCTGATCGCCGCTTCCGGCCTGTTCGTACTGTTCCTGTCCGGCATGAGCTGGAAGCTGATCGCCGTCGCCGCCGTCGCGCTGGCGGCCTTCATCCCGGTGCTGTGGTTCTTCCTGATGCACGGCTATCAGCGCGACCGCGTCATGATGCTGCTCGATCCGGAGAGCGACCCGCTCGGCGCCGGTTATCACATCATTCAATCCAAGATCGCCATCGGCTCCGGCGGCCTGTCCGGCAAGGGCTGGCTGCACGGCACCCAGTCACAGCTGGAGTTTCTGCCGGAGCGCCATACCGACTTTATCTTCGCCGTCCTGGCCGAAGAGCTGGGGCTGATCGGGGTACTGGTGCTGCTGGCGCTTTACCTGCTGGTGATCATCCGCGGGCTGATGATCGCCGCCAAGGCGCAAACCACCTTTGGCCGCGTCATGGTCGGCGGCTTGATGCTGATTTTGTTCGTTTATGTCTTTGTTAACATCGGTATGGTCAGTGGCATTTTGCCGGTAGTTGGCGTACCTTTGCCTCTGGTCAGTTACGGGGGTTCGGCGCTGATAGTGTTGATGGCCGGCTTCGGCATCATCATGTCGATCCACACGCATCGGAAAATGCTGTCTAAAAGTTTATAAGAGGTGAGTAATGCGTAAGGAATGGCTTTGGATCGGCGTCGCGGCGGTGTTGCTCTCCGCCTGTACCGCCCCGACCACGGAACAGCAAGCCCCTCCGCAGCCGTACAACGGCCCGGTGGTGGAAATCGGCGGCGTCGAGCCTCAATATGAACCCTATAACCCTAATAACTTGCAGGATTATAAGGTTAATGGCGATACTTACCGCATCGTAAAAGATCCGCAGAACTTCTCGCAGACCGGCCTGGCGGCCTGGTATGGCGAAGAGGCCAACGGCAACACCACGGCGCTGGGCGAGCAGTTTGACCCCAACGGCCTGACGGCGGCGCATCCGACCCTGCCAATCCCAAGCTATGTGCGCGTCACTAACCTGGCCAACGGCCGTCAGCTGGTGGTGCGCGTCAACGATCGCGGGCCATATACCAAGGGCCGCATCATCGATCTGTCGAAAGCCGCCGCCGACCGCCTCAACCTGTCCAACAACACCAAGGTCAAGGTAGATTTCATCAACGTGGCGCCGGACGGCACGCTGAGCGGCCCCGGCACCATCGGCACCATCGTGGCGAAACAGAGCTACGCCCTGCCGGCGCGCCCGGATCTCGGCTCCAGCGGCATGGGCACCCCTATTCAACAGGAGGCGCCGATCGCCAGCGGCGCGGCGGTGCGCCCGATCGATAACAGCACTCTGCGCACCGATGACAACAGCTCCCCTGCAGCCGGCGGCAATGCCGCCAACGGCCGCAGCGGTTTCCTCGGCGCGCCGAGCGCGGTGCCGGCCGGGGTGCTGGAAGGTTCCGAACCTGAAGCCGCCGCGGTAGCCGCACCGGTCGCGGCCGGCGCGGCGGCTGTCGGCACGGCTGCCGCCGCCTCTTCCGGCGGCTACGTGGTGCAGGTCGGCGCGCTGAGCAGCGCCGAACGCGCCCAGAGCTGGCAACAGAGCCTGAGCCAACAGTTTGGCGTCCCGGGCAAAGTGGCGGCCAACGGCAACGTTTACCGCGTCCAGCTTGGCCCGTTCAGCAGCCGTCAACAGGCGGCCCAGCTGCAGCAACGCCTGGCGAGCGAAGCGCAACAACAGTCTTTCGTTACTGCTGCACCCTGAGCGTTAAGCCCGGCGGGCATTCACGGCCGATAAGCGGTTATTTAGCTGAAACATTTTCTTGCAGCTAAAAGGGCACTAACCGCAATTAGTCAGATGAATGGGTAATGCCTGCCGGGATCGCATCTGCTATAGTGTGGCTCGTTTTTTAACTTTACTTTCACGGATGTTGTAGTCCCGATCATGAAACAAGTAACTTCTTTTCGCTTAATCAAAAGCATCGCCCTCGGCACCGTTATCGCAATGAGCGCAGCCTCCGTTGCGCACGCCGATGACGTTAACATCAAAACCATGATCCCAGGTGTCCCGCAGATCGATGCGGAAGCGTACATCCTGATTGATTACAACTCCGGCAAGGTGCTGGCCGAGATGAACGCCGATGCGCGTCGCGATCCGGCCAGCCTGACCAAAATGATGACCAGCTACGTCATCGGCCAGGCGCTGAAAGCGGGCAAAATCGGCCAGGACGATCTGGTGACCGTCGGCCAGGACGCCTGGGCGACCGGCAACCCGGTGTTCAAAGGCTCCTCGCTGATGTTCCTGAAGCCGGGCGATCGCGTGCCGGTCTCCAAACTGACCCGCGGCATCAACCTGCAGTCCGGTAACGACGCCTGCGTGGCGATGGCCGACTACGTCGCCGGCAGCCAGGACGCGTTCGTCAACCTGATGAACACCTACGTCAGCAAGCTGGGCCTGCAGAATACCCACTTCCAGACGGTGCACGGCCTGGATGCGCAGGGCCAATACAGCTCGGCGCGCGACATGGCGCTGATCGGCCAGGCGCTGATCCGCGACGTGCCGGAAGAGTACGCGATCTACAAAGAAAAAGAGTTCACCTTCAACAATATCCGCCAGATGAACCGCAACGGTCTGCTGTGGGATAACAGCCTGAACGTCGACGGCATCAAAACCGGCCATACCGACGCGGCGGGCTACAACCTGGTGGCTTCGGCGACCGAAGGCCAAATGCGCCTGATCTCCGCCGTGATGGGCGGCCGCACCTACAAAGGCCGTGAAGCCGAGAGCAAGAAACTGCTGACCTGGGGCTTCCGCTTCTTCGAAACCGTGGCGCCGCTGAAAGTCGGTAAAGAGTTCGCCTCCGAGCCGGTCTGGTTCGGCGATGCCGACCGCGTTGAGCTGGGCGTGGACAAAGACGTTTACCTGACCATTCCGCGCGGCCGCATGAAAGACCTGAAGGCCAGCTACGTGCTGAACACGCCGGAAATTCACGCGCCGCTGGCGAAAAACCAGGTGGTGGGCAGCATCAACTTCCAGCTGGACGGCAAAACCATCGACCAGCGTCCGCTGGTGGTCATGAACGAAGTGAAAGAAGGCGGCTTCTTCAGCCGCATCGTGGACTACATCAAACTGATGTTCCACCACTGGTTCGGTTAACGGTTGAAACGGGCGAAATCGTCCCCATATAGTGAATAACACTAACTCCCGCCCCGGCGGGAGTTATACTTTATAGATTAGCTAGCACTCTGGAGCGCACGCACATGCAAAAAACTAAACTGAACGAACTGCTCGAATTCCCTTGCTCGTTTACCTACAAGGTAATGGGCCTGGCGCAGCCTGAGCTGGTTGACCAGGTGGTTGAAGTGGTGCAGCGCCATGCGCCGGGCGATTACAACCCGCAGGTCAAGCCAAGCAGCAAAGGCAACTACCACTCCGTCTCCATCACCATCAATGCCACTCACATCGAGCAGGTCGAAACCCTGTACGAAGAGTTGGGCAACATTGAAATTGTTCGCATGGTGCTGTAATTCCAGCATAAACCCCTGCTTATCAACCCGGGATGGCGCAGCGTCTTCCCGGGTTGCGCATTTTTGGTCAGCGAAAGGCTGGTCGCAGGCCGGAGCGCCCGGTATAATGGCTTTACCACTTCTGTAACCTGACGATGACTCTTTTGCAACCAGACAAGATCATTTTGCGTCAGCTGGGGTTGCAGCCCTACGCGCCTGTATCCCAAGCCATGCATAACTTCACCGACAGTCGTACCGAGACCACGCCGGACGAGCTGTGGCTGGTGCAGCATCACCCGGTGTTCACCCAGGGTCAGGCCGGCAAAGCCGAACACGTGCTGATGCCCGGCGACATCCCGGTTGTCCAGAGCGATCGCGGCGGCCAGGTGACCTACCACGGGCCGGGTCAGCAGGTGATGTACGTGATGGTCGATCTGAAACGCAACAAGGTCGGCGTACGTCAATTGGTCACGGCGATAGAAGATACGGTTATCAACACCCTCGCCCACTTCCGCCTCACATCGCGCGCCCGTCCGGATGCGCCCGGCGTGTACGTGGGGGAGCAGAAAATCTGTTCGTTGGGTTTGCGGATCCGCAAAGGCAGCTCATTCCACGGCCTGGCCCTGAATGTGGCGATGGATCTCAGCCCCTTCCAACGCATCAACCCTTGCGGTTACGCCGGTATGCAGATGACGCAGGTCAGCGCGCTGGCGCCCGGCGTTGGCATTGAAGACATACACCCAATCCTGGTACAGGAATTTGTTCATTTACTCGGCTACCAGACGGTCGAGCTTCGTAACTGGAACCTGCACGATTATGAGTAAACCAATTCAGATGGAACGCGGCGTCAAATACCGCGATGCTGACAAAATGGCGCTGATCCCGGTCAAAACGGTGGTCACCGAACGGCAGGAGCTGTTGCGTAAACCCGAGTGGATGAAGATCAAACTGCCTGCCGACTCAACGCGCATTCAGGGCATCAAAGCCGCGATGCGCAAGAACGGCCTGCACTCCGTCTGTGAGGAAGCCTCGTGCCCTAACCTGTCCGAGTGTTTCAACCACGGTACCGCCACCTTTATGATCCTCGGCGCCATCTGCACCCGCCGCTGCCCGTTCTGCGACGTGGCCCACGGCCGCCCGATCGCGCCGGACGCCAACGAGCCGGAAAAGCTGGCGCAAACCATCGCCGACATGGCGCTGCGTTACGTGGTGATCACCTCGGTTGACCGCGACGATCTGCGCGACGGCGGCGCTCAGCACTTTGCCGACTGCATCTCCGCCATCCGCGCCAAAAGCCCGAACATCAAAATTGAAACGCTGGTGCCGGACTTCCGCGGCCGTATGGACCGCGCGCTGGAGATCCTCACCGCCACGCCGCCGGACGTATTCAACCACAACCTGGAAAACGTGCCGCGCGTCTACCGCCAGGTGCGTCCGGGCGCCAACTACGAATGGTCGCTGAAGCTGCTGGAGCGCTTTAAAGAAGCGCACCCGGATATCCCGACCAAATCCGGCCTGATGGTCGGCCTGGGCGAAACCAACGCGGAAATCATTGAAGTGATGCGCGATCTGCGTCGCCACGGCGTGACCATGCTGACGCTGGGTCAGTACCTGCAGCCGAGCCGTCACCACCTGCCGGTGCAGCGCTACGTCAGCCCTGCCGAGTTTGACGAGATGAAAGAAGAAGCGATGGCGATGGGCTTCACCCACGCCGCCTGCGGCCCGTTCGTGCGTTCGTCTTACCACGCCGATCTGCAGGCCAAAGGGATGGAAGTGAAATAACGCGTAATAGTTTGTTACGCTATAGACGGCGGAAACGCCAAAAAACGGATGTCCACAAGGCATCCGTTTTTTATTGCGCGCAGTCAGACGGGGTTAAACGTCTTTCTTTTCGACGCTCTGCTGAGCGGACTGGCTTTCGGCGGCGTTGTTGCCGGCGGCCGGCGGCGTGCTGTCATCGCCCACGGCTTTTTTAAAGCCTTTCAGCGCCGCGCCAAGATCGGCGCCGAGCGTACGCAGTTTGCTGGTGCCGAACAGTAAAATCACCAACACCGCAATCACCAGAAGTTTGGTAATGCTGATACCTTCCATACTCACCTTCTTATCATAGAGCGCTGCGTGAACAGCGAGAAAAACTGACCTTGCCTGCGAATATTTAGCGACTTTCCTTCGGCTCGCACAACCGCAACATGTAACAGAGTGAGATCGGTCGCAGTAATGCCACAGCGCCTCTGGACGTGAATCCCAGACTATTCTTAGTTTATCACCCACATGATACGCTGCCATGATACTCATCAGGGAGATGCCGGATGTATATTGCCCCACCCATTTTCGATGCCCGAAAATCCGGCCTCAGCTTCGCCAAACGCACCTACCTGCCCCGCGCCGTCGGTCTGGGGCTCGGCTTTATCTGCGTCTGCGCCGCGCTCTATCCCCTGGCTCCGCCCGCGGCGATCTGGCTATTGCTGGCCTTTCACGGCTTTCTCTGGCCGCATCTCGCGTACCGCCTGGCCTGCCGCGCCAAAGATCCGTTCAAAGCCGAAATTCGCAACCTGCTGATCGACTCCGCTTTCGGCGGCTTCTGGGCGGCGATGATGGCGTTCAACGCGCTGCCCGCCATCGTCATCCTGTCGATGATGAGCATGAATAACATCGCTTCAGCCGGCAAAACGCTGTTTGTAAAAGGATTGGCCATGCAACTGGCCACGGCGGCGTTCACCGCCGCGCTGCTCGGCTTCCCGTTTCACCCCTACAGCACGCCGTTGCAGGTCTATCTGTGCCTGCCGATGATCTACCTTTACCCGACGCTGCTCGGGCTGGTGACTTACCGCACCGCCAAGCGGCTGGCGGAAAAGAAACAGGAGCTGCAGCGCATCAGCACCCGCGATGGGCTGACCGGCTTATACAACCGTCGCCACTGGGAGCATCTGCTGCATCGTCAGTTCGACAGTTGCCGTCGCTACCAGGATAAGGCCACGCTGATCCTGATGGATATCGACCGCTTCAAAACCATCAACGACACCTTCGGCCATGCTTTGGGGGATGAGGCCCTGGCGGCGCTGGCGGAAGAGCTGCTGATCGGCTTGCGTAACGTGGATATCGTCGGGCGCTACGGCGGCGACGAGTTTGGCGCGGTGCTGCCGAACACCAACGCCGAGCAGGCGGAAATCGTCCTGCGACGCATCCAGCAGCGGCTGGACGCGGTCAGCTTCAAGGAGGCGCCGCAACTGCGGCTGCAGATCAGCGCCGGCATCGCCAACTACCACCCCGCGTTGGGCGGCTATCTGGACTGGCTGAAAACGGCCGACAGCGCGCTCTATCGGGCGAAGCAAAACGGCCGCAACCGGCTGGAAACGGCAGTGCCGCCAGGGGAGTAACTTACTAGCTTAATGACTTGGCAAAATACTTCGGCGCTTCAACAAAGCCTTCGCGCAGGTAAAACGCATGGGCCCGCTCGCGGCGACTGTGGCAATGAACCTCCAACCGATCGCAGCCGCGACGGTGCGCCAGCGCCTCTCCCTCCGCCAACAACCGCCGCCCCACGCCCGCGCCGCGCGCCCGATCGTCGACGCAAAAATAGCTGATGCGGCCAATGTCGCCGGCCAACGCCAGCTGCGGCAGGAAATGCAGCGACAACACGCCCAGCACCTGCGCCCCGTCCGCCGCCACCAGCAGCGCCTCGTCCGGGTGCGCCAACAGTTGCTGCATGCGCTGCGTCAGAAACGCCTCGGTGCCAGGATAGCCCAACACCGTCATCAATTCGGCGATAGCGTGCCGGTCGCCCAGACGCGCCGCTCTGATTTCCATCGGTTTTACCTCGCAGGGGGTCGATACTACAAAATAGACGGCGTTAGGTGTAACATCCATCGGGTACGGTGAAAAAGGCCGTGCGGCACGCTGGAGATGACATTCCTCCCTAACCGCCTTCACAGGCTGATGATGTCTACGTAACCTCTCGGAGAGAGGCGCGTAGCGTTACGCCTGTCCCTTTCCGAGCCCGTGAATTTCTCTGTTTGAAAGGGAGTTGCCCCATGTTGAGTTCTTTACTGGCCGTCTTTATCGGCGGCGGCGTCGGCAGCGTTTTGCGCTGGGCGGTAAGCATGAAAATGAATCCGCTGAACGCCCACATTCCGCTAGGGACGCTGATGGTCAATCTGATCGGCGGTTTTATCATCGGTCTGGCGATGGCGATTTTCACCCGCATGACACACCTGGATCCCACCTGGAAACTGCTGATCACCACCGGCTTCTGCGGCGGCCTGACCACCTTCTCCACCTTTTCGCTGGAGGTGGTGTATCTGATGCAGGACAGCCGCTTCGGCTGGGCATTGGCCAACATGCTGCTTAACCTGGCCGGCTCGCTGGCGATGACGCTGCTGGCCTTCATGCTGGTGATGTGGGTCAACGGGCGCTAAGCCCTTAATGTTTCCTTAATCTTGCATGCGCATAATCTCATCCAGAACTCCTGACTGGATGAGAAATCGCTATGTTTAGCCTGCCGAAAACCACCGCCGAAACGATCGCCGTTGCGCTGTGCGTGCTGATCGTCGCCGCCTTTATCAACGCCTACCTGTTCGCCTAACCCCCCTTTCCCCGCAGCGCGCGTTCATCTTGCGTCCTCCCCATCCGTTACACTACAATTGAGAATGAACGTTCACACCCAAAATTGTGAACCCGGCTCACGCGCAGCAAAGGATCGGGCAGATGCTCTCCCCCAACGACAGTAAACAGGCCAAAGTGCAGGCGCGCCGCGATCAGATCGTCGAAGCGGCGAAAACCAGCTTCCGCCGCCACGGCTTCCATGCCGCCAGCATGGCGCAGATTGCCCAGGGCTCGCAGCTCAGCGTCGGGCAAATCTATCGCTATTTCGCCAATAAAGACGCGATTATCGAAGAGATCGTCAATCGCATCATCACCAGCAAGATGCAGCGCCTGGAAAACCTTGGCGATCACATCAACCTGATCGCCGGCACGCTGGCGGCGCGCACGCTGTTTCAGCAACCGGGCGAGAGCGAAACCGATCACATGCTGATGCTGGAAGTGACCGCCGAGGCCACGCGCAACCCGGTGGTGGCCAAACTGCTCAGCGATGCGGAGGCGCGGCTGTTTCGCCACGTGTGCCACAACCTGCAGCGGCTGTATCCCGATTTCAGCGCGGAAGAGATCGCCGCGCGGGTGGAGTTTATCGCCGTCATGAGCGAAGGCACCGGTTACCGTATCCTTACCACGCAAAAAGCCGATGCGTCCCTGCTGCGCGATCTGTATCAGCAGGCCATTTCTCACCTGTTCAGGAAATCTTAATCTCCCATGACCAAACACTTAGCCAGACAACGTCTGGTGTACGCCGTCGTGCTTGGCCTGTTGGCCGCGCTGGGGCCGCTGTGCACCGATCTCTATCTGCCCGCCCTGCCGGAAATGGCGGGCGAGCTGAATACCTCCACCGCCGCCGCACAGCTCAGCCTGACCGCCGGGCTGCTCGGCCTGGGCGTCGGCCAGCTGATTTTTGGCCCTTACAGCGACAAACTGGGCCGTATGCGCCCGCTGCTGCTGTCGCTGATCCTGCTGCTGGGCGCTTCGCTGTGGTGCGCGCTGGCGCCCACCATCGACCAATTGCTGATCGCCCGTCTGCTCCAGGGCATCGCCGGCGCCGGCGGCGCGGTGATTTCCCGCGCCATTGCCCGCGATCTGTATGCCGGTCATGAGCTGACCCGTTTCTTCGCCTTGCTGATGCTGGTCAATGGCCTGGCGCCGATCGTCGCACCGGTGCTGGGCGGCGTCATGCTGCAGGTGATGAACTGGCGCGGCATCTTCGGCGTGCTGGCGGCCATCGCCGTGCTGCTGTTCAGCCTGTCGGCGCTGAAGCTGCGCGAGTCCCTGCCGGTCGAGCGCCGCAGCCAGGGCGGCATTCTGGCGATGCTGATGTCGCTCGGCGGGTTGCTGACCCAGCGCTATTTCATGGGCCTGTGCCTGACGCAGGGCTTCGTAATGGCCGGCATGTTCGCCTATATCGGCGCTTCGCCTTTCGTCTTGCAGCAGATCTACGGCCTCAGCCCACAGATGTTCAGCCTGTGCTTCGCCATTAACGGCGTCGGGCTGATCATTGCGGCGCAGCTGGCCAGCCGTCTCAGTTCACGTTGGGGGGAACGCCGGGTGTTGAGGGGGGGGTTAACGCTGGCGGCCATCGCATCGCTGTTGCTGTTGTTGGCCGCCGCGCTGCATGCGCCGCTGGTCGTGTTGCTGGTGCCGCTGTTCTTCTCGGTGGCGGTGATCGGCATCGTCGGCCCGACCGCCTCGTCGCTGGCGATGCAAAGCCAGGGGGACAAAGCCGGCAGCGCGTCGGCCTTGATCGGCGTGTGCATGTTCGCGCTCGGTGCCTGCGCCGTGCCGCTCACCGGGCTGGGCGGCACCTCGGGCCTGTCGATGGCGCTGACCATCGTTGGCTGCTACGCCATCGCCATCCTGCTGTTCAGCCTGTTGGCCCGCCGCAGCGACGCATAACGCGCCCAATAAAAAACCCGCTCAATGAGCGGGTTTTAAGAAATTCAGCTACGCAGCTTAGATAGCAGTAACGTTAGCGGCAGATGGGCCTTTGGCACCGTTCGTGATTTCAAATTCTACACGCTGGCCTTCAGCAAGCGTTTTGAAACCGTTGCTAACGATGGCAGAGAAGTGAACGAAAACGTCCTTGCTACCATCTTCCGGAGTAATGAAACCGAAGCCCTTGGATTCATTAAACCACTTAACGCTACCTTTAATCTTAGACATCAAACTTACCTTTAACGTGAATGAAAGACACAAAACCTGTGTCGATTACAGTACAGCAAGCAGGCAGGATTTTGTCCACCACCGCGATCACAGAAATCCGATAAAGAGTGAAAAAATCCGTGTTGTCCGGTGTAAATGAATGACACCGGTTGCAGTAAGTTACCGTTCCAGGTCAATCCTCTCCCTGCGCCGGCGAACAACGCGCGAACGCCTAAACCTGCCCCTTTCCCCCATCGTTGACGCGCCGTGCAAACACAATCGCTATGAAATATAACCAGATGGTCTTTTTGCTTCGGCGGCCCCTGCACTAGGGTTAGGGTTTATTTCCCACTGTGAGCCAAGCCTATGACCAGCCAGTTGGCAGACAAGATCATCGCCTATCGGCGTGAACTGCACCAAAACCCGGAGCTTTCCAATCACGAATTCGCCACCACCGCCCGCCTGACCCGCTGGCTGCAAGAGGCGGGGATTCGCCTTCTGCCGTTGGCGCTGAAAACCGGAGTCGTGGCGGAGATCGGCAGCGGCCAGGGGCCGATCATCGCGCTGCGCGGCGACATCGACGCCCTGCCGATCGACGAAATCGCCGACGTGCCCTTCAGCTCGCAAAACAGCGGCGTGATGCACGCCTGCGGGCACGACTTTCACACCTCGGTGATGCTCGGCGCCGCACACCTGCTCAAAGCGCGTGAAGCCGAACTGGCGGGCACGGTGCGCATCTTCTTCCAGCCGGCGGAAGAGACCTTCAACGGCGCCCGACACCTGATCGACGCCGGCGCGCTGGATAACGTCGCGGCGATATTTGGCCTGCACAATGCGCCGGAGCTGCCCACCGGCACCTTCGCCACCCGCGCCGGGCCGTTCTACGCCAACGTCGATCGCTTCCAGATCCGCATTACCGGCAAAGGCGCCCACGCCGCCAAACCGGAACAGGGTGTCGATACCATCGTCACCGCCAGCCAGATCGTCGGCGCGCTGCAAACGCTGCCCAGCCGCAGCTTCAGCTCGCTGGAATCGCTGGTGGTGAGCGTGACGCGCATCGAAGGCGGCAATACCTGGAACGTGCTGCCGCAAACCGTCGAGCTGGAAGGCACGGTGCGCACCCACAGTGATGCGGTGCGCTGCCAGGTGCCGGATAAAATTCGCCAGGTGATCGACGGCGTTGCCGCCGCGCTCGGCGCGCAGGCCGAACTCCACTGGCAGCCGGGGCCGCCGGCGGTGATCAACGACGCCCATTGGGCGGCGTTCAGCAAAACCGTCGCCGCCGAGGCCGGCTACCGGGTCGAAGAGGCGGAGCTGCAGATGGGCGGCGAGGATTTCGCGCTGTATCTGCATCACGTGCCGGGCGCGTTCGTCAGCATCGGCTCCGCCAGCGAATTCGGCCTGCACCATCCGCGTTTCAATCCCGATGAGCGCGCCCTCTTTCCTGCCGCCCGCTATTTTTCGCTGCTGGCGGAGCGCACGCTGCAACAATTAACCCCCGCAGCGAAAAAAGCCCTCAGCAACGCCTGAATAACGTGAAATAGTATTTCCCCGACGCCGCTGATGCCGTGCCGGGGATTATTATTTTCGCTCGCCGTGATATTTGCAGTTTTCAACATTTGAATATGCTGTTTTGTTGTTTTACATCCCGACAGCGCTCATCAATAGTGGACGCATCAGACACCGCGCGCCTTTCGGCGCATGACAGGATAATCACGATGAGCGACAACGCGAATAATCAACGGCAATTACGGCTGGGCGCCATTCTGCACGGCGCCTCGGGAAATATGTCCGCCTGGCGCCACCCGGACGCCACCGCCGACGCCAGCATCAACCTCGAATTTAATATCGCCTCGGCGAAAAAAGCCGAACAAGGGAAATTCGATTTCGTCTTCGTCGCCGATGGCTTATATATCAACGAAAAGTCCATTCCGCATTTTCTTAACCGTTTCGAGCCGTTGACCTTATTGGCCGCGTTGTCCGCCGCCACCGACAAAATTGGCCTGGTGGGCACGCTCTCCACGTCCTACAGCGATCCGTTCACCGTCGCCCGCCAGTTCGCCAGCCTCGATCACCTGAGCAACGGCCGCGCGGGCTGGAACGTGGTGACGTCGCCGCTGGAAGGTTCGGCCAAAAACTTCTCGCGCGCCGAGCACCCGGAGCACAGCCTGCGTTACCGCATCGCCGGCGAGTTTCTCGACGTCGCCAAAGGACTGTGGGACTCCTGGGAAGACGATGCCTTCGTGCGCAATAAGGCCAGCGGCGAATTTTTCCGCGCCGGGAAACTGCACACCCTCAATCATCAGGGGGAGTTCTTCTCGGTGCAGGGGCCGTTGAACATCGGCCGCACGCCGCAGGGCCGCCCGATCCTGTTCCAGGCCGGCGCCTCCGAAGACGGCAAACGGCTGGCGGCCAAGCACGCCGATGCGATCTTCACCCATCACGACACGCTGGAGCAGGCGCAGGATTTCTACCAGGACGTGAAGCGGCAGCTGGTGGAACAGGGGCGCGAACCCGACGACCTGCGCATCTTCCAGGGCGTGAGTGTGATCGTCGGCGACGACGATGCGGACGTCGAGCGCCAGTACCAGGAGACGGCCCGTCTGGTCAGCATCGAGAACGCCCTCAACTACCTTGGCCGCTATTTCGAACATTACGACTTTTCCCGCCATCCGTTGGACGCCCCCTTCCCGGACATCGGCGATCTGGGGCAAAACAGCTTCCGCAGCACCACCGACGCCATCAAGCGCAACGCCCGCGAGCGTAACCTCACGCTGCGCCAGGTGGCGCTGGAAGCCGCCTCGCCGCGCCCGGTGTTCAGCGGCACGCCGGAAGCGGTGGCGGACGGCCTGCAACGCTGGTTCGACGGCGAAGCCGCCGACGGCTTCATCATCAGCGGCGGTACGCCCAACGCCTTCGGGCACTTCGTCGATCGGGTGGTCCCCGTCCTGCAACGGCGCGGCCTGTTCCGCCAGGCGTACCACGGCGATACGCTGCGCGAGCACCTGGGCCTGAAGCGTCCGTTGAACAGATTCACCCAATAATAAGATCGTTTTCAGGAATACCCGCTATGCAGAAAACCGTTACCGCCGCTCTCGTGGCGGCCTTGCTGAGCTTGACCGGCGCCGCGCAGGCGGGCACCGGCATCGATTTGCAGGCCAATGAAACCCCTATCCATGCGCCGAAAAACCCGCAGGCGATCGCCAAGCTGCCGGCCGATTTCCGCTTCGTGAAGCCGGGCCGGTTCACCGTCGCGATCGCCGCGCTCAACACGCCGCCGCTGGCGCTGTTCGCCGCCGACAACCGGCGGCTTATCGGCAGCGAAGTGGATATCGCGCAGTTGGTGGCCGACAGCCTGGGGCTGGAACTGAACGTGGTGCAAACCTCGTGGGAAGACTGGCCGCTGGGGGTGGTTTCCGGCAAGTATGACGCGGCCATCACCAACGTCACCGTCACCAAAGAGCGCAAAACCCGCTTCGACTTCGCCACCTATCGCATTGACTCGCTCGGCTTTTATGTCAAAACCGGCGGCAAGATAGCGACGATCAAACAGCCTGCCGATATCGCCGGATTAAAGATCATCGTCGGCTCCGGCACCAACCAGGAAGCCATTTTGCTGGCGTGGGACAAGCAGAATCGGCAGCAGGGGCTCAAACCCTTCCAGCCGATCTACGTAACCGACGATGCGGCCGCCACGCTGGCGATCCAGTCCGGCCGGGCCGACGCCTATTTCGGGCCCAACGTGCTGGGCGCCTATAAAGCGGCGCTGAATGGCCGTACCCGGCTGGCGGGCACGGTGGAAGGCGGTTGGCCCAAGGCGGCGCACATCGCCGTCACCACCCGTAAAGGCAACGGGCTGGTGCAGGCGGTGAATGAAGCGCTGAACGGCGCGATCCGCGGCGGACAGTACGATCAGGTGCTCAACCGCTGGGGCGAGAGCGTCGAACGCCTTGCGCAGTCGGAAATCAACCCGCCCGGTCTGGGCGATTAGGAGCGTGCGATGACGCAAGACACTTTCATTCAGACGCTGCCGACCGATCCGCTGGTCGCCCCGGTGATCGAGGGGCTGTTCGGCGAATATCGTCAGCGCTACGGCGACTATTTTGGTGACCAGGAACCGGAACCGCTGGACCTGTACGCGCCGCCGCAGGGCGCCTTCATCGTGCTGCTGCGCGCCGGTGCGCCGATCGCCATGGGCGCCTTCAAGCGCTATGACGGGCAAACCGCCGAGCTGAAGCGTATCTGGACGCGGGGCGATCTGCGCCGCCAGGGCCTGGCGCAACGGGTGTTGCAGCAGTTGGAAACGCTGGCGCTGGCGCAGGGTTATCGCCGGCTCTATCTGACCACCGGCTTTCGCCAGCCCGAAGCGGTGGGCCTGTACCTGAGCAACGGTTATCAGCCGCAGTTCGATCCCACCGTCGACAGCGAGGTTTACAGCCGCCCGCCCTACGATGGCCGCCTGCCGTTCCGCAAAAGCCTGATTGCAGAAGACGCCTGTTGTTGCGCGTCGGAAAGGAAAATCGCCTAAGGCCCCTTTATCTGTATCAGGAGACATGACATGTCCAAACAAGAAGTCTTGAAAGTGGTGCCCGCCCGCTATCCGCTGCGGCTGATCGGCGCGCTGTTTTCGCTGTTTATTCTGGCCGCCATCGTGCAATCGGTGGCGGGCAACGCGCGCTGGGAATGGGGCGTGTTCGCCGAGTGGTTCTTCGCCCCGGCGGTGCTGGCAGGGCTGGGACAGACCCTGCTGCTGACGCTGCTCGGTACGCTGTTCAGCATCCTGTTCGGCACCCTGCTGGCGCTGGCGCGGCTGTCGCGCTCTTACCTGCTGGCGTCGCTGGCCTGGGGGTATATCTGGCTGTTTCGCTCGCTGCCGCTGATCCTGGTGCTGATCATCCTGTATAACTTTTCCTATCTGTACGACGCCATCTCGCTGGGCATTCCCTTTACCTCGGTGGTGTTCGCCAGCTACCCGACCATCGATATCCTCGGCCAGTTCGCCGTGGCGGTGCTGGGTCTGACGCTGGTGCAGTCCGCCTATACCGCCGAGATCATCCGCGGCGGCATCCTGGGCGTGGATTACGGCCAGCACGAAGCGGCGGCGGCGCTGGGCCTGCCGGGCTATCGCCGCACCTTCCGCATCATTCTGCCGCAGGCGCTGCGATCCATTATTCCGACCGGATTCAACGAGATCATCAGTCTGGCGAAAGGCACCTCAATCGTTTATGTGCTGGCGCTGCCGGAGCTGTTTTACACCATCCAGGTGATCTATAACCGCACCCAGCAGGTGATACCGCTGCTGATGGTGGCCACCGTCTGGTATCTGTTCATCACCACCGCCCTGTCGGTGATCCAATACTACATCGAACGCTATTTCGCCCGGGGCGCGGTGCGCGAACTGCCGCCGACGCCCTGGCAGAAACTGGCCGGCTGGCTAAAACGTTAGGAGACCCGCATGTCTGAAGCCATTGATTATTACGCCTTGCCCGAACAGCCGGCACGCAACCTCACCCCGGTGCCGGCGCGCGGCCTGATCGAAATCAGCAACGTCAGCAAGTTCTTCGGCAAACACAAGGCGCTGGACGACGTCAGCCTGACGCTGCAGCCGGGCACCGTGACCGTGATCCTCGGGCCTTCCGGCTCCGGAAAATCGACGCTGCTGCGTGCGATCAACCATCTGGAGCGCGTGGACGAAGGCTTTATCCGCATCGACGGCGACTACGTCGGCTACCGCCGCAAGGGCAACCGGCTGTACGAGCTGAAGGAAAAGGCCATCCTCCGGCAGCGCATCAACGTCGGCTACGTGTTCCAAAACTTCAACCTGTTCCCGCATCTGACGGTGCTGGAAAACATCATCGAAGCGCCGGTGGTGCACAAGATCCACTCCCGCGAACGGGCGAAAGCGGTGGCCTATGAGCTGCTGGATACGGTCGGGCTGCGCCACAAGGCGGACGCCTACCCGCGCCACCTCTCCGGCGGCCAACAGCAGCGCATCGCCATCGCGCGCGCGCTGGCGCTGAACCCGAAGGTGATCCTGTTCGATGAGCCGACCTCCGCACTCGATCCCGAGCTGGTCGGCGAAGTGCTGGACGTGATTAAAGGGTTGGCGGATCTGGGCGTCACGCTGGTGGTGGTGACACATGAAATCGGCTTTGCGCGCGAAGCGGCGGATCGGGTGGTGTTTATGGTCGACGGGCAGATCGTCGAGCAGGGCGATGCCAGACAGGTGCTGGCTCAGCCGCAGCACCCGCGCACCGTCAACTTCCTCAACAAAGTGCTGTGAGCGTCGGGGCGCCGATGCGCCCCGCGCAGGAGCAGGTTAGAGGCCGGCGAAACGCCGCTTCTCGGCGGCGAAATCCAACGGGCGGATCCCCTGCTGGTTTTTATCCTCTTCGGTCAGCAACGCCGGGGGAATAAACCAGGTCACCTCGAACAGCAGCCCGTCCGGGTCGTGACCATAAATGCTTTTGTGCACGCCGTGATCCTCTTCCAACCCGAGAATGCCGCGTTCGGCCAGCTGATGGCGAATGCGCTCCAGCTCTTCCAGGCTGTCCACTTCCCAGGCCAGATGATACAGCCCGGCCGGCGGTTCATGGTCCGCCGGCGGCTCGCCGTTGGCGCGAAACACCCCGGCGCGCTGCTGGCCCAGGTTCTTGCTGAACAACGCCAAATCGTGATCGTTGTCCGAGTCGGCGGCCTGGGTAAATACCGCCCGATCGGGGCTGTCGGACGGCTTCAGCTTGAAGCCTAATACCTGATGATAAAAATCGGCGCTCTGCCGCACGTCGCTGACGTACAGCACGGCGTGATTGAGACGTTTGATGCCCATCGCTATTCCTTTTTGCGCATTGAATAAAGTCAGCATGAACATAGCATGTCGCTGGGAAGCCGCTAAATGCCGTTATCGCATGACTAAATGCCGCCCGCGCAATCTGTCGCTGCAAGGCATTCCGCGCTATCATAAGCGCTGTATTGAACCTTTTTGTGAGAATAGCGATGAACGGCAAGATAACGACTTTTTTTGAAGACAAAGGCTTCGGCTTTATTACCGACGAGAACGGAGAAAATCGTTATTTTCACGTGATTAAAGTGCAAAACCCGGAGCTGATTAAGAAAAACGCGGCGGTGACCTTCGAACCGACCAACAACACCAAAGGCCCGTCGGCTTATGCGGTCAAAGTGTTGGCGCCCAGCAAATACATCATTATCGCCAATGAAAGAATCAAGATCACCAGCATCAAGTCTTTCAATACCTTCACCAAGGAAGTGCCGGTCAAAGCCGACGTGGATAAAGAGAACACCGTGCTGTCAGTCGGCCTGCTGATGAACCGCATTCGCCCGCAGTCCGAAGACCAGGCGCAGGCCATGCAAACGCTGCGCATGCTGACCATCACCACCTTCCAGAACACCACCCATACTTTCTCCGAGCACGAGATCGACATGGATGAGACCATCAAGGCGCTGAAAAGCCTGTAAGCCTCTGCGTACAGAAAATAACCAACGAAATGTGTCGTCGCCTGTGTTAGCGTGAGTTTTCACCTGACACAGGCTATTGATATGTCCGATTCCAGCAGCGTCAAAGGTTTTATCAACCGCTCCACCCAAATCGTCTGCCCTAAATGCGGCTATGTTACCCGGCAAAAATGCGCGGCAATGCTGCAAGACGTGATATTGATTTGCCCTAACTGCGAAACCCGCTTCGAGCCCAGACAAGGCTGAAAACGGTTAGCGGAACAGGATATGCTCGACGCTGTTGCCGTTCACCACGTTGAACGACTCCACCCGATTACGCCCCTGCGATTTGGCGCGATACAGCGCGATATCCGCCATGTTCATCAACTGCTCCAGCGATTTCACCTCGTTCATCGCCAAACTGGCGACGCCGACGCTGATGGTGATTTTCAACGTCTGCTTGCCTTCCGCCTGCAGCTCCGTCTGCTCCACCAGCCGGCGCAGATGCTCCCCCAGCGCCACGCCCTGCGCCGCCAACGCGCGCGGCAGCATGATGGCGAACTCTTCCCCGCCCAAGCGGCCGAATAGCTGATCGTGCCGCAGCTCGCGCCGCACGATATGCGCGAACGACGCCAGCACCTGATCGCCGGCGCTGTGGCCGTGCGTATCGTTGATCTGCTTGAAATGATCGATATCGATCAGCAGTAACGACACCGCTTCTTTGGAACGGTGCTTGTGCTCCAACAGCTCGCCCGCTTTGCGCGTCATCGCGCTGCGCGCCAGCACGCCGGTCAGGAAATCGTGGTTGGCACTGTGCTCCAGACGCCGCATAAGCTTACGGTTGGCCGCGATGGAACTGGCGAGGATCAGCGGCCCCATCACCAGCATGGCGATACCCAATCGGGCGGACATCAGCGTGTCGAGGAAGGCATTATGGTTGTTCGGCGTTTCATACAGCACCAGGTTGGCGGAGATGCTGCTGATCTCGGACATACCGGTCAACAGCGTCAGCAACGTCACGGGGAACAGCTGGTAGCGCACCGCGCACCACAGCAGCGCCGGGATCGGGAAGGCGATCGCGCCCGGCCCGCCGATATAGACGCTGAACGCCAGCGACAGCAGCAACGCCAGCAGCGGCAGGCAGCCTTTCAAGCGCCAACGCACCTGCATGCGCAACAGCTGTTTCAACCGCGGCGCCGCCATTAGCACCGGCAACAGCAGCAGGGTCGTCGAAAACTGTTCGCTGAACCAGGCCAGCCAGGCGACCACCACCGTGTTGTTGTACAGGCTATCGTTGCGCAGCACGGACAGCGTCGACGCCACCGCCGCACCGGCCAGGCTGGCGCTGAACATATAGAGTATCGCCTGGGGTTTACCCATGCGCCGTTGAGATTGCGGCAGCATCAGCATAATGCCGTAACCGACGACGATCAGCGACATGTTGCAGGCGTTCAGCCACAGCGCCAAAGACCAGCCCTCGCCGGTGCTGAGATCGGCGGCAACCATGCCCAGATAGGTCGTGAGCCAGCCGAGCGGCGTGGCGTAAGCGGGTTTGCGCAGCAGCAGGCCGAGCAGAATCGCATTCACCGGCCAAAATAAAGAAAGCGAGCCAATCGGCCGGCTAAGAATGCCCACCAGGGAAAGTAAAAAGGCCAGCATGAAAAGATTGATGAGCTGAACCGTAAGCGGCAGGCCATGCCTGGCGTTTATTCTGGCGTTCATCGCCTCGCCCATATTTTGCTAATAACCAGAATAATAATGTGCATACTCTCTCGCCCGGCCAGTGAGGGATAATCAACCCGGATTTCAACCAAAAAAGCCAGACAAATCAATAATAAAAAGCATTAACAATTAATTAACAGACTTTTCTTAACCTAATGTGGCGGCGGTGGACTCCCCCGCATACCGTCAGAAAATAATGCTCAGCTCTGCTGACAGCATAGCGCAAAGCGTAATCGGCCGCCGACGACGTTAATTACATTAATAATATTGTGGTTATTACTCGTTGA
Source organism: Serratia sp. CY74737 (assembly GCF_052166775.1). Taxonomy (NCBI): domain Bacteria; kingdom Pseudomonadati; phylum Pseudomonadota; class Gammaproteobacteria; order Enterobacterales; family Yersiniaceae; genus Serratia; species Serratia sp. CY74737. Next base: position 440,224 of record NZ_JBJNOF010000004.1, read on the forward strand.
ATGATATTTGAATAACTACGTGATTATTTTCCTGCAACTGGGCCGCCCGTGCAATAACAACCCAAAAAAAGCCCGCCTAAAGCGGGCTTGCTTGAACAACAGCAAATCGACAGTTACGACACAGCCATTCATTGCATGCCTGTGCTGCCACGCAGTGTAGCGGCGAAAGCTTAAGCAGACCTTAGCAACAAAAAACCCGGCCTAGGAACCGGGAATATTTGTACGAAATGCAGCGTTAGCCCAAGCAGGCTAATAACATTTCGCAGCTTACACGCCAAATGTGCAGAGAAAATGAACGCTGCACGCGGCAAGGCCTTACGCCAGTTTGGCGGCAAAGCCCGCCACGCGCTGGCCATAGAGCTTGGCGGTCGCCAGATCGCCCGACAGCATCTCGTCCACGCCGGCATCCGACGGCGTCTGCACCAACAGCCCCACCGAACCGCCCAGGTTGTTGACATCGGTACGCTGCGCCGATTTGGTGTTGGCCGGCAACAGCCCCAGACTGACCCACAGGCCGCCATGTTGCGAAGCCAGCGTTTGCAGCGCAATCAGCGTAACCTGCTTGTCGCCGTTCAGGCTGGCGCTGTTGGTAAAGCCGCCGAACACTTTGTCCTGCCACTTGCGGCCGAACCAGGCTTTGGAGCTGGCGTCGGCGAATTTCTTGAACTGCCAAGACGGGCCGCCCATATAGGTCGGTGAGCCAAAGATGATGGCGTCCGCCTCATCCAGCTTCTGCCACGCTTCATCGCTGATATCGCCTTCCTGATCGATAGCGATCAGTTCGGCCCCTGCGCCTTCCGCCACCACTTTCGCCAAACGCTCGGTATGGCCGTAGCCGGAATGAAACACCACTACTGTCTTCGCCATAGAAATTCTCCACTCATTGCACAGAGGCGCCGACGACGCCCATCTCGCGTTCAATCTAATCAAGCGCGCAACGGCTGAATACTGAATAAAACTGACGGTGTTATTCAAAAAAATCGCGCTACGCGCCGCCGGGTATGCGCAGATAAAAAAAATCCCGCACAAGGCGGGATAAACTTAACAGGGATGGGGTAATACACTACAGGGAATGGATAACACACAACATCATCGGGTAGAGCTACAGTACCAATCCCAATGTATAGAACTGTCATCCCCGCGTAAGTTTGCTCGGCCAGATGTAACGCCGAATGGGAAATATGACATTCCGCTCAAGGCACCACGAATAGCCTCGACTCGAAACCGCCGCTTTTGAAGGTGCCGGTATTGACCCACCCCGGCGGCGAACGGCCGAAGTCCTGATTGAAATCCCCGCCGCTGACCAGCCAGACCCGGCGATGGTCTTTCGCTAACGCGCTGAGGTTATCGACGTAGGTCTGCGCCGCCCGATCGTGGAAAAAGGTGCCGAAACCATAGGCATTGGGCTTGCCCGAAATGCCGTTGGGCCTGGCGGGGGTATACAGCAAGGCGCGATAGCCCTTCTTGTTGTAATACACATAGCTCAGGTAGTTGAACATGTTGCTGACCACCACCGCATCGTTGGGCTGATAGTTACTGTTGATGTAGTGCACCATCACCTTGAACTCATCTTTCTCGACCGGATAGTCGTTGCGCACGCCGCAGCCGAACAGCAGGCTGAAGAACAGCAGCAAAGAGATCCCGCGCACCCGGCTTTTCGTACCGGCGATCAGCACGCCCAATACCAGCGGAATGCCGAGCGCGGCGGAATAAAGGTAGCGATCGACAAACAGCGGCGAACGCCAGGAAATGGCGAATACCAACGTCACCGGGATCAGCATGCCGCCAAGCAGCAGCAGCGCATATTTTCTCGGCATCTGGCGCCGCCACAGCAGCAGTGAACATAAGGCGACAAACATCGCCGGCAGCAGCCAGAGAATGATCGTGGGATAGTTGCTGCCATCATGCCCGGTGAGAAAACGCCAATACATCGCCGGCAGATCGCCCCAGGCAACCTGAGGGATCCAACCGACGTCGCCGCCGACCCGCAGTTCGGCAATATGCGCCAGCAGATTGAGCAGCACCAGCAGCCAGGGAATATAGGCCACTCCAATCGCCGCATTGGCCAGCCACCACGCCGGCTGCCTGATGTAACACTCGCCTTCGCGGCGGCACGACAGTGCCAACACCACCAGCCAGTGCGCGATCAGCGTGAAAATCGTGAAGTAGTGAGTATAAAAGCTCAGCGTCATCAACAGCGCATACAGCGCCAGATAGCGGCGGTTATCCGGCGTTTTCAGCCACTTCGCCAGCGCCATGGCGGCGGCGATCGCCAACAGCCCCATCAGCGCATACATGCGCGCCTCCTGGCTGTAACGCACCGCCATCGGCATGATCGCCATCAGCCATCCCGCGGTCAGCGCCGCCCGCTCGTTGGCCAACCAACGGGTAAAACGCATCGCCAGCGCCACCGTCATCACGCCGAACACCAGGCTCAGCGCGCGGGCCGCCATAATGCCGTCGCCAAACAGCACCATCCAGCCATGCAGCAGCAGGTAATAAAGCGGCGGGTGAACATCGAAGGAAGCATGGTACAGCAAAGCGCCCACATCATAGCGGCTGGTCAGCACGCTGGAGGCCTCGTCGCACCAAAAATACCGATCCGTTAAGGAAATACACCGCACGATCGCCGAAAACGCCACGATCGCCAACGCGTAATGTTTGTAACCGATGCCTTTTAAGCCGTTATTGCTCAAAGAAACATTCGATACCTGTTGCAGTGACATAACCGCATTCCGCCCAAGAGAACCACACAGTGTGGAGACGCAGCGTCATCATTGCCGACGGCGGGTAAATGGCGGGTAAATCAGTGCGAAAAAAACGGCGCAATCACCGCGGCGGCGCACGGCCCTCAGCGGATTTCAACGGTGATGTCCGGGTAGGCCTTCTCCCCGTCGCTGAGGTAATGCCCCAACGCCCGGTAAGCCATGACGTACAGCACGGCGGCGCCGCACAGGCACAGCAAGGTCACGAGAAAGAATCTGGATTTGCGCACGATAGGCTCCATGGGGAAATTTTCACCTATTGTAACGCGGCAAAATAAACGAAGGTTCAATTGGCGGCGGGTCGTTTGCCCTACGGCCGCTCTGTCGATCCATCAAAGCATTGGAGCGAGCTGAGCGGCAGCGTTATTGGCCATACGAAAACACGCTGCGCAGCGGGCCGACACAGCGCAGCCAGGCATGCGTCATGTTCCCGGGTACGGATGGGTCTCGCGCCAGTGGTCCGCTATCTGCTGCCGCGTACAGACCCACACCCGTTCGTGTTGCTGGATATAATCGAGAAAACGCTGCAGCGCGCGAAAACGCCCCGGCCTGCCCAGCAGACGACAGTGCATCCCCACCGACATCATCTTCGGCGCCTCCTCGCCCTCAGCGTACAGCACGTCGAAGCTGTCTTTCAGATAGGTGTAAAATTGCTCGGCGGTATTAAATCCCTGAGCGGTGGCGAAACGCATGTCGTTGGCGTCCAGCGTGTAAGGAACGATCAAGTGCGGCCGACGGCTGCCGTCGCCGCACGCCACTTCGCTCCAGAACGGCAAATCATCGCCGTAATAATCGCTGTCATAATCAAAACCGCCCTGCTCCACGACCAGTTGCCGAGTGTTGGGGCTATCGCGCCCGGTATACCAGCCGGTAGGCGCTTTGCCGAACAGGTCGGCCAGCACTTGCACCGCTTTTTGCATATGCTCACGCTCCTCAGCGATATCCATATGTTGATAATGGATCCAGCGCCAACCATGGCTGACCACATCGTATTTCGCCGCTTTGATCGCCGCGACAATCTCCGGCTGGCGCGCCAGCGCCATCGCCACGCCGAAGACCGTCAACGGCAGGCCACGCCGGCTGAACTCGCGGTGGATCCGCCAAAAGCCCGCCCGGCTACCGTATTCGTACAGCGAATCCATCGACATATGGCGCGCCGGATAGCTGGCGGCGCCGATAATATCGGAGAGAAACTGTTCCGATCCCGCATCGCCATGCAGCACATGATTCTCCGCACCCTCCTCGTAGTTTAGCACAAACTGCACGGCAATTCGCGCGTTGCCCGGCCAGCGCGCGTGCGGCGGATCTCCGGCGTAGCCTCGCAGGTCACGGGGGTAATTCTCATCGACAATGACCATTCTTCATCCCTTTAAAATAGATTTAACGACTGAAATTGACCGCTTAACGCTTTGGTTTCGGGATAGGCCAAGTCCCCTTGTTTGCTGGTCGATAACCCCAACGCCACCAGCGACTCCACCATTTTTACCGCCGCGCTGACGCCATCAATCACCGGCGCCCGCAGCTCGCGGGTCAGTTCCTGCGCCAGCGTCGCCATTCCGCCGCAGCCGAGCACAATCGCCCCGCAGCCATCCTCTTTCAGAGCGCGGATGCAGCGCTCGCGCACTTTCTCCTGCGCCAGCCCGCTGCCGTCTTCCAGCGCCAGCACCGGCAAGTCAATGGCGTGCAGCGCCGCGCAATGCTGATGAAAACCGTACTGATGCAGCAGGTGGCGGGCGATAATCAGCGTGCGCGGTAACGTGGTGACGATCGAAAAACGGGTCGCCACCATCGACGCCATATGCATCGCCGCTTCCGCAATGCCGATCACCGGCCCCTGCGCCAGCTCGCGCGCGGCCAGCAATCCCGGATCGCCGAAACAGGCGATCACATGACCGTCAACGCCCTGCCGTCGCCCCACCCTCACCTGTTCCAGCACGCCGATCGCCGCGATGGCTTCGTCAAAGTGCCCTTCAATGGACGGCACCCCGTCGCGCGGGCACACCGCCAGGATCTCGGTGCCCGGCGCGGCGGCGGTGCGCGCAGCGGCGGCGATGGTGTCGGTCATCGCCTGACTGGTGTTGGGGTTGATAACCTGTATGCAAACAGAAGACATCACGGCTCCTTGTAACCGGCGAACAGCCGGGAAAAATCGGGCAGGCTGACGCCATCGCGCTCAAAGCGCAGGCTGGCGACAATATGATCAAAATGGCGCATCAGGGCGTCGCTCAGAGGCTGCAGCGCTTTATCCCGCAACAAACCGACCAACTGCTGATGATCGTCGCAACGGCACCCCTGCCGCCACGGCGCGCCCCAGGTGGCGATGACCAGGGAAGAACGCTGGCAAAGACGCGTCACCATGTCGGTGATAACCGAATTGCCCGAGATCGCCTGCAGCTGAATATGAAAATCGGCGGAATAGCGAATCGCCGCCGGGCCGTCGTAAGCCTCATGCACCTGCTGTTCCAGCTGAATAATGCGCTCCAGTGCCGCCAGATGGGGCGCTCGACAGCGGGCGATAATATCGGGAAGGTTGGCGACCTCCAGCAGCGCGCGCGTGCGGAAGATAGCCTGCGCCTCTTCCACCGTCGGGCTGGCGACATATGCACCACGTTTGGGCTTCAGGCTAACCATTTGCACAGCGGCGAGTCGTTGCAGCACCTTACGGATGCCGGTGCGGCTCACGGCAAACACGTCGGACAACGCCTCCTCCGGCAATTTGCTGCCCGGCGGCAGCTGATGCTCGACAATCGCCGTCATCAACGCCTGATAAATGGTTTCATCTTTGTCCTGCAGCGCTGGCGCGGCCTGGAGACAATGTTCAGTATTCATTCACCCACTCCGGTTTCACCTATCGATAGCAAAATCGTATACATAACGCTCGGTTTCTGTATGCAAAATCAGCCATTGTGGCCTGGATCCTGCAATAGCCTCAGCAATCCACATAACAAGAGGAGCAGGTTTCATGCCACATTCAACACACATGCATCAGGTTTCGGCCAAAGACGCGACCGCCGGCTACAGCCCGCGACTGTGTAATGAAGATCTCGCGCCGACGCGCGACCAAAACTGGAGCTGGTACAACATTTTTTCATTCTGGATGTCGGACGTGCACAGCATGGGGGGCTATGTGGTCGCGGCGAGCTTTTTCACGCTCGGGTTGGCCAGTTGGCAGGTGCTGCTCTGCCTGCTGATCGGCATTTGCATCGTACAGCTGTGCGCCAACCTGGTGGCGAAGCCAAGCCAAATGGCCGGCGTGCCCTATGCGGTCATCTGCCGCCAGGCGTTTGGCGTCTTTGGCGCCAATATCCCGGCGGTGATCCGCGGGCTTATCGCTTTCGCCTGGTATGGGATCCAGACCTACCTTGCGGCCAACGCCCTGATGCTGGTGCTGCTCAAGTTCTGGCCGTCGCTGTCCACGCTCACCGGAAGCGGCTTCCTCGGCCTGTCGCTCCTGGGCTGGCTATGCTTCGCCACCATGTGGCTGCTGCAGGCGATGGTCTTTTGGCACGGCATGAACGCCATTAAGCGCTTCATCGATATCGCCGGGCCGGCAGTCTATGTGGTGATGCTGGCGCTGGCGGGCTGGATTGTATACAAGACCGGTTTTGACGGGATTTCCTTTACCCTGGCCAGCAAATCGCTGACCGCCGGGGAGCAGACCTGGCAAATGATCACCGCCACCGCGCTGGTGGTCTCCTACTTCTCCGGGCCGCTGCTCAACTTCGGCGATTTCTCCCGCTACGGCAAAAACATGGGCGAGATCCGCCGCGGCAACCGCTGGGGCCTGCCGTTCAACTTCCTGCTGTTCTCCATCGTCACCGTAGTGATTGTTTCCGGCACACAATCGCTGTTTGGCCACATGATCACCGACCCGATTGAAACCGTCAGCCGCATTGGAAACGATCTGGCGGTCGCCATTGGCCTGCTGACGATGATCACCGCCACCATTGGCATCAATATCGTGGCCAACTTCGTCTCGCCGGCCTTTGACTTTTCGAACTGTTCGCCGCAGAAAATCAGCTTCCGCACCGGCGGGATGATTGCCGCCGTTGGGTCGATTCTGCTGACGCCGTGGAATTTGTTTAATTCGCCGGAGCTTATCCACTACACCCTCGACGTGCTGGGCGCCTTTATTGGCCCATTGTTCGGCATCCTGATCGCCGATTTTTATCTGATCAAACGCGGCCAGGTATCCGTGGACGATCTGTTTGATGACACCCCGAAAGGCAAATACTGGTACCGCAACGGTTTTAACCCGAAAGCCATTGCCGCGCTGCTGCCGTCGGTGGCCATTGGCCTGATCATCAGCTTTATTCCGGCCCTGCACCAAGTGGCCAACTTCAGCTGGTTTATCGGCGTCTTCCTCGGCGCGACCGCCTACCGCTGGCTGGCCCGCGATGAGCGCACCGCCGTGGCCGGTCCGGCGTTCCGGGCGAAGGTGATGGCGCAAAAAGAGTAATTCCGCCCACAGCAAACTGCGTCGGAAGGGAAAAAAGCCATCCGCAACCGTGGGGGGGGGGGGGGGGGGGGGGGGGGGGGGGGGGGGGGGGGGGGGGGGGGGGGGGGGGGGGGG